>JAPOQG010000098.1 GCA_026710865.1 Acidimicrobiaceae bacterium
CGACCTCCTCGCCGCACAACGCCGCGAACGCGCCCGAGTCCGCTCCCAGCGAGGACGCCGCTGGGGCATCCCAGCCGCACAACCAGCACGAAACCCAACCACACACAACACGCGCGCAAACGTTTGTTGACAGAGCACTAGGCGGGGCAAGAACAGACTTGCTGATGATGCCGTAGACCTGAACCTCGGCAGCCCGATCCAAAGCGAGTTCCGTACGAGCCGCTGGGACGCCGAGTCGTCCAGCGACCCCGTTGGCGACGCGCTCGGACCAGTCGTCCCCCTTCCGGTACCTTGTCCCGTCACGGCGGCGATTCTCGGTGGTGAGCTTCATGAGCCAGCGAGTGCCGTCCGGATCGAGGATCCACCGCTTGGGCTTCGTGCCGAGTTGCTCCCGCCGCACGACCGCCCAGTCAGTGACGTCGAACACGGGGTAGCGTTCATCGTCGACCGCTGTAGACAAAGCCTCGGGTCCAGCCATCACGGCCCATTCAAGCGCGTGGCTGGCCGACGGAGGCAAGGGCAGTCCGAGACGGAGACCCCCGATTCCCTGGACGGGTTACGGGATCCTGGACGGCGTTGGTGGCCCCGAACGTTTACATTTTCGGCCCGTAAGCGGCGTTTCTTTACATCTTGGCGACTTAGCGGGCGAGCAACGGCCAGCCAACTCGCCGTTTCTCAGGATTAGCTTACATTCTGGCGACTTAAGGAGAAGGCGACAGCCAGTCAAGTCACCGTTCTCGGTATCACCTCACATCTTGCGGCGAGACGAGTCTGAAGTCGCCGCAAGTTGTGCGCAGGGATCAGTGGCGCTTGACGCCTCCGTACTTCATGCGGGTGTCGCTCATGGAGGCCGAGCGGGCCTCGTCAATGTGGATGTCGCCGTCGACCAGCTCACCCACGAACAGGGTGTGGGTCCCGAGGTCGATGGCGTGGCGAACCTCGCAGTCCATCCAGGCGATGGCCTCGGTGAACACCGGCGCGCCGGTGGTCGCCTCCCGCACCGCCCGGCCGTTGAGGGTCCCGTCGGCGTAGGTGGCCGGTTTGGAGAACTTGACGAACACCCGGGTCTCCTCCGCGTTCCAGAGATTGACGGTGAAGGATCCGCCCTCGGATATGAGCCGGTGCGTCACCGCCGTATTGTCCACCCCGACACCTATGAGGACCGGCTCCATCGACAGCTGCGTGATCCAGCGCGCGGTCATGCCGTTGCGCTCGTCGCCTGAGCGCGACCCGATCAGGGCCAACGCGTTGGGGATCTTCCAGGTGAGCCGGTTCACGAGCTGGTCGTCCAGAGTCATGGCGCAACCCTATCGGGAGCCCTGATGCGGCCCCGAGAACTCGCCCCCGAAGGCCTCTTCATGGTCGGGGCGGTGTCGCAGTACCTGGGCGCCGTGGTGGCCGTGGTGCTGTTCGATGAGCTGGCTCCGGGCGGGGTGGCGCTGCTGAGAGTGCTGGCCGCGGGGGCAGTGGTCGTCGCCCTGCGGCGCTCATGGCGACGGCGATGGCAGGCCCGAGAGCTGGGTCGGGCCGCCGCCTTCGGCGTGTCGCTGGCCACCATGAACCTGTGTTTCTACCTGGCCATGGACCGGCTCCCGCTGGGCAACGCGGTGGCCATCGAGTTCACCGGACCGGTATTGGTCGCTGCTCTCGGGGCCCGCACCATGCGCTCCGCGGGGGCGGTCGTGCTGGCGGTGGCAGGCGTGCTGGTACTGGCCGGCGTGGAGTCCGAGGGCACGGCCGCCGGGGTGGGGTTCGCGCTGCTGGCCGGCGCGTTCTGGGCCGGCTACATCCTGCTCGGCCATCGGGTGGCCCGCAGCCCGGCCTCGGTGGACGGGCTGGGGCTGGGCATGCTCGTCGGCGCGGCGGCCATCAGCCCGTTCGGCGCGACCGCGGTGGCCGCAGCGCTGGACTCCCCGCTGGTGCTGGCGCTCGGACTGGCCACCGGCCTGCTGTCCAACGTGATCCCCTACCGCATCGACCAGACGGTGATGCGCCGGGTCGACCCGCACCGCTTCGCCCTGCTGCAGGCGCTGCTGCCCGCGACGGCCGCGGTGGTCGGGCTGGCGGCCCTGGCCCAGGTGCCCAGCGGCCAGGAGGCGCTCGGCATCGGCCTGGTGATCCTCGCCATCGTGGCCGGCCGCCCCGACGCCGAGCCGGAATAGGGGGCGAGCCCAGCCGCAGGCTCGCCGGTTCGGGCGGGGTCAGGCCGCTGGGAGGAGGCCGCGGTCGGCCATCGCCTCCGCGATCTGGATGGCGTTGAGCGCGGCACCCTTGCGGAGATTGTCACCCGACACGAACAGCGACAGCCCGTTGGGGCGGGTGGGGTCGCGGCGGATGCGGCCCACATACGACGGGTCGGCGCCGGCGGCCTTCAGCGGGGTGGGGATGTCGGCCATCACCACCCCCGGCGCGCCGGTCAGGACCTCGACGGCCCGCTCCGGCGAGATGGGGCGCTCGAACGAGGCGCTGATGGACAGCGAGTGGCCGCAGTACACCGGCACGCGTACGCAGGTTGCCGCCACGACCAGGTCGGGCAGCTCGAGGATCTTGCGGCTCTCCTGGGTGAGCTTCTGCTCCTCGTCCGTCTCCCCAGAGCCGTCGTCGACGACCGATCCGGCCAGCGGGATCACGTTGAAGGCGATCGGCTCGGGAAACTTCTCGCCGGCCTGCAGGCCGACCGCGGCACCGTCGAAAGTGAGCGAGGGGGCGTCCTCGCCCGCCTTCTGGACCTGCTCGTGCAGCTCGTCCACCCCGGCCAGCCCGGCGCCCGAGACTGTCTGGTAGGTCGAGACCACCATGGCGAGAAGGCCTGCCTCGGCATCGAGGCGCTTCAGTGGCGGCATGGCCACCATGGTCGTGCAGTTGGGGTTGGAGACGATGCCCTTGGGGATCGAGTCGAGCGCATGGGGGTTGACCTCGGACACCACCAACGGAACGTCCGGGTCGCGCCGCCAGCCCGAGGAGTTGTCGATCACCACCACGCCCTCCGACGCCACCCGCTCGGCCAGGGCCCGGCTGGTGGTGGCCCCGGCGGAGAACAGGCACACGTCGAGCCCGGCGTAGTCGGCGGCCGCGGCGTCCTCCACGACGACGGCCCGGTCGCGCCAGTGCAGGGTGCGCCCGGCCGAGCGGGACGAGGCGAAGAAGCGCAGCCCGTCCACCGGGAAGTCGCGCTCGTCCAGCAGGGCGCGCATGACCCCGCCCACCTGGCCGGTTGCGCCTACGACTCCCACATCCATGGGGCCGCAGGCTACCGCCACCAGCGGTTCTTCTAGCCGCGACAACCGCAGAGAACTGGCGGCGAAATCGCCCCTGTACGGGGCAAAACACTGCCAATTCGCGACGCCAGCCTCAGCCCGCAGAGAACTGGCAGCGAAATCGCCCCTGTACGGGGCAGGACGCTGCCAATTCCCGGGCCGGGCGTGATCAGTAGACGCTGGCGCGGTCGGCGGGGTCCTTGTCGAGCTCGAACGACTCGTGCAGCGCGACCACGGCCCGCTCCATGTCGCCGGCCCGGATCACGCAGGAGATGCGGATAGCGGACGTCGAGATCATCTCGATGTTGATCCCCGCCGCGGCCAGCGTCTCGAACATCCGGGCGGCCACGCCCGGATTGGTCTGCATGCCGGCCCCGATCAGGCTCACCCGGGCGATGCCGTCGTCGGCGGACACGTCGTCGGCGCCCAGCTCGTCGATCAGCCCCTGCGCCACCGACCGGGCCCCGTCGAGCTGCAGCCGGGGCACGGTGAAGCTGATGTCGGTGACGCCCTCGCTCGACACGTTCTGCACGATCATGTCGACGTTGACGTCGGTGTCGGCCAGCGCCCGGAACAGCCGTCCGGCCACACCGGGCTTGTCGGCGACCCCCGAGACGGTCATCTTCGCCTCGCTGGCGTCGTGGGTGACGGCCGAGATGATGGCGTGCTCCATGGCTTCCTCTCCGGTGACTGTGGTGCCCGGCATCCAGCTGAACGCGGATCGCACGTGCAGCTCGACGCCATAGGACCTGGCCAGTTCCACCGCCCGCATGGCCGGCTTCGGGCAGCCGCTGGCGGTCATCTCCAGCAGCTCGTCGAACGAGACCGCATCCATGCGCCGGGCCTCGGGCACGAGGCGGGGGTCGGCGCTGAACACGCCGGGCACATCGGTGTAGATCTCGCAGTGGTCCGCGCCGAGGACATGGGCCAGCGCCACCGCAGTGGTGTCGGAGCCTCCCCGGCCGAAGAACGTCACGTCGCCGTCGACGGACACCCCCTGGGAACCGCCCACCACCGGCACGACGCCGCGGGCCAGCGCATCGGTGACGCGGCCCGGCGTGATGTCGAGGATCTTGGCGCCGGTGTGGGCGGTGTCGGTGCGGAACCCGGCCTGGCTGCCCGTGAACGATGCGGCGGTCACGCCCACGTCGCTCAGTGCCATGGCCATCAGGGCGCAGGCCTTGCGCTCACCGCCGGTGATGAGCATGTCGACCTCGCGGCCGGGCGGGTCGGCGGCCACGTCGGAGGCCATCCGCAGCAGCTGGTCGGTCTCGCTTCCCATGGCCGAGACGACCAGCACGACCTCGTCGCCGTGGCTGCGGCGGCGCGCCACATGGTCGGCCACGACCCGGATCCGGTCGGGGCCGGCTACCGAGGTGCCGCCGAACTTCTCTACTACGAATGCCACCGCCGATCAGGCTACCGGCGCGCCCAGAGGCCGAGCCCGGCCGAGAAATGCCCCGTGCAGGCCGCAGCAACCGCGCCGATTCGTGGCATTCTTTCAGGTGTGAGCGATGGGCTCGCGATCGACGAGATAGTCCTGAAGGTGCCCGCCACCGCCGCTTGCGGCAAGATCGTGCGCGTGGGCGCCGCCGCGGTGGCGCTGCGCCAAGGCATGTCGTTCACGGAGATCGACGAGTTGCGCGCCGCCCTGGACCAGGCGACAGAGCTGCTGCTCGCGCCCCCGGCAGGTCCCGGTGCCACCATCGTGTGCGTGCTCCGGGCCCACGGCGGCCGCCTCGAGGTGGACTTGGAGCGCACCGACGGGGCCACCGTCGCGGCCACCGACGCGGCCCGGTTCAAGAAGGCAGCGGATGCTTCGAACGTGACCGCCACAGTGGAGTCCGAGCGGGGACGGCTGCTGATGCGCAAGGACATCGGCCGACCCGGCAGCCGGCCCGCGGCCTGACGGATCGGCGGCTCCGAGGCTCAGCGCCCAGTCGAGCCAAATCCCTGGTCGCCGCGCGTCGAGGGGTCGAGGCTGTCCGCCTCAACCAGGCGCACCTGCTCCACCGCCATCACCACCAGCTGGGCGATCCGCTCGCCCCGCTCCACCGCGAACGGCTCGGACGGGTCGGTGTTCACCAGAATCACCTTGAGCTCTCCCCGGTAACCGGAGTCGATCAATCCGGGCGTGTTCAGGCAGGTCACGCCGTGGGAGAGGGCCAGCCCGCTGCGGGGGAGCACGAAGCCGGCGCACCCCTCCGGCAATGAGACGGCGACGCCGGTGGGCACCAGCGCCCGGCCCCCTCCCGCGGCGAGCACCACAGGAGTGCGGGCCATGAGGTCGATGCCGGCGTCGCCGGGCCGGGCGTAGGCGGGCAGGGGCAGGTCAGGATCGAGCCGCAGCATGGGAACGTCGAGCACCGGCCGAGAGTAGCGGAACCGCCCCGACACCCACGGTCGTTATCCTGCCGCGGTGCTCGCCTGGATGGACTTGGAGATGACCGGCCTCGACCCCGAACTCCACTCCATCGTGGAGATCGCGGCCCTCATCACCGATGACGACCTTCGGTTGGTGGCCACCGGCCCCGACCTTGTGATCCACCAGCCGGAGCGGGTTCTGGCCGGAATGGACGACACCGTGAGAGCCATGCACGCCGGCAGCGGGCTGCTGGATCAGATCAAGTCTTCGGCCGTGAGTCTCGACGAGGCCGGCGCGACGGTGCTCGCGTTCCTGCGATCACACATCGACGCGCCCCGGACCGTCCCGCTGTGCGGCAACTCCATCGGCACCGACCGCCGGTTCCTGGCCCGGCACCTGCCCGATGTCGAGAACTTCCTGCACTACCGCTCGATCGACGTGTCCACCGTGAAGGAGCTGGCCCGCCGCTGGCAGCCGTCGGTGTACGAGGGCGGACCCGCCAAGGCAGCGGGCCACCGGGCCCTCGACGACATCACCGAGAGCCTGGAGGAATTGCGCTGGTACCGCCGGGCCGGGTTCATCGGCGGCATCGCCGAGAGCGCGCCATGAGCGTGAGGACCTACACCAAGCAGGAGCAGGAGCCCGCGTCCTCAGAGGTGGCCGAGGTGGCGCCCGGGGTGCTTCGGCTGCAGCTTCCGGTGAGCATGCCGGGCCTGGGCCACGTCAACTGCTACGCGCTGGTCGACTCCGACGGCGCGGCCCTGGTGGACCCCGGACTGCCCGGCGAGGAGTCGTGGTCGGCGCTGGTCGACCGGCTCGAGCAGGCCGGCATTCCCCTGCGACGTGTGCACACCACCGTCGTCACGCACTCCCACCCCGATCACTACGGCGGCAGCCACCAGCTGCGCGAGGAGACCGGCGCCGAGCTGCTGGCCCACGCCGCCTTCACCTCCAGCCCCGCGGCCGACGACGCCAACGCCGACATCGACCTGGAGCTGCTGGAGTTGGACGCCGAGGCGCTGGTCGAGCTCTGGAAGGCGAAGCTGGCGGACCGGGGCAGCACCCCGTGGGGCACTCGCAGGGAGCCACCCCCCGACGAGGCCATCCGGCTGTTCATCCAGAGCAACGTCGAGGGCCGGGTGCCCCGCTTCCGGGTGCCCGAGCCGACCATCCGTGTCGCCGACAGCGACCCGGTGCGGCTGGCCGGGCGGGACTGGTTCGCGGTCCACACTCCGGGCCACACCACCGACCACCTCTGCCTGTGGGACCCCACCGAGGGCGTGCTCCTCTCGGGGGACCATGTGCTGCCCACCATCACGCCCCACATAGCGGGCTCGACCGAGCTCGACGACCCGCTGGCGGCCTTCTTCGGGTCTCTGGCCCGGGTGGGGGCCTTCGAGGGGGTCAAGGTGTGCCTGCCCGCCCACGGCCACCCGTTCACCGACCTGCGGGGCCGCACCGACAGCATCCGCCGCCACCACGTCGAGCGGCTCGACGTGCTGCGGGCCGCGGCCGCCGCGCTCGGCGACGCGCCGGTGGAGGCCTACATGAAGGAGCTCTTCTCCGAGCGGGCCTGGGGGGACATGGCCGCCAGCGAGACCTTCGCCCATCTCGAGCATCTGCGGGTGATCGGGGAGGCCGACAGCAGCCGCGGCGCCGACGGCCTGCTGCGCTACCGGCTCAAGGTGCCCGGACACCACGGTTCCGGGCCGTCGGAAGGCTCGGCCGACGCCGCCTGAGAGGCCTCATGGGCATCCTCAAGCAGGCGAGAGCCTGTCGCGTCGCAGCGGTGCCATTCCCGCTCCTGTTCGCTGCCACCTGAGGGCCGCTCGGGCCACGGCCTCGCGCCGTATGGTCCGCGTGGTCCCGCCTTTTTGGCTCGGCCTCGGGCCGGCGCCGGTACTGTCGGCTGCGCCATGAGGGGCAAGCCGCCGGCGCAAGCCGGGATCCGGGCCGGGCTCGTCGCCGGACTCGTCGTCGTGCTGGCTGCGACGGTGAGTGCATGCGGCGGCGGCACGGCCGCGACCGCAGGCGACGAGACACCCAAGATCGTCCTCAGCCAGGACAGCCCGGGCTTCGTCGCCGGCACCGACATCTCGCCCGACACGTCCGACGGAACCGACCTCTCCGACCTCACCTTCGACCTCTTCGACGGAGGCGCCGGCACCATCGCCGGCTACGAGGGCAAGCCTCTGGTGGTGAACTTCTTCGCGTCGTGGTGCCCGCCCTGCGTGCGGGAGATGCCGGAGTTCCAGGGTGTCTTCGAGAGCCTCGACGGCGAGGTGGCGTTCCTGGGGCTCTCGCAGGACCAGACGCCCGGGGACGCGCTCGCCCTCGTCGAACGGACGGGGGTCACCTACGACGTGGGCTGGGACCTCGACCTGGAGGTGTACGGGGCGACGGAGAGCATCGCCATGCCCACCACCGCGTTCGTGTCGCCCTCCGGCGAGCTGCTCGACACCTTCGCCGGAATCCTCGACGCCGAGGCGCTGACCGAGCTCATCGAGAATGTCCTCGGCGTGAGGCCGAGCGGGTAGGGGGCAATTCATGAGGGTCGAGGCGGTGCAGGAAGCGAGGCCGTGGCCCGAGCGGCCCGTGAGCGCAGCGAACAAGAGCGGGAAACACAACGCTGCACCGCGAGGAGTCATCGCCTGTACGCGCCCGCTCGTAGCGGCTAGACCGTAGGGCCATGGACTGGGCCGCGCTCGCCTACCCGTTCTCCCTGGGCTTGGTCGCCGCGTTCAACCCGTGCGGCTTCGCCCTGCTGCCCGCCTACCTGTCGTACTTCATCGGCCTGGAGTCAGGGGACGCGCAGCCGACGTCGGGCGCTCAGACGCTGGGCGCGATGTTCCGGGCCATCGGCGTGGCGCTCACGCTCACCGCCGGCTTCATCGCCGTCTTCGGCGCCTTCGGCCTGCTGTTCGAGACGGTGCTCAGCCAGGGCACCGTGCTCGACCGCATCGGCTACGTGACCATCGCCATCGGCGCGATCATGGCGCTGCTGGGCCTGTGGCTGCTGACCGGGCGGGCCATCAACCTGCGACTGCCCAAGATGAGCCGGGGCACCGGCGGCCGGGGCCTCGGGTCGGTGTTCATGTTCGGCATCAGCTACGCGGTGGTATCGCTGTCGTGCACGATCGGCCTGTTCATCGCGGCGGTGGCGACCAGCTTCTCGTCCGACGGCGTGGCCGACGGCACAGCCAACTTCGTGGCCTACGCGATCGGGATGGGCGCGGTCATGACGTTCCTGACCCTGGCGCTGGCACTCGCTCGCACCAGCGTGGTGGGCGCGATGCGCAAGATGTTCCGCTGGATCAACCCGATCTCGGGGCTGGTGCTGATCGCGTCGGGGATCTATGTCGCCAACTACGGCTGGTGGGAGCTGCAGATCCTCGAGGACCCGCTGGCCACCAACGTGCTGGTCGACAAGTTCACCGAGTTCCAGGCGGCGGTCAGCAACTGGATCGACCACGCCACCGCCGAGCGCCTGGGCGTGCTGTGCGCTCTGGGGGTGCTCGGCGCCCTCGTGATGGGATGGCGGCAGGGCGAGACCAGCGTGTTCCTGCGCCGCTCCGTCACCGCGGTCTACCTGGCCCTGTACCTGATGGTGGAGTTCTACTTCAACCGGGCCGACTTCGTGGTCCTGCCGATCCTGCGGTTCGTCGGCGGGTGGCCGCTGCGGGTCGGCCACTGGTTCACCGACCCGCTCCGCTTCGGGGTGCCGCTGGAGATCCTGTTCACCGCGCTGGTCGCCTGGATTGCCTGGGGGATCGTGAAACGGGCCAGGCGCCGGCTGCGGCCTGCGCAGGACGCGTTGAACCGGCCGCTTTGACCGGGAGCTTCCCGGCACTGCTCGCCCACCCGGGCGTGGACGAGGTGTGCGAGCTGCGGGACCGGTTCGGGATCATGGCGTTCCACGGCGGCAACCTGGAGCGCACCACCGACGCGATCGCCCGGGAGGTCGCCGAGCGCAGCGGAACCTCGTTGTACGCGGTCATCCAGCACGCCCCGCTGCGAGAGCACGTGCCCTCCATCGCCATCCGGCCCGAGCACTCCGCCAGCCTCCGGGAGTTCCTCGACCACGTCCACACGGTGATCGCGGTGCACGGCTACGGCCGCGAGACCCAGTTCTGGAAGGTCCTGCTGGGGGGAACCAACCGGCGACTCGCCGGCCATCTGGCCGGACACCTGCGAGCCGCGCTGCCGTCCGGCTACGGCGTGGTAGACGATCTCGACGAGATCCCGCGGGGACTGCGGGGACTGCACCAGGCCAACCCGGTGAACCTTCCCGCCAACGGAGGGGTGCAACTGGAGCTGCCCCCGACCATCCGCTGGAACAAGCAGGCCCGCAACTGGTCCGACCACGACGGAACGCCCCGGGCCCCCCAGGTCAGCACCCTCATCGACGCCCTCGTCGATGCCGTCGACGCCTGGACTGCCCAGTACGACGGTCAGGGCGCGAGGCGCTCGATCACCCAGTCCGCGCCCGCGGCCCGGTCCGGGCGGCGGTAGCGCAGCCGGTCGTGCAGGCGGCTGCGGCGTCCCTGCCAGAACTCGACCGTGACGGGTCGCACCAGGTAGCCGCCCCAGTGGGGGGGCCGGGGCACGGTGCCGGACCCGGCGAAGCGGGCCTCGGTCCCGGCGGTCAGGCGCTCCAGTTCGGCCCGGTCGGCGATCACCTCGGACTGCGGCGACGCGCTGGCCGCGATCTGGGCGCCCCGGGACCTCGACGCGAAGTAGGCGTCGCTCTCGTCGTCGGGCAGGTGCTCCGCCGTTCCCACCACCCGCACCTGGCGCTCGAGGGGATGCCACAGGAAGCACAGCGAGGCCCGGTGCGACCGGTCCAGGTCCAGCCCCTTGGCCGAGCGCCGGTTGGTGTGGAACACGAAGCCGCGCTCGTCGAGCCCCTTGAGGAGCACCGCCCGGGCCGAGGGCCAGCCGTCGGCGTCGGCAGTGGCCAGGATCACCGCGTTGGCGTCGTAGGGCTCCGCTGACAGCCATTCGTCGAACCAGCGCTTGAACTGGGCGATGGGGTCGTCGGCGACATCGTCCTCGCTGAGCCCGACCTCGGAGTACTGCTCGCGCATCTCCGCCAGATCCATACCTCGACTCTACGGGGCCTAGACAGCCGCAAGCCTGCAGCCGAGCGAGCGCGCCCAGCCCTCGGTGCCAGTTCATCGATAGACCTGATCCCGTCTGCCGATTCTCACCACCAACACACGCACAGCCTCGTCTTGGAGGTCGCACACAACGCGGAGGCTTCCCACCCGATAGCGCCACAGCTTGCCGAGCGGCCCGGTCAGCGGCTGGCCGATGCGGCGCGGATCCCCCGTCGCGACGCGGTGATCCATGTAGTCCAGGATGCGGCGCGCGGTACTCCGGTCGAGTTTCCTGAGTTGCGTCCTCGCCGTGTCGGTGTACTCAATCCTCCATGCCAAGCTCGCTCCGCACCTCCCCGGCGCCGTGCACACGCTCTCGGCCTCCGCGGACGCGTTCGAGGACGTCTGCGGCCAAGTAGTAGTCCTCGATGTCGTCGAGCCCGCGGTCGATGATCTCGCGGAGATAGAAGGCCTTGGTTCGCCCCGTCGTCGAAGCCAGGAAGCTGATCCGCTCCTCGATCTCGGGCGCTAGGCGGATCGATGTGGGCACGGGCGACTCCCTTGCGTAGTACGTGTATTCAAAGTATCAGCACGCGCGGCGGGCGACCAGCCAGAACCCGGTGCCGGCGTGGCTGCCGGTGGCCGTCCAGCGGCCGGGAAGCAGGTCCATCACCTCGCCGGGCGGGAAATAGATGGGGGTCTCGTCGCCCATCGTGCTGATCCACACGAAGCGGCCGCCGGGGGCCAGCGCCCGGTCGTAGGAGTCCGCGAACATGAACATGTTCACCAGCACCATCACGTCGACGGACCCCGATGCCAGCGGCAGCGCTCCGGCGTCGGCCCGGACGAACGGCGCCACCGTCCGGTCGGCGAGGGCGAGCATCCTCGGCGACAGGTCCACAGCGGCGGCCACGGGACGGCGGGCGGCGATCCGCTCGGTGGCCGCCCCGGTCCCGCAGCCGATCTCCACCAGGCGGCCCGGCGGAAGATCGCCGCGGTCCAGAGCGTCCTCCAGCGGGGCCAGACGCAGGTCGCTGCTGTGATCGGAATGCCAGCCGACGCTCAACTCGTCGAAGACCCCGGCCACGAACGAGGCCCGCTCGGGCGACCAGCCCCCGCCTCCCCCGATCTGGCGGGTGACGGTCCGCATGGGATGGTCCGAGCCGAACCGGGCCGGCTCGACCCGGTCCCTCACCGGCTCGATCCAGGTGATCGAACCAGCCATCTCAGCGCGGGCCGATCGACGTGATGCCGCCCATGTAGGGGTGCAGGACCTCGGGGACGGCGATCGAGCCGTCGGGCCGGCGGCAGGCCTCCACCAGCGCGGCCCACACCCGGGGGACGGCCAGGCCGGATCCGTTGAGGCTGTGCACCATCCGGGTGCGGCCCCCGGCCTCGGGCCGGTACCGGATGTTCGCCCGCCGGGCCTGGTAGTCGCGGCACCACGAGATGCTCGACACCTCCAGCCAGCGGTCGGCTCCGGGGGCGTACACCTCGATGTCGAAGGTGCGGGCCGATGCGTCGCCCAGGTCCGGCGCGCACAGGTCGAGGATCCGGTGGGCCAGGCCGAGATCGGCTATGGCCCGCTCGGCCCGGTCGAGGATCTCGGCGTGGATGTCGCCGGCCTGCTCGGGCGTGCAGAACCCGTACAGCTCCACCTTGTCGAACTCGTGGACCCGCAGCAGGCCGCGGGTGTCGCGGCCGGCCGCGCCGGCCTCCCGCCGGAAGCACGACGTGTGGGCCATCAGCCGCACCGGCAGGTCGGCCTCCTCGACGACCTCGCCCGACAGCAGCGACGTGAGCGGCACTTCCGCGGTCGGGACGGCCCACAGCCCGTCGCGCTCGAGCTGGTAGGCCTCGTCGGAGAACTTGGGCAGGTGCCCGGTGCTGGTCATGGTCTCGGTCCGCACCAGCGTGGGCGGCCTGACCTCCTCGTACAGGTCCCGGTTGCGGTCGAGCCCGTAGTCGATGAGGGCCCGCACCAGACGGGCCCCGAGCCCCCGGTACATGGCGAACATCGAGCCCGACATGCGCACGGCCCGGTCGATGTCGAGGATGCCGAGCTCGGCGCCGATGTCCCAGTGCGGCACCCTCTGGTGGTCCTGGTAGGAGCCCGGGTCGTAGCCGACGGTGCGCACCACGACGTTGTCGTCGGGTCCCGAGCCGTCGGGGCAGTCCTCCGCGGGCATGTTGGGCACGAACAGCAGGATCCGCTGGATCCACTCCGAGAGCTGGTCGGCCTCGGCGGCCAGCTCGTCGATGCGGGCTCCGAGCTCCCGGCTGCGGGCCCGCAGCCCGTCGGCCTCGGCGGCCCGCCCGTCGCGATGGAGCGCGCCCACCTCGGCCGAGATGCGCTTCACCTCGGCCCTCAACCCGTCGGCCTCGCTCGTCACAGCCCGCCGCCGCTCGTCGTGGACGACGACCTGGTCCAGCGGCGCGGTCGGCTCGCCCCGGCGGGCCACCGCGGCCTTGACCGTCTCGGGCTCGGCCCTCAGTTGGCGCAGATCGAGCATCCCCCGACGGTACCGGCTCATGGGATCGGCGCGTGGCGTGGCGCGGCGGCAGCGCTCCGGGGTGGCGGTGCCACTTGCCTGACTGGACATTCCCACTTATCCTCAGGTTAGGGTCGGACTGTGGACGGTCCAGTGGAACTGACTGTCAATGCATATAGAATAGTCAAGCATCTGATGACTCACCAAAGAAACGCAACATCATGAAGAAGGCAAAGTACGTACCCACCGACCGAGAGCGGCAGGTCCTCGACCACGTCGAGAATCCCCGCTACGACCGCCAGATCGTCAATGGTCTGGACCCGTTCATCAACGAGAACGCTCCGGAGGACATGCGCGGCTTCTACACCCCCGTCGAGCTGTCCGACCTGCAGAGCCTCAAGGGAACGGACCGCGACGTCGAGGACCGCATGCCGGTCAAGATCACCCGCCACTACTTCGACATGGCCCGCAACAGCGCGGCCCTCCAGAAGCTGGTCAAGGCCTCCCCGGACGAGACCCTGAACCTCGACGGCGAGGAGGACCCCGCCAACCAGCTCAACTACAGCCCGGTCGAGGGGATCCTGCACAAGTACGAGATGGCGCTGCTGTACGTGATCTCGACCTGCTCGGCCCACTGCCGGTTCTGCTACCGCGAGGAGTTGATCGGCCGCAAGGACATCGAGCGAGCCGACGGCACCGTCAAGAAGAAGGGGCTGGCCAACGTCGCCGAGGTGACCGGCTACATCCGGAGCCACAACGCCGCGGTCGCGGCCAACGGCGGCCGCCATCCCGAGACCGGCCGGCCCAAGCTGCGCGAGATCCTGCTGTCGGGCGGGGATCCGATGGTGCTGCCCAACTCCAAGCTGGCCGCCTGGTTCACCGCGCTGGCCGAGGCGGGCGCGGAGGTCATCAGGGTGGGCACCAAGGAGCTCGCCTTCCATCCCGACCGCTTCGACGACGCGTTCATGTCCATGATCGACCGGTTCCACGAGGTGTACCCGGATGTGGCGCTGCGGTTGATGGTGCACTTCAACCATCCCGACGAGCTGCTGGCCAAGGACGCCGGCGGCGACTACATCGCCGGCGAGCACGGCCACTACCAGTGGATCCCCAGCACCCGGCGGGCCGTCGACGCGGTCGTGTCCCGGGGCTGGATATGCGTCGAGAACCAGTCCCCGATCATCCGGGGCGTCAACGACGACGCCGACGCCCTGCGCATCCTGCAGCGGACCCTCAAGGCGGCCGGCATCGAGAACCACTACTTCTTCGGCGGCCGCAACATCGTGGCCTACAAGGCCTTCAACGTGCCCATCGAGACCGCCTGGCACCTGCTCAACGACTCGCAGCGAGGACTGTCGGGCGTCGAGGCCCACGCCCGGCTCGCGTGCGTGCACTTCAAGGGCAAGACCGAGGTCTGCGCGGTCAGCGAGGAGCCCATTCCCGGCCTTCCCGGCGCCGAGAACGGGGTCGTCGTCTTCAAGGTGCTGCGCAGCCCGGCCGACGCCGGCGAGCGGGGCAAGGTGGCCATCGTGGGACGCAACCCCGAGGCTCTGTGGTTCGACGACTACACCGACCGGGTCATCATCGACGAGGCCGGGCTCTTCGACTACTACCGGAGCGTCGAGGCGGCCGCGGCCGCTGCCAACGGCTCGACGGTGGCGAGCCCGTCCCGCCGCACGCCGGCGGACCGGCACCGCGACGAGGAGATCCACAAGCACCGCACCGCGGTCCAGCCCCGCACCTGATTCCCCACGCAACCGGCCGCGTTCCGCGGCCGGCGCTGGATCAGGCTGCGACCAGCGAGTCGAGGTGTCCGGCCAGGTGTGAGACCAGGTCGCGGCTGTCGTCGCCGGCCCCGCAGATGAAGCTCGACTTGCGCCGGCGCAGGAAGTTCAGCCCGATGATGTACATGCCGGGCGACTCGGCGACGACGCCGCCGTCGTGGCGGACCTGGCCCTTGCGGTCGATCACCGGAACGTCGAGCCACTGGTATTCGGGCCTGAACCCGGTGGCCCAGATGATGGTGCGGATGTCCCCGCGGGCCAGGTCCAGGCTCAGCGGCGGCGATTCCGGCACCCGGGTGGGCGCGAACCTCTCCGGCGCCCCGACCGTGTCGAGGCTGTGCTCGTCGGCCCACTCGTCGAAGGTGTCGAGCAGCCGGCCCAGCTTGAGGTCGGCCAGCTCGCACTTGTTGGTCAGCGATCCTGACAGCAAGGCCTCGGTGCCCCGCAGAGCGGCGAGGCGCCCCACCAGGCGCACTCCCCGGTCGGTGAGGGCGTTGAGGTCGAGCGTGACCCGCTCGGGGGTGCCCACCAGCTGCGGGGAAGGGGTCTTGCGGACTCGCACCACGTCGTCGACCTCGTCGTAGCGCTCGTCGAAGAGGCCCGAGCGCTCCATCCACCACAGGATGTCCCGGCCCCGGTAGATGCGGGGCATTCGCACATGCTCGCCCACCGCCACGGTGACGGGACGGCCGGAGCGGTGCACCTCGTCGGCGATCTGCACGCCGGTGGCCGAGGCGCCCACCACCAGCACCCCGCCCGGGGCCAGCCCGGCCGGACTGCGGTATTGGAAGGCGCTGAGGGTGCTGACCGGCGGCGGTGGCGAGCCGCCCAGCTCGGGCACTCTGGCCACGTTGAAGCCGCCGGTGGCCAGCACCACCGTCTGGCACTCCCAGCGGCCCTTGTCGGTGTCGACGATGTAGCCGCCCCCGGAGGACCGCACCGACGTGACCGTCGTTGCGGTGCGCACCGGCGCCTCGATGGCGCGGGCGTAGTCCGAGATGAACTCGATGACCTCCGGCATCGACATGAAGCCGTCGGGGTCGGTGCCGCCGCGCGAGGTGTAGGAGCAGCCGGGCAGCCGGCTCTGCCAGTTGGGGGTGAGCAGCCGCAGCGAGTCCCAGCGCTGGGTCCGCCATGAGTTGGCCACCTCGCCGCGCTCGAGCACGACATGGTCGATGGAGCGCTCGGCGAGGCGCCGGCTCACGGCCAGCCCGCAGTGCCCGGCCCCTATGACGACCGTCGTGGTCCTCATGTCCCGCGGACTCGCTCAGTGGGTGCGGCTCAGCGGGTGCGGCTCAGCGGACCTCGACTGTCACGTTCGTCGGGTTGGTCATGATGTCGTAGACAGCCGACCGCTTCTGGGACTGGGCCACCAGTGCCCGGATCTCGTCGGAGGTGGCGTCGGCATCGATGTCGTAGGACACCTTGACGTCGTTGAACCCGTTGCGGACGTCCGGGTCTCCGCCGAGGATCCCCAGGATGTCCATGCTGCCCTCCAGGGTGGCCTTCACCGAGCGCAGCTGGATGTCGCGGTTCTGGGCCACGGCGGCCACGCCCGCGGTGAGGCAGCTGGCCAGGCCGGCCAGGACCAGCTCGACCGGTGTGGCCGCGTTGTCCTCGGCCCCGAACACCAGCGGATGATCGGCCTCGAAGGTGAAGGTCGAGCGATGCTGGTGCTCCTCGCCGAGCCCGTGGTAGCTGTCGATCGAAGAGCGGCTGTGGGTGCCGTTCAGCCACTCATTGGTGGCCTTCCAGGTGAACTGGGCCGCCTCGGGGGCCTCGCTGAGGGCCGCCCGGGCGCCCAGCAGGTGTTCGACGTTCACGCCGTTGTCAGCGTTTGCGGTGGTCATCGGCTGGATTTCTCCTGTCTTGACAGATGTGGCTCGCCGGCGTGACGGTTCGGGTCACGAACAGTGTCATCGACGGCGACACTGCAATCTAGAGCCCTGCCGATCAAATCCCGACCTTGTAGATCAACATTTCCGGGAATTGGACGGACCGGCCCGCGCGGCCTCTAGTCGGGCTTGCGGGCCAGGAAACAGTAGAGCGGCGTGAAGATCCCGGCTCGACCGCCGGCTGCATAGGCGTTGGCTGTCCGATGCAGCATCTCGACGACCTCCGCAGAACCCTTCGGGAGGATCCTCAACGCCTCGGCCAGCCTCGATCCCCCGATCGCCGTCTTGCGGCCGTGCGGAACCCCCATCACGGAATTGCCCAGCGTTCTGCTCCAGGACTCCAGGGGCCGATACCACGGCGTGGTCGAACCGTTCTCCTCGGCGCCCCGATCCATCCCCTCGATCAACTCGAATCCCGCCGTCTCGAGCGCCCGGTTCACCTCGCCGAACGTTGCGATGTCCTTGAGGGCGATGCCGTGCCTGAGATCCTGCTCCATGGCCCGATGCTGGTCGTCGTCCGGATCGAACCTGTCCGTCATGCACATCTCCTGACCCCAGAAGAGGGCGCCGGGCTTCAGCACGCGGAAGATCTCGGCGAAGGCGCCCACCTTGTCCGGCGCATGGCATGTCGATTCGATCGCGTAGCCGCGGTCGAACGTGCCGTCCGCCACGGCCGACATGTCCATGAAGCTGCATGTCAGGTAGTCGACCATGTGGTCGAGGCCGGCCTCGGCGTCCAACGACTTCGCCCTCTCCATCTGGGTCTCGTTGATGTTGACCCCGACGACCCTGACGCCGGCCTCCGAGACGACACGGCGCATCGGGCCGCCGATCCCGCAACCGATATCGACCACCGTCATGCCCTCGCGCAGCTCCAGCTTCGAGATCATCAGTCGCTGGTGCGCGATCTTGGAGTCCTGCACGCTCTCGCCGGGCGACAGCGGCGCGAAGTGCAGCGACTCGCCCCAACCCCACACCATCAGATCGTTGGAGATGTCGTAGTACTCCCTGACGGTCTCGGTGTGGTCGTAGCCTGCTGCGCCATCATCCCGGGTGGACGCTCTGTCGAGCCATCCATCGAAGCGCCGGATCCGGCGGGCGACTCCCCCGCCGGTGCGGTTCGCGGCCCGCAGCCCCGTGAGTACTCGCAATAGTTTAGACACCCTCGCGAGCCTAGACGAGACGAGGCGCTCCAACCGTCAACCTAGCTGCACCACGTCAAGCACTCGATGCGCCCGCTACGGCTGCGCCACCCAGAACTCCACTCAGGGAGCGCGACCCGGAATTCAGACAGTCGGCTCCTGGGGCGGGGGGCCGAGACGTTCGAACTCGGCCTCCACGTCCTCGGTGGTGAGGGTGTTGGCCGAGAAGCGGAGACGGCGATCGGCGGCGTCGGCGTGGCGCTGGGCGGCCGAGAAACGGAAGAACCGGATGGCGATCAGGGTCCACAGGTACAAGCCGCCGAGCACCTTCATCACCGCCCCGGCGGCCTGCTGGTCGGCGGCCACCGAGATGCCGAACAGGCGCTGGGCGTGGTCGTAGACCGGGTACACCGAGCCCTCGGCGAAGGTCAGCCAGGCGGCCGGAACGGTGGGGACGATCGACATGGCGAACAGGTAGACCATCTTGGCCGGCTCGGACAGGTGGAACTCCCGCAGCGGCCCCACCACCGGCGTCCACATCGCCAGCGCGCCGGCGAACATGAGCAGGTGCATGGCGTAGTGGAAGGGGCCGCTGCGCACCGACAGCTCGACCAGGGTGTTCCAGTGCATCAGCCCCTGCAGCGCGTTGAAGACCACCGCCGCCACCAGCGGGTGCACCAGGCGGCGGATGATCCGGGCCGAGAGCGAGCCGTCGACCACGATCAGCCGGGCCAGCCACTCGGGCACGGCCATCAGCAGCAGCGGCGGCACCACGAAGCTGATCAGCAGGTGCTGCACCATGTGCACCGAGTACAGGTACTCCTCGGCGATGTCGTGCATCGGCCAGTCCGCCGAGACCCACAGCAGGGCCGTAGCGGCCACGAAGCACAGCCGCTGGCGCTTCGTCACCGCGGCCACGCCCGGCGGCACCGCCACCGGGGCCACCACCCTCACCACATAGACGGCGACGCCGACCAGCAGGGCGATCGTCAGCCACACCTCGGGATGGAACTGGTAGCGCCAGGCGTCGGTGGCGGCCGGCGCGCCCATGCCTAGACCCAGAATTCGAAGACCGTCAACGTGACCAGGTACACGCCGACGGCCAGGGTGAGCCCCGCGGTGAACATCCGGCCGAACAGCTTGCTGTCGAAACGCAGGTGCATGAACCAGGTGGCCACCAAATAGAACTTGACGACCATCATGAAGATCAGCGAGGGCACCAGCGCGACGCCCCAGTCGAGCACCGTTTCGAAGTAGGTGAACACCTCCAGCGCGGTGATCACGGCCAGCACGATGGCGATCTTGGCGTAGGCCCAGTCGGAGGGATGGGCGTGGCCCTCGTCGTGGTCGGCGTCGGAGTGCTCGCCGGCCGCGCCGGTAGCGGGCTCGGGGTGCTCGGAGGTGGCGGTGTCGCTCATCGGAGAGTGTCGCATATGGGGGCAGTGTCGCGCATGGGAGTCAGTCGGCGGGGATCAGGTAGATGACGGTGAAGATGAAGATCCAGACGATGTCCACGAAGTGCCAGTAGAGGCCCACGATCTCCACCGTCTCCGCGTTGCGCTGGGTCAGCTTGCCCTTCACCGACGCCACGAACAGCGACATCAGCATCACGATGCCGAGGCTCACGTGCACGCCGTGGAAGCCGGTCAGGGTGAAGAAGGCGCTGCTGGCCGGGTTGGTGGTGAAGGCCACGCCCTCGCGCACGAAGGTGGTGAACTCGTACACCTGCCCGCCGATGAAGATCCCGCCGAGCAGCGCGGTGGCCAGCAGCCAGGTGCGGCCGGCCTCGTCCTCGCCCCGGGACACCGCGGAGAGGGCCAGCACCATCGTCAGCGAGCTCATCAGCAGCACGAACGAGCTCACCGACGTGAACGGGATGTCGAACACGTCGGTGGGCAGCGTGCGCCCGTTGCCCCGGGTCTTGTACAGCAGGTAGGTGGAGATCAGGCCGCCGAACAGCAGGCACTCCGAGCCCAGGAACACCCACATGGCCAGCTTGGTGTGGGACAGGCCGGTGGTTGTCGCGTGCTCGTCGTGGCCGTCCTCGTCGGCCGCGTGGCCGTGATCGGCTACCAGGGGCTCCGCGCTCATGGCTGGGCTCCCCGGCCGGCGGGTTCGATGGCCATCATGACTGGCCCTCCCGGCCGGCGGGTCCTGTCCCCGGCGCGGCCTGACGGCGCGAGCGCCGCCATTCCTTGCCCCGGCGCCACCCCCCGGCCTGACTGGTCGCGTCGGGGGTCATGGCTGGTCGCCTTCTGTCGAACTGCCTTCGGTGGCCTCGTCGTCGTGGTGGTCGTGGGTGGCGTCTGGGTCGTCGACGGGTTCCATGGCCCACGAGTAGAGGGAGGCGATGGTGAGGAGGGCGCCGATCAGCGCCAGCCAGAGGTTGAAGATCAGGCCGTAGCCGATGAGCGGCAGCCCGACCGCCACCGCCAGCGGCCAGAACGACGGCGACGGCAGGTGCACGCCGGTGGCCTCGCCGGTCTGGGCGGCCTCCTCCACGGTGGCGACCCGAACCACGGTGCCCTCGTCGTTCTCGGCGTACTTGTTGTGCCACCAGTCGTCTCGCCCGTGCACCTGGGGCACGGTGTCGAAGTTGTGCTCCGGCACCGGCGACGGGATCGACCACTCGAGGCTGCGGGCATCCCACGGGTCCGGCCCGGGCGGGGGCAGATGGGGGGCGTCGCGTTTGGACTTGACCACGTTCCACATGAACACCACCACGCTCACCGCGATCAGCAGCGACCCGACGGTGGCGGCCATGTTCCAGAACTCGAAGCCGTAGCCCCTCGCATAGGTGTCGATGCGCCGGGACATCCCCTGCAGGCCCAGGATGTGCATGGGGCCGAAGGTCAGGTTGAAGCCCACCAGCATGATCCAGAAGTTCCAGTTGCCCAGCCGCTCGTTGAGGAAATGGCCCCACACCTTGGGCCACCAGAAGTACAGGCCGGCGAACAGGCCGAGCACGCCGCCGCCGAAGATCACATAGTGGAAGTGGGCCACGATGTAGTAGGTGTCGGTCTGCTGGGTGTCGGCCGGCGCCACCGAGTGGGTCACGCCGGACAGGCCGCCGATGGTGAACATGGCCACCGTGGCCACCGCGAACTTCATGGCCACCGTGAAGCGCAGCCTCCCGCCCCACATCGTGGCAAGCCAGTTGAGGACCTTCACCCCCGTGGGCACTGCGATGAACATGGTCGAGAGCGAGAAGGCGGCCACCGAGATGGGCCCGATGCCCGAAACGAACATGTGGTGGGCCCACACGCCCCAGCCCATGAAGCCGATGGCGATGCCCGAGAACACCATGAACTCGTAACCGAACAGGGGCTTGCGGCTGAAGGTCGGGATTATCTCCGACACCACCCCGAAGGCGGGCAGGATGATGATGTACACCTCCGGATGGCCGAATATCCAGAACAGGTGCTGCCATAGGAGCGGGTCGGCGCCGGCGTCGGGGTTGAAGAACTGGGCGTCGAAGAGCCGGTCGAACATCAACAGGAACAGGGCGACGGTTATCACCGGCAGCGCGAACAGCAGCAGGAACTGGGTGATCAGCAGCATCCAGGTGAGCACCGGCATGCGCATCAGCGTCATGCCCGGGGCCCGCATGTTGAGGCAGGTGACGATGAGGTTTATGGACGAGACCAGCGACGCTATGCCCAGGATCTGCAGGCCGATGGCGTAGAAGTCCACGCCGTGGCTGGGCGAGAAGGCCACGCCGCTGTTGGTCGCATAGCAGAACCACCCGCAGTCGGCGCCGCCGCCGCCCACAATCCATGAGGTGTTCAGGAAGATGGCCCCCGACAGCCAGATCCAGTACGAGAGCGCGTTGAGGCGGGGGAAGGCGACGTCGCGGGCCCCGATCTGGAGGGGAATGAAGTAGTTCGCGAAAGCGGCGGCCAGCGGCATGATGAACAGGAACACCATGGTGACGCCGTGCATGGTGTACACCTGGTTGTAGACGTCGGCGCTGAGCACCGAGCCCTCGGGAGCGGCCAGTTGCAGCCGGATGAGCAGCGCCTCGACCCCGCCGACCACGAAGAAGAACATCGCGGAGGCGCCGTAGAGGATCCCGATGCGCTTGTGGTCGACGGTGCTGAGCCAGTCCCGCCAACCCCGGCCGCCCTGTGGTCGAGTGAACACGCCGAGGGGCCGCTCGACATAGCGGGCGGTGTCGCCCGGGCCGAGCTCGAGGGGCGTCTTCTCAGTGATCGCCATGTTGCTCCAGCACCTCCCTGCTCTCTAGCGCCACGTCACTCCACCTGGGTCGCTTCGATGATCCAGTCTGCGGGCCTGTTCCCCAGCCCTGCAAGGTAGGCCACCAGGTCGTCGATCTGCTGCTCGCTCAGGTCCAGGTCGGGCATGCCCCGGTACTGCTTGCCCGGCACGGTGTAGTTGGCCTTGAGATCTCCGGGGTTGCGCAGCCAGGCCTCGAGCTGGACCCGGTTGAGCGACCCGTCGGCGTTGTAGAGGTTGAAGATGCCGCCGGCGAAGGTGCTCCGGCTGGCGAGGTGGGTCAGGTTGGGGGCCGCCCCGGACGCCTGGTCGGCGCTCTCGAAGACGTCGTCGTTGACTCCCTCGATGACGTGGCAGGAGGTGCAGATGCCGGAGAACACCTCCAGGCCCGCCAGTGCGGCCGGATCGGCAGGCTCGACCGCGTCCTGAGTGGTATCGTCGACCCACGACTGGAAGTCGGCGGGGGTCAGCGCCACCACCTGCATCCTCATGCGGGAGTGGGACAGGCCGCAGAACTCGGTGCACTGCCCGAAGTAGAAGCCGGGATCGGAGGCCTCGATCTTCCAGGGCGAGAAGCGGTTGGGCACGGCGTCGCGCTTGCCGTTGAGGGCAGGGATCCAGAACGAGTGGATCACGTCGCGTGAGGTGAGGATCAGCTCGACCTCCTCGCCGGTGGGGATCACCATCTGGCCGGAGGTGACGATGTCGGCCGGCGGCAGCGTCTTGGCGTCGCCGTGGGCCCTCAGATCGGCGAGGTCGACCTGATCGCTGAAGTAGTAGCGGAACTCCCACCACCACTGGTTGCCCACCACCACCACGGTCGGCTCCCACTCGACGCTCCGATCGTCGACGGTGACGCCCATCAAGTTGGTCTCGGTGGCGTCGACGGTGGGAAGAGACCACAGCATGATTCCGGCCACGGCGGCCATTGTCACGAAGAAGCCCACGGTCCAGCCGACCTCCAGCGGGACGTGGCCGTGGGTCTGAGCGGGCCACTCGTCGTCGCCCTCGTAGTTCTTGACCCGGTTGCGCCATATCAGCCAGACCATGGCCACCGTGATGCCCACCAACACCACCGCGGCGATCCAGAAGACGGGAAGCACCCCCCTGGAGTGCAGTTCCCTGGCGATCGGGCCCTGCGGTGCGAACGTGTCGAGCTCGGCGTCGGATGCGCAGCCCGTGGCGACGGCGGCGCCCAGCAGCGAGAGCAACCACCCAGAGACGCGGCCCAGCGGCCGAGCGGGGAGACGCACGTCAGCCGCTCTCCTCATGCACGGCCGGCTCGCCGGTCTCCTCATGGGTGTCGACCTCGTGGTGGACGAAGTCGCGCTCGCCGGCCACCGCGGCGAGCACCCCGCCCACCAGCAGCAGCAGGGCGGCCACCGGTCCCAGGATCCGCACCAGGCGACGCCCGAGACCGGGACGGCTGGTGTACACCCAGGCGCCGATCAGGATCAGCCCGGACGCGACACCGGCGACCCACACTGCCTCCAGCTTGGACACGTTCAGCAGGATGCGGGAGGCGGCCAGCACGATCACAGCCACACCGAGCGTGCCCACGACGGGGATCTCGATGGGCGCCATGATGCGGTTGCGCAACTCCCGGTTGATCTCGGCGTCGCCGGTGGCCCGGTCGGACCAGGCGTCCATCGTCCACTCGACCAGCGAGAGGAAGAGCAGGGCGAGGCCCAGCACGAACACCATGGGGTGCAGCACCAGGCCCACCGCGGCCGCGCCCACGCCGAAGGCGGCCACCACCGGCCAGAAGCTGGCCCTCACGGGCTGGTCGGTGAGCACCTCGGCCAGGTTCTGGAGGCGGGCCTGGGCCGAGGCGTCGGCGTCGCGGAACGACACCAGCACCAGGCTGACGGTCAGACAGGCCACGGCCAGCCCGACGAGCACCCCGTAGCCGATGTGGTCGCCGACGCCGCCCTTCCAACCCAGCGAGACGGGGCCGACGTGGCTGCCGCCCGTGGTGTAGCCGTAGACGAGGGCGGCCGCACAGAAGGCGGCGGACAGTCCGAAGAAGAACTTGAAACCGGTGGTGAACATGCTCGGCCCGCCTGCCCTACTTCGTGACGAACACGACGTACCACACCAGGAAGTAGCACAGCACGCACATATGCCAGAACATTGCCGAGGCCTGCACCGCGTGGGCCAGATCGCGACCGAAGGGCCCCAGCAGCGAGCGGATGGTGGTCACCGCCAGCATCGCCATCGCCCCGACGAGCATGGCGATGAACGACCCGGTGACCGCGTAGAACAGCAGCTCGGCCCGGCCGCCGTCGATGGCGAAGGCGGTGTCCTGGTAGACGAACCAGAACTGGTTGATGACCGCGGCGCCGAACATGAGGGTGACCCCAAGCGCGATGAACCCGTGGGGCCGGTCCTCGGCCCGGGCGGCCTGCACGGCCCACTGCACCGTCACCATGGACAGCGCCAGCGTCATCATCATCATCCCTGCGGGGCCGAGCTCGACCGTGCCCGACGGGAACCACTCCTCGCCCAGGGCCAGGGTCTGCTGGCGCTGCTGGACGTACACCGACACGAGGGCGGCGAAGGCCATGAAGACCGCTCCGGTGGCCATCAGGGCGCCGACGACGACAGTGCGGGGGCGGGTCGCCTCCGCCGCCGGCAGCTCGGTCGTCCTCATGCCGGCTCGCTCCCGGCCGCCTCGGGCGTGTCCGCCGCCGACGGCTTCAGGGCTGAGGCCACACCGAACAGGGCCACGGACAACCCGGCCGCCACCAGCAGGGATCCGATCAAGGCCACCACGTTGAGGGCGGCGCTTCCGTCGAGCGCGAGAGCCATCAGATCAGGATCATCGGCGATGAAGCCGGAGGCCAGGTCGGCCAGTACCAGCAGCCCGCCGCCGCCGAACAGCAGCACGATCGCTCCCCGGGCAAGCCTCGGCTGGATCGGGCCGAACAGCAGCTGCGGCCAGGTCGCCAGAGCAGCCACGGCCGCGACGAGGCCGGCGACGACGACGCCGTGGAACACCGCCCAGGTGGCAGAGGTCTCGAGCAGGTCAAGGGGCTCGATCACTCGAAGGGCCCCCACCAGGGCGGCCGCGCCGAGGAGCTTGAGGGCCGCGCCCGCGCCCAGCATCCGGGTGTCCAGGAGCCGGTCCAGCGTCTTCGATCCCCGCATCGCCAGCTCGCCGACGCCGCCGGCCGTGGCCACGACCGGCACGACCGCGGCCAGACCGAACGCCACGTAGACGAGCCCGTCGCGGAGGTCCTGCGGGGCGGTGAAGTAGTCCTGTGACCAGCCGCCCATCGCCAGCAGGCCGAACAGCCCCACCACGATGAGCATGGCCTCGGGACGGCTGGAGCGGGCACCGACGGCCGCGCCGGCCGCAGTGAAGATGATGCCGAGCACCGGCACGGCCATGGCGTACACCGCGGGCTGCTCCACGAGCCAGTCGAGCTGGAGCCAGATGTCGGGGCTCTCGGGGCGGCCGAAGGCGATCGCCGGCCGGCCCCGCAAGTCTGCGTAGATGACCACGATGTTGGCGATGGCCACCGGCAGCGAGAGCAGCCACACCACTGCGGTCACCAGCACCGACCAGGAGAAGGGGGGAACGTCCAGGAGGCTCATGCCGGTCCGGCGCAACGAGATCACGGTGGTGGCGACCACGATGGCCCCGAGCAGCAGGCCGACGATCATGATGCCGGTGCCGAGCAGCGTGAGGGCCATGGCGTCGCTCTCGTTGCCGGTCACACCGTCGAGCGCGCCCCAGCCCCCTCCCGCGAGGACCGACGCGACGACGATGACCGCGCCGATCTTCCACGACCAGAACGACGCCAGCGCGGCTCGCGGGAAGGCCGCATTGCCCGCTCCCACCTGGGCCGGCATGACTGCCATTGCCAGACCGAGGAGCAGCGGCATCACCACCAGCAGCAGGAACGACACCCGGTAGAGCGTCCACATGCGGAAGTAGGCGTTGAGGCCTCCGAACAGGTCGTCGGGAGCCACCGCGTCGGTGCGCCCCAGCGAGAGCAGCACGCCGATGGCGGCCGTGCCCAGCCCCAGCAGGAGCGACGAGATCACGAAGAGCCTGCCGACCTGCGCCGCGTCGTTGGTCATGAACGGCTGGGCCAGCCCTCTGGGCGCCCCGATCGTCTCAGCGGGGGACGCCGGCGCGGCCGCGCCTACGGCGTCGGCCGCAGCCTCCGATTCCGCGACGGGGGAGTCGGTCAGCGTCATCGGGGGGCGATGCTACACATTGACGATGGGGCCGCCGACAATCGGCGTCGACGCGTCTTCATTGCTAGAACCCGTTGCGGATCAGGACGTCGGCCGCGACCGCTCCGAAGAGCAGCACGATGTAGGCGTTCGACCAGCCGAAGAGCCGCATCGACCGGGTCGGGTCCGGACGGCGCAGCACATCGACGGCCAGGCCCAGGAAGCCCGCGCCCAGCACCAGCGCAGCCATGGCATACAGGACGCCCATCGACGCCACCGGCACCAGGACCAGGGTCAGGGCCCACAGCGCCAGCGTGTAGGCGACGATGCGGCGAGCGGTCGCTCGCAGACCGGCCACTGCGGGAAGCATCGGCACGTCAGCAGCCTCGTAGTCGCTGCGGTAGCGGATGGCGAGGGCCCAGAAGTGAGGCGGGGTCCAGTAGAAGATCACCGCGAACAGCACCACCGGGGGCCAGTCGAGCGATCCGGTGACCGCGGTCCAGCCCACGAGCGTCGGCACCGCTCCGGCCGCACCGCCGATCACGATGTTGCGGATGGAGGTCCGCTTGAGCCACAGCGAGTAGACGAACACGTAGAACAGGGCGGCCGCGGCGGCCAGTGCGGCCGACAGCAGGTTCACGAAGGCCCACAGCCACACGAAGGATCCCGCGGTGAGAGCGACCGCGAAGAGGATCGCCTCGGCAGGACGGACCGCGCCGGTGACCAGCGGCCGGTTCCGGGTCCGGTGCATCAGCCGGTCGATGTCCCGGTCGACGTACATGTTGAGCGCGTTGGCCCCTCCGGCAGCCATCGAACCCCCCACGACGGTGGCCGCCATGAGCCAGACCGACGGCAGACCCCGCTCGGCCAGAACCATCGAGGGAACCGTGGTGACCAGCAGCAGCTCGACTATGCGGGGCTTCGTCAGCGCGACGAAGGCCGCTGCGCGGGCGCGGCGGGGCGCGGCCAGAATTCCGGTCACATCCGCAGGCTACGACGATGAAGCCCGCCTATGACAGCCGAACGGGTTTTCCGACCGATTCCGCCGCCGAGGATTTGGCCGTACGATCGGAGTGTGGCTCCACCCACATACGCCCGGCTCACGCGATTCGCGCTGTGGGCCCTCGCGGCCATCGTGGTGACCGGCGCGGCAGTGCGCCTCACCGGCTCGGGCCTGGGATGCGAGGACTGGCCGACCTGCTCCGAGGACCGCTTCGTGGCCGACCTCGAGTACCACGCGCTGATCGAGTTCCTGAACCGGCTGTTCACCGGGGTGGTGGCCCTCGCGGTGATCGCAGCCGTGCTGGGCTCCTGGGTCCGGCGGCCCAGGCGGCGGGACCTGGCGGCGCTGTCGCTGGGGCTGGTGGCCGGGGTGCTGGCCCAGGTCGTGCTGGGCGCGCTGCTGGTGAAGACCGAGTTGGACCCCCGCTTCACCATGGGGCACTTCCTCCTGTCCATGGTGCTGCTTCTGAACGCGGCCGTCCTCGACGTGCGGGCCCGTCCGGGCGCACCGGAGACGGACGGGAGCCAACGAGCCGACCCGTGGACCAGGCTCATGCTGCGGGCGGTGCCGGCCGTGGGCGCGGTGCTGCTGGTGACCGGAACCCTCGTCACCGGGGCCGGCCCCCACGCCGGGGACAGCCGGGCCGAGCGGCTCCCTCTGCTGGTGCAGGAGGCAGCCCGGATCCACGGCATCGTCGCCATGTCCCTGCTGGTGCTGGCGGTCTGGACGTGGTGGCGCCTGCGCGGCACGGGTGCGCCCGCTCACGCCCGGATGGGCCGGGTGGCGCTCCTGCTCGGCGCGCAGGGCGTGATCGGCTACACGCAGTACTTCACCGGGGTCCCCGCCCTGCTGGTCGGGATCCACGTCGCGCTGGCCTCGGTCATCTGGATCGAGATCGTCAAGGCCGCCTGCAGGCCGGCCGCAGCGGAGGCGGCCGCGCCGAGTTGCCGGCCCGATCGGGCGGCCATCGCCGGGGCGAGCCCATGACAGCAGCATCCGGAATCGCCGTGCCGTTGTCGATGGCATCGCCGGTGACCGCTCCGGTGAAGGACCCGGTGGACCAGACCGACCGCCGGCCCGATCTGCCGTGGAAGGTGATCGTGCTCGACGATCCCGTGAATCTGATGTCGTACGTCACGTACGTGTTCCGCAAGCTGTTCGGCTACTCGCACGCCAAGGCGCACCGCCTGATGATGCAGGTCCACACCGAGGGCCGGGCCGTGGTGGCGTCGGGGCAGAAGGAGAAGGCCGAGTTCGACGTCTACCGGCTGCACGAGCACGGCCTGTGGGCGATCCTCGAGCAGGATTGATGCCGGGCGCGCGATTCAGACCCGGCCGCGACGGCATCAGGGTGACCCTGCGCGACGACGAGCGCGCCGGCCTGGCCGCGATCCTCGAGCAGTTCCGGCAGCTCCTGCTGGGCGGCAGGGATCCGTCCCTGCTCCGCTTCCAGCCGCCGGTTCACATCCACGACCGGGAGGCCTCCGAGGAGTTCTGGGAGATGGCGGGGGATTCCCTGCTGCGTCACCGTCTGGAGGCGATCGACACCGTCGAGGCCGGGCTGGACGGCGCCCCGCTCGACGGCGAGGGGGTGGAAGCCTGGATGCAGACCCTCAACAGCGTGCGGCTCTACCTGGGTAACACCCTTGAAGTGGGCGCAGCCACCTTCAACCCTCCCCGGGAGGACGACCAGCCCCGGGAGGCGGCCAGGTACGTTCTCTACGAGTGGCTCGGCGGCCTGCTCGACCAGCTCGTGACGGTGGCGGCCGGGACCCTCCCGCCGGGCATGGACGACTGACGCATGGAGCCCACGAACACGCCGCTGGCGTCGGCCTTTCCCGAGGGCTGGTACCTCGTCGCAAGCCGAAGGGACCTGGAGAAGGCCGGGATCGTCCGCAAGACCTGGATGGGCACTGAGATCGTCGCCTGGTCCGGTGATGACGGGAGCGTCTGCGTAGCCGAGGCCTATTGCCCGCACCTGGGTTCCGACATGGGGCCCTCGGTCGGGGGGAGCGTGCGCGACGGCCGTCTCGTCTGTCCCTTCCATGGCTTCGAGTACGACACCGGCGGACAGTGCGTCGCCACCCCCTTCGCCCCCGCACCGAGGGCGGCGCGGCTGCGGGTCTTCGAGTCCCGCCAGATCGCCGGCCTGGTGTTCGCCTGGTGGGGCATCGGTGGACGGCGACCGCAGTGGCACCTGCCCGAACAGGAGCCGGACCAGACCGGCTGGAGCGGCCTGCACATCTGGACCTCGCGTTTTGCCGGCCATCCCCAGGAGACCACGGAGAACTCGGTGGATCTGGCCCACCTGCGCTACGTCCACGGCTACGACAACGTGAGCCGCGTCGGGTCGATGTCGGTGGACGGGCACGTTCTCTCGAGCGACTTCGACTTCACCACCACCCGGAGGATCGCCCGATTCGCCTCGACCAAGCTCAAGGTGTCCGCCCGCACGCTTGTCTCGGGTCTGGGCTACTCGTTCGTGGAGGTGCGCGAGCACACCATCGGCCTGGACATGCGCCTGTGGATACTGGCGACGCCCGTCGACGGCGCGCTCATCGACCTGGCGGTGGTGTTGCAGACCGGGGAGATACGCAACCCGAGCCGCTGGATCGCGGGTCTGGGGTTCCTCCCGGTGAGGCTGCGCGCCCCCGTCATCAACAGGATCATGGCGTCCTTCGAGCGGCGGGACGTACTGCAGGACGTGCCGATCTGGAGCACCAAGAGCTACCGGTCCCGCCCGCGCCTGGCCCGCTCCGACGGCGAGATCATGCAGTACCGCTCCTACTGCGCCCAGTTCTATCCCGACCTGCCGGCCGAGGCCGGCGGCGCCGAGACCGTGGTCGACCTGCGCCCGGCAGCCGACGGGCAGAGGGCCATCGAGCGCCGCGCATGACCTCGAGACGCTCATCGGCGACCCAGAGGAGCCGTCAGAGGCCGTCTCGGCCGGGAAGGTACAGTGACGGGCCATGAGCCGCCTGCTCGACCGGTTCAGCCGGCTGGTCACGGCCCGCCCGGCCATCACGATCCTCGTCCTCATCCTCCTCACCGTCGTGCTGGCCGCGGGAGCTGCCCGGCGCGCGCCGCCCACCGAGGGAAACTCCGTGGAGTTCCTCCCACCCGGCAGCGCCGTCGCCACCACGCTGGCCGAGCTCGACGAGCTCTTCGGGGAGTCCAGCGACGTCAGCGTGGCGACCCTGGTCTTCCGCGGCGAGGCGCTCTCGCCCGGCGGGCTCGCCCAGATGGACGCCCTGCTCGACGAGATCGAGAGCGACGCGGGCGTGGGCGGGCTGCTGGCGCTGGCCGACCCGGTCATCGCACCCTCGCTGGTGGTCCAGGCCGCCGGACTCGACCCGGCCGCGGCCACCCAGGCAGGGATCGACGCCGTCCGCAGCGTTCCCGAGATCGGCGGGGCACTGGGCGCGATGACCGGAACCGACACGGACGGAACGCAGGTCGCGGTGGCCACCGTCCGTCTGAGCAACACCGGCGACGAGAGAGTCTGGGACGCCGAGCGGACCATCAACGATCTGGCCGCAGCCAGCGACGGCCCGCTGAGCGTGAGCAGCGTGTCGCCGATCGTGATCGAGGACGAGTACAAGTACGCCACCGAGACGGGGATGGCACCCCTGATCGGGCTGGCACTGCTGCTGATCGCAGGGCTGATCCTGCTCTTCATGCGCACGCTCTCGGACCTGCTGCTCACCCTCGCCGGCCTGCTCCTCTCGGTGAGCTGGATCGTCGGGGCGGAGGGTTGGCTCGGGCCGAACGGGCTGGGCTGGATCGGTCCCCCGAGCTCGGTCTCGACGATGGTGCCGATCATCGTGATCAGCCTCACGGTCGACTACGCGATCCAGGCCGTCTCGCACTACCGCGAGCGGCGGCTCGACGGCGAGCCGGTGCTCGAGGCGGTCCGGACGGGACTGCACAACGTCGGCGTCCCCATCGTGCTGGCCGCGGTCACCACCATCGCCAGCTTCCTGTCGATCCTGTTCTCCCCGATCGGCGTGATCGGCGACTTCGGAGTCGTCGCCGCGCTGGGCGTGGCATTGAGCCTGATCGTGATGCTGTCGCTGATCCCGGCCGGACGGACGATCATCGACCGGCGGCGCGAGGCACGCGGCAGGCTGAAGGAGCCGCGGCCGGTCTCGGGCGCGCTGCCCGGCATCGAACGGGCGGCCGAGATGTTCGGGACGGCGGTGGCCCGCCGGCCGGCCCCCTACCTGATCGCCGTGCTGGCCGTGACAGTCGCATTCGGGTTCGCGGCCACGGGACTCCACTCGGTGTTCAGCATCCGCGACGTCCTGCCCCGGGGCGGGACCGTGCTGAACGACATGGAGACCCTCGAAGCAGCCGTCGGCGGCTCGACCGAGCAGGCTCGCATCCTCGTGAAGGCCGAGGCGACCGAGACCCGCACGCTGCTGAATGTGAGGGATCTCACCAACGCCTTCGAGGACGGGCAGCGCCGCCCGCAGGCGGCTGCCGGGCCGATGGAGGCAACGTACGAGTCGCTGGCGCGCGACTGGACCCACGACAGCTCCGAGCCCGGCGACGACTACGACCCCGGCCTCGCCGCGCTCTTCGAGGAAGCCTCCGCCGGCGTCCAACTCGACCCGGTGCTGATGCAGGAGTTCCTCGACCGGCTCGAGGCGATGGAACCCGCCCTGGCCCACGTTCTGGTCAACAATCCGGACGGGACGGACGCCATCCTGCTCCAGTTCCCGACCTACACCGACGATCCCCGGGCGACCGCGGTCCTCCAGGAGGAGATCGAGGCCCTCTGGACCGGCGACGACGACGCCATCACCGCGACCGCCGAGAGCATCCTGGCGGTCGCGGTCACCGACCAGATCACCGACGGGCAGACAGAGTCGATCAGCACCACCGTCGCGGTCGCCCTCGGCATCCTGGCAATCTTCTTCTGGGTGACGCTGCGCCGGCCCACGCTGGCCGTCATCGCGGTCGGGCCGATCGTGCTCGTCCTCATCTGGGTCCTGGGCACGATGGCCCTGCTGGACATCCCCTACTCGCTGATCACCTCGATCATCACCGCGCTGTCGATCGGGATCGGCGTGGACTACACCATCCACGTGATCCATCGCTACCGCGAGGAGTTCGCCCAAGTGCGCAGGCCGGAGACGGCCGCGATCCGGACCCTCGCGACCACCGGGTCGGCGCTGCTGGGCTCCGCGCTCACGACCGCGTTCGGATTCGGCGTGCTGGCCTTCTCGCCGCTGGACGGGTCCCGGCAGTTCGGCATCACCGCGGCCATAACGATCGGGTACTCGCTGCTCGTCGCGGTCCTGGTGGTCCCGCCGGCGATGACCGTGTGGGGCGCCTACGAGAACATGCGCCTGCGATCGACGGTCCAGCGCCTGTGGGACGACATCGACGTGGCGGCCGAGGAGGTCTATCAGCGCCACGCCCAGGAGCCGGGCGCGTCAGACGGGTAGCTCGCGCCTCTTCTCGGAGATGCGGAACTTCAGCCTCCTGCTCGGTGACATCGACGGGAACGGGCTGATCCTGAATTTGTAGTTCTTGGGGGCGATCTCGAGCTTGAAGTAGTGCGCCATCATCAGCAGGTTGGTGGTCAAGTACAGTTCCGTCAACCGGGAGCCGAGGCAGGTGTGGGTGCCCAAGCCGTACGGGGCGTACCCGCTGCCCAGGTGTTCCTTGCGGGGAGCCTTGTAGCGGTCGATGTCGAACTTGTAGGGATCGGGGAAGAGATCCTCCATGTAGTGCGTGGCTGTCGTCACGATGAAGACCCGAACGCCCTCGGGCAGTTCGTAGCCCTCCACCTCGCACGCATTCGCAACGTTCCGGAGCGACAGCGGGACGATCGGGTACATGCGCATCACTTCCATGATGAAGCGGCGAGTGACGTCGGTCCCCGGCCCGGTGAGTGCCTCGCCGTCCGGATCGCCGTCGGCGAACAGGGCATCGGCCTCAGCGCGGATCCTCTCGTGGAACTCCGGCCGCGACACCATGGCGTGTGCGATGAAGCTGAGTTGGTCTCCGACGTACATGCTGGCGATCAGCGGTGCCGACAGCACGAACCGCAGATTCGACTCCGGGAGGAACTGCCGATCATTCGCATGCATGGTCAGCAAGTCGTCCACAAGATCCCGAGGACATCCAGCCCGCTGGGCGGGGGTATGGACCCTGAGGACCCGATCCACCACCTCACCGACCAGCTTCGCCCGGCGCCTCATGCCCGGGGTCTTCAGCATGAACTTGGGAAGAGTCCTGCCGATGTGCGTCTTGAGGGCGCGATCCTTGAACTTGTGCATGTCGTCGACGATGTCCTGCGAATCGATGCTGACAAGGAGCGGCGACATCACCGAGTTGACCAGTTTCCGGCACATTCCCACCGCGGGGAGCCTCTCTCCGACATGCCAGGTCGACATCTCGTTCCGCGCGTGGGCGTAGAAGTCGTCCAACTGCTCCGCCAGCCTGCTACGCGAGTAGGCGGGCTGGATGGACTTCCGGTACCGGAAGTGGTCGGCGCCATCGAGCGCGGGCAGCAGTCCCACTCCGCCGTAGACCTTCTCGAAGTCCTCCAGATAGTCCCTGGCTCTCAGGTGCGTGCGGCCATGCCGATGCACCCAGTGATTCGTCTCGGGCCCTACGAGACAGACCATGTTGTCCGCGATCGGCGGCCGGATCTCGAACACCGGGCCGTACTCCGCGTGGAGTTCGGCGAACACCGCAGGGAGGTTGCCGGCGCGAACGTTCTTGCTGCGAAGCAGCTTCCGCAGCTTGACGACGGGAATCTGCTTGCTCAGGGCGGATCGCCGGAACAGTGGCCCAGCGATGTTGTGGCCGACCGCTTCGGCGATGGCCCGCCCGATCAGGTCCATCCTGCAGATGTCCTCGACACGCTGCTCGGACTCCTCGTCGAGCTCGAAGATGAACCGCAGGACGTCGCAGGTGTCGATGAGACAGATGATGATGACGTCTCTCGGGTCCGGGATCTCGTTGTTGAAGATGGCCCGGCTGATGCGGGTCTTGACGAACTCGACGGCGGTGCCCACCTCGGATCCCGTGTGGGCTCCCATCCGCCAGGCGGATCCGGCCAGCGACCAGAAGTCGCCGTCGTGATGCTGCAGGATCTTCAGGTCGCACAAGCGGGCCAGCGTCAGGTCGATGATCGACTCCGCCTCGGGGGCGAGCCGCTCGATCCAGTAGTGGGCGCTGCGTCGACTCTTCTCAGCCGCGATCGTGTAGAGGACGGGGTCGAGCGCGGGATCGCCGGTCGCGGTCCCGTCCAGAAGGATCAGAGACTCCATGTCCGTGTCGATCCGAGACAGGAGCGACAGCTCGGCGAGGGCCGCACCGACGACGGCGCAGTTCAGGTTCCAGCCCGCAACCTGGCGGAAGTAGCCGCTCTCCTCGTTGAGGAGCGTCAGGACGAGCTCGTCGATGAGAGTCAACGACCTGGTCATCACGCCGCTTGCCGAGGTCATGAGACCTGACTCTACGCGCCGCAATCGGCCGATGGGTAGTCGTTTCTAACACTGCGGACAACAGCGACGGGCCCTCCCCGAGTCCGCTACCCGGCCCGCCGCAGGGGGCCGGTAGGCTGGGCCGGTCGGCGACGACCACGCCGCGGACCCGTCGGCGGGCACGCTGTGCAGCGTGTCGGCCACGATCACCCGCCGACACTCGTCCCCGAAAGCCCGGGGTCGAGGCCTCGGACCCTCTCGGCCGGCCGAACGCCCGGGGTCAGGTGTCGATGAGCCAGGCGAGCATCGCGGCGGGCACGGCCGCCGTCAGCGGGTCGTCCAAGTCGAGCTCGGTGCGCGTGGCGACCAGGCCCCGCCACGGAGAGGCTGCCAGTGTCCTGCCGACGGTCCGGCGCCACCGTCCGTCGACGTACTTGGACTCTATGGCCACGCCGCCGAAGTCCGGGCCGACGAAGTCGATCTCCGCGCCGGTGGCCGAGCGGTAGTGCAGCACCCGGTCGAAGGCCGTGTAGCGGCTGTGGCCGTCGCGGAGGCTGCTGCGCAGGAGCGCCATCCCCAGCTGCTGCTCCGACAGCGCGGTCTCATCGGGCACGCCGGTGTCGCCGCCGGGCGCGAGGCGCGCGTAGATGGGATCGGTGAAGTAGATCTTCTCCTGGGCCCGCAGCCGCGGCTTGAGGCCGGTCTCCTGGAAGGCGGGCCACACTATGAAGGACTCGCGCAGGTCGTCGATGCGGTGCTGGGCGGTGGGCGGCGACACGTCGATGTGGCGGGCCAGGCCGGCGGCGTTGAACTTCGAGCCGAGCCCCCGGGCAAGCTGGTGCAGCATCTCGCCGGTCTGCAGGTCTGAGAGCCTGGCCCGCTGGAAGGCGTCGCCGCTGATGACGCCCTGCAGCGCGAGTCTGAGGCTCTGGTCGGGCACCCGGGCGCGGATGTGGGCGGCCACGGCCAGGGGGAAGCCGCCGACATGCAGGTAGTCCTCCCACGCCTCAGCCAGCATGTGCAGCCAGGGAGTCAGGCGATAGGCCGCGTCGCGGAGCCGGTCCGGCGTGAGGTCGGCCACCGCGAGCGGTTCCGGCGGCGTCGCCTCCTCCGCGGGCGGATGGCGGGAGACCAGCTTCACGAAGGTGCGGAACCCGATGGGGAGCATCACGCGGTCCGGGTCCGAAGCCGGGCCGCGGCGCCCGGCCAAGTCCCCGACAGAATCCCGCAGGTTCGATGATGACGAGCCGGTGAGGACCACGGTGTCGCTGCGGAATCGAGAATCGTTGTCGCGCAGCCATTTGATGCGTGCCGACCAGCCGTCGGTGATGGACGTGATCTCGTCGATGAGCCACCAGCGGCGCCCTTCCGGCGGCATCAGCCTGTCGGCTGCCCTCACGAACGCCCCCAAGTCGTCGGCCACCCACCCGTCCACCGACATGTGAGCGATGGCCCGCGGATCGACGCCCTCGGCTAGGAGACGCTCGACGGTGCGCTTGAGCTCCACTGACTTCCCGACCCGGCGGGGCCCGCGCAGCACGTAGAGACCGCCCGGGGTCAGGTCGTCCAGCACGCCCGCAGAGTGCACGAACGGGGCATCGGAGGCCTCGCGAAGATCCGGGTCCCTGCCGACCCAGTCCTTCGGGTGAGCCCACCAGAGGTTGGTGGAGGTCAGTCTGGCTTGGATCTGTCCGGCTCGCATCGCTCCTCCCGGGTCTACCCCGGCAGACAAGTACTACCATAGATCACTCACTAATCTATTGGTTTACTATGGTAAAACCATCATAATCTGTTTATTCGACGAGGATGGGGCGGCGCTGTTGGGCTCCGCGCTTGCGACGGCGTTCGGGTTCGGCGTGGCGGCCGAAGAGGTGTACCAGCGCCACGCCCAGGAGGAGGACGCGTCACACGGGTAGCTCGTGCCTCTTCTCTGCCACGACGAACTTCAGCTTCTTGTTCGGGCACATCGACGCGAACGGGCTGATCTTGAGCTTGTAGTTCTCGGGGGCGATCTCGAGCGTGAAATAGTGGGCGATCATCAGCAGGTTCATCACCAACTGCATCTCCACCTGCCGGGAACCGAGACACGTGTGCGTGCCCAAGCCGTACGGGGCGTAACCACTGCCGAGATGCTCCTTGCGCGGAGCCGCGTAGCGGTCGATGTCGAACTTGAAGGGGTCGGGGAAGAGTTCCTTCATGTAGTGGGTCGCGGTCGTGGCGATGTGGACGCGTACCCCCTCCGGCAGCTCATAGCCCTCGACCACGCACGCGTTCATCACGTTTCGAACCGACATCGGCACGGTCGGATAGAGACGCAGACACTCCATGATGAAGCGGGACGTGACGTCGACCGCCGGGCCTGTGATCGTCTTGGGATCCGGATCGCCGTCGGCGAACACGGCATCGGCCTCGGCGCGGATCATCTCATGGAACTCTGGCTGCGACAGCATGGCGTAGACGATGAAGCTCAGTTCGTCTCCTACATACATGCTGGCGAGCAGCGGAGTCGAGAGCACGAACCGCAGATTCGACTCCGGAAGGAACTGCCGATCATTGGTGTGGATGCTCAGCAGGTCATCGGCGAGATCTCGGGGACACCCAGCCCGCTGAGCAGGAGTATGGCCGCTCTGAACCCGGCTGACGACCTCGTCGATCAGTCTTGCCCGACGCTTCATTGCCGGGGTCTTCAACAGGAACTTGGGGTGGGTCTTGGCGAGGTACGCCTTGAGTGCTAGCTCCTTGAACGTCTGCAGATCCTCGACGATGTCCTGCGACTCGATGCTGACTGTCAAAGGCGATATCTGCGAGTTGACCAACAACCGGCACATTCGCACCGCGCGGAACTCCTGTCCGACAGCCCAACTCGCCATGTGGTTCCGTGCGTACGAGAAGACCTCATCAAGCCGCTCTTCCAGCCTGGTGCGCGAATACCCGGACTGAACGGACTTCCGGTACCGGAAGTGATCAGCGCCGTCGAGACCAGGCAACAGGCCCACCCCGCCATAGACCTTCTCCATGTCCTCGAAATAGTCCCTGGCCCTCAGGTACATGCGCCCGTGCCGATGAACCCAGTAATTCGTCTGGGGCCCGGCAATGAAGATCATGGGCTCCTTGAAGGGCGGCCGGATCTGGAACACCGGTCCGTGCTCTTCTGCGATCTCCGCGAAGAGCGCGGGGATGTTGCGGGTGCGGAGGTGCTCGCTGCGCAGCAGCCTGCGCAACTTGACGACGGGAATCTGCTTGGTCAGGGCGGAGCGCCGGAACAGTGGCCCGGCGATGTTGTGGCCGACCGCTTCGGCGATGGCGCGGCCGATCAGGTCCATCTTGCAGATTTGCTGGACGCGCTCCTCGGACTCCTCGTCGAGATCGAAGATGTAGCGCAAGGCGTCGCAAGTGTCGATGAGACAGATGATGATGACGTCTCTCGGGTCCGGGATCTCGTTGTTGAAGATGGCCCGGCTGATGCGGGTCTTGACGAACTCGACGGCGGTGCCCACCTCGGATCCGGTGTGGAATCCCATCCGCCAGGCCGATCCGGCCAGCGACCAGAAGTCGCCGTCGTGATGCTGCAGGATCTTCAGGTCGACCAAACGATCCAGCGTCATGTCGATGATCGACTCCGCTTGGGGAGCGAGCCGCTCGATCCAGTATTGGGCGCTGCGTCGACTCTTCTCAGTCGCGATCTTGTAGAGCAGGGGGTCGAGCGCGGGATCGCCGGTCGCGGTCCCGTCCAGAAGGATCAGAGACTCCATGTCCGTGTCGATACGAGCCAAGAGCGACAGTTCGGCGAGGGCCGCGCCGACGACGGCGCAGTTCAGGTTCCACCCCGGAACCTGGCGGAAGTAGCCGCTCTCCTCGTTGAGGAGCGTCAGGACGAGTTCGTCGATGAGAGTCAACGACCTGGTCATCACGCCGCTTGTCAAGGTCATGAGACGGTGACCTCCACCGGTAGAGCTTGCCGACCTACTCTACGCGGCGCAATCGGCCGATGGGTAGTCGTTTCTGACACTGCGGACAACAGCGACGGGCCCTCCCCGAGGTCCGCTACCCGGCCCGCCGCAGGGGGCCGGTAGGCTGGGCCGGTCGGCGAGGGCCGGCGGGCCCCCATCGTCCAGCGGCCTAGGACGCCGGCCTTTCACGCCGGTAACACGGGTTCGAATCCCGTTGGGGGTGCGACCAGCGGCGGGGTTCGCTAGCGTCTCTACTTCCGCACGCGAGTCGTGTGCCCGGTCCTGTAGATCAGTCTGGAGTGATCGCCACCCTGTCAAGGTGGAGGCCGCGGGTTCAAATCCCGTCAGGACCGCGTTGCCGCCCTCCGGGGCCGGCGACACCCCCGGTCGGGTAGCTCAGTTGGCAGAGCGTCCGCCTGAAAAGCGGAAGGTCCGCGGATCGACGCCGCGCCCGACCACTACAGTTCAAGGGACCGATCCCCAAGCCGGCGGCCGGCCCGCCTCTCGATGCCATGACACTCGTCTCGCCCGGTCCTTCCATCAAGCCCCCGCCCGCGACGGAGGCGGACCCTCGCAACCCGATCCACAACAAGTTCTGGATCCGGCCCCGCGACCAGGTGGAGGAAGACCTCAGTGGTCTGCGCTCGCAGCCGCTCACGTTCTTCCCCGGCTTCCAATTCAAGGACGAACTGGCGGGCCTCCGGACTCCGGGTGCCTGGGTCGTGCCCCGGCACGCTCCCATCCTGGAGGTGTCGCGCAACCCGAGGATCTACTCCTCGGCCTCCGGAGTCACCATCAACGACTTCCCGCCCGAGTTCAACGAGTACTTCAACTCCATCATCTCCATGGACGCCCCCCGCCACGCCCGGCTCCGGAGGCTGGTGGCGGCAGGGTTCACCCCCCGGATGCTGGCCCGGCTGGAGGACTCGGTGCAGGACCAGGCCAAGATCATCGTGGACGAGGTCTGCGAGCGGGGCGAGTGCGACTTCGTCACCGACGTGGCCGCCCGCCTGCCGCTGCGCATCGTGTGCGACCTGATGGGGATACCCGACTCGCACCACGACTTCGTGTTCGACCAGTCCAACATCATCCTGGGCGCGGCCGACGAGGAGTACGTGCCCGAGTTCGGCGACCTGATCACCGCCATCCTCACCGCGGGCGAGGCCCTGTCCCAGCTCATGGACGACGTGGCCACCTCCAAGGTGGGCGTGGACTCCGACGACCTGACCAGCATCCTCGTCAATGCGGAGGTCGACGGCGAGCGGCTGACCCGGGCCGAGCTGGCCAGCTTCTTCATCCTGCTGGTGGTGGCCGGCAATGAGACCACCCGCAACGCCATCAGCTGGGGCCTGGTGTACCTCACCGACCATCCCGACCAGCGCCGCATCTGGGCCGAGGACTTCGAGGGCGTGGCCCACACCGCGGTGGAGGAGATCGTGCGAATCGCCAGCCCGGTCACCTACATGCGCCGCACGGCGTTGTGCGACACCGTGCTGGAGGGCACCAGGATCGACGAGGGCGACCAGGTGGTGATGCACTACCTGTGCGCCAACCGGGACGAGTCGGTGTTCGACGACCCTCTCGCCTTCGACGTGCGGCGCGACCCCAACCCCCACGTCGGCTACGGCGGCCCCGGCCCCCACTACTGCCTGGGCGCCCACCTGGCCCGCCGGGAGATCAAGGTGATGTTCCGCGAGCTGTTCACCCGCATCGGCGACATCGAGGCCACCGGCGACCCCGAGCTGCTGTCCTCCGCCTTCATCCACGGCATCAAGCACCTCCCCGCCCAGTTCACCCCGACCAACCCAAGTCCCACCCACCCCTGACCCAGCCAGTCACCGAGACGTCAGAGTCGGAACGGCGGTCCCCAGGCGGGCGATGCGGGCGTTCGATTGCGA
>JAPOQG010000094.1 GCA_026710865.1 Acidimicrobiaceae bacterium
GAATCGGTTGCAGATGCCGAGGATCGGGCGTCCCGAGCGGGCCGCACCGGCCAGCTCCTCGCCCAGCCAGGCTCGCAACTCCAGAGCCAGGCGCCCGCCGGCCCCCAGAGCGTCGCCGTAGGAGAAGCCGCCGGGCAAGACGATCGCGCCGTAATGGGCAAGCGCTCCCGGCTGGGCGATCAGCTCGTCGACGGCCACGATCCGGGGGGCCCCGCCCGCGGCTTGCACCGCCAGAGCGGCCTCCTCGTCGCGGTTGGTCCCCGGCGCGCGCAGGATGAGCACCGGAGGCCGCCTCATGATTCCGGCGAGCCGCACCCGAAGGCCCGCCTGGCATCCTCGAGGCTGATCGTCACCCGCACGGCGTCGTCTCTGCCGGTCCCGTCGACTCGGATGTCGATGTCGCGGGCGCCGGTGACGGTGCCGATGCGCCGGCCGAAGGGGCTCAGCGCCGCCGCCACTGCGGCCCGCTCCGTGACGGGCGACTCCAGCACCAACTGCCCGGGCGCCTCGTTGGTGAGCGCGGCCACCAGCCTGCCCGTCCCCTCGGCGCTGTCGTCATCGTCGTCGGGTCCGGCGGTGTCGCAGCCGATGGTGGCCGCCAGCCCCAGCCGGCCCCCGATGGCCATCTCGGCCAGGGCCACCGCCACTCCTCCGTCGCTCACATCGTGGGCCGCGCTGACTCGGCCGTTGGCGATGAGCCTGTGAACGGCCCGGTACCGGCCCAGAGGGTTGCGGACGGGCGCGGGGACGCGGGTGTCGCCCAGCTCGAGCATCTCCGCGACGACCGACCCGCCGAGGCGCACCGAGCCCTGACCCACCAGCCACAGGTCGTGGCCCGCCCCGGTGAGGGCGCTGGTGGCGGCCCGGTGCAGATCGCCGACCACGCCGACCGCCGAGATCAGCAGCGTGCCCGGGACTGCGCTCTGTTCGAACTCGTTGTAGAGGCTGTCCTTGCCCGACACGAACGGCGCGCGGTAGCGGCGGGGGGCCCCGGCGCCGCCCTTCCCCGCGCGCCGCCGCGCACCGCGGCGGGGGCGGCACCGGGGGGTGGTCCCGCGCGGGCGTGTGGGTCGTGGCTAGCCTGTCGTGGAGGGTGCGGTGGTCGCGGGGGTGCTCGAGCTGGGCGACTCCCGCGTCCCCGCGCCCGTCCGCGACCCGCTGGACCGGTACCGGGCCGTTCACCGGCTCATCGCCGACGGCCGGGTCAGCGCGGCCCACGATGTGAGCGACGGAGGAGTGGCGGTGGCCCTGGCCGAGATGGCCATCGGGGGCCGGCTGGGACTGCAGGCCACCATCGGCTGCGACACCGCCGGACCCGACGACGATGACGACAGCGCCGAGGGGACGGGCAGGCTGGTGGCCGCGCTCACCAACGAGGCGCCCGGGCAGTTGGTGCTGGAGTCGCCCGCCACGGAGCGGGCCGCGGTGGCGGCGGCTCTGGGCCGCCTCGGCCGTCGCATCGGCACCGTCACCGGCGCCCGCGACATCGACATCCGAGTCGACCCGACCGGCGACCGCGGCACCGCAAGAGGCCGAGCAAATCGGCGGCACGACACGGCCCATACGGGCGAGGCCGTGGCCCGAGCGGCCCGTGAGCGCAGCGAAAAAGAGCGGGAGACACCCCCTCGCGACGCGAAGGGCTCCCACCTTTCCGCGCACGTTCCAAGAGCCGGGACCGGCAGCCGCGGCACCAGCCGACACGACGCCATGCAGGTGACGATCAGCCTCGAGGATGCGAGACGGGCCTTCGGGTGCGGCTCGCCGGAGTCATGAGGCGGCCTCCGGTGCTCATCCTGCACGCGCCGGGGACCAACCGCGACGAGGAGGCCGCTCTGGCGGTGCAGGCCGCGGGCGGGGACCCCGGGATCGTGGCCGTCGACGAGTTGGTCGCCCAGCCGCGAGCGCTTGCCCGTTACGGCGCGATCGTCCTGCCCGGCGGCTTCTCCTACGGCGACGCTCTGGGGGCCGGCGGGCGCCTGGCTCTGGAGTTGCGAGCCTGGCTGGGCGAGGAGCTGGCCGGCGCGGCCCGCTCGGGGCGCCCGATCCTCGGCATCTGCAACGGATTCCAGGCCCTCGTCAAGTCGGGGCTGCTCAGCACCGGGGAGTCACGCTCGTTCACCCTGGCCGCCAACGCCGGCGGACGATTCGAGTGCCGCTGGGTGACCCTCGCCGTGGAGCCGGGCTGCCGGTCGGGCTGGCTGGAGCCCCTGCGGGGGTCGGTCATCCGCTGCCCGGTGGCTCACGGCGAGGGCCGCTTCTCGACCCGCGGCCCCGGGACGGCCGCCTCCCTCGGGAGAGCCGGAAGGGTCGCCTTCCGCTACCTGGCCTCGGGATCGGCGGGAGGCGACGGCGATCCCGCCGCGGGGACCTACCCGGCCAACCCCAACGGATCCGACCACGACATCGCCGGTCTGTGCGACCCGAGCGGGGTGATCGTGGGGCTGATGCCCCATCCCGAGGACCACATCGTCGACTGGCAGAGGCCCTCGGGACCGCCCGGCGCCCGAGGATCGGCGCTGTTCGAGGCTCTGGTGGCCGCAGCCCGATGATCGCGGCCCGCCAACTCCCGCCCGCCGGAATCGGCGGCCGTGAATGCCCGTGTCGGTGCCCTGCGCTGCCAAATCGCCCGAAGGTGACGGCCCGGTGATCGCCGCACCGGCCGTCGAACCCTTCGAGGGACTGTCCGACGCGGCCGCGGCCGGGCTGGGGCCCCTGTACCGGGGCAAGGTGCGAGACGTCATCGACCTGGGCGAGCGCCTGGCGCTGGTGGCCACCGACCGCCTGTCGGCGTTCGACCATGTGCTGGGGCTGGTCCCGGGGCGGGGCCAGGTCCTCAACCTGCTGTCGGCCTGGTGGTTCGAACAGCTCGGCGACATCGTGGCGTCGCACATCGTGGCCGTGCCCGATCCCAACGTCTCCATCGTCGACAAGTGCGACCCCCTGCCGGTGGAGGTCGTGGTGCGGGGCTGCCTCACCGGCACCACCTCCACGTCGCTGTGGACTCGCTACCGGGCCGGCGAGCGCCGCATCTACGGGATCGACTTCCCCGACGGGATGGCCAAGAACGACCCGCTGCCCAGCCCGATCATCACCCCCACCACCAAGGCCGCCACCGGCCACGACCGACCCCTCACCGAGGCCGAGGTCGTCTCCGAGGGCCATGTGGACGCCGACCGCTGGGACGAGGTCCGCACAGCCGCGCTGGCAGTCTTCGAGCGCGGACGCGGCATCGCCGCCGACGCAGGGCTCCTGCTGGTGGACACCAAGTACGAGTTCGGCACCGGCGCCGGCGGGCGGCTCACGCTCATCGACGAGGTCCACACCCCGGACTCGTCGAGGCTCTGGCGGCTCTCGACCCTCCGGTCGCGCCGGCAGGCCGGGCTGGAGCCCGAGAGCCTCGACAAGGAGGTCGTGCGCCTGGCCTACATCGCTGACGGCTACGACGGCGAGGGCCCGCCCGGGCCGCTCAGCGAGGCCCGGGCCGAGCAGGCGGCCGCTGTCTACCGGCAGGCCCACGAGGCGCTGACCGGCGCGCCCCCGCGACTGGCCGCCGGGCCGGCCGGGGACAGGGTCGTGACCGCCGTGCGAGCCTGGTCCCATCCCCGCCCGACCACCGGTGGCGCGCGATGATGCAGGCGGCGATGGTGGAGCAGCATCCAGCGGATTCCTCGGCCCGAGAGGCCGAGCTGCTGGTCGGCGTGGTCATGGGCAGCCGGTCGGACTGGGCCACGATGCGCCGCTGCGCCGGCGTGCTCGCAGAGTTCGGGGTTGCGCACGAGTGCCGGGTGGTGTCGGCCCACCGCACGCCCGACCTGCTCGTCGAGTACGCGAAGAGCGCCGAGGGCCGGGGGCTCCAGGCCATCGTGGCCGGCGCGGGCGGGGCCGCCCACCTGCCCGGGATGCTGGCCGCCCACACCATCGTGCCCGTGATCGGGGTGCCCGTCGAGAGCCGGGCCCTAAAGGGGATGGACTCGCTGCTGTCGATCGTCCAGATGCCGGCCGGGGTGCCGGTGGCCACCATGGCCATCGGGGAGGCGGGGGCGACCAACGCGGGACTGTGGGCGGTGGCCATGCTGGCCCGCCGCTACCCTGCGCTGGCCACCCGGTTGACCGCCTACCGGGCGTCCCGGGCCGAGCAGGTCCGTGCCACCGAACTCGACCCCGGCGACCCCTCCGACGGCGACCCGTGACCCCCTCGGGCACCACCGCCACGGGACTGGCAGCCGGATGCACGGAATGCGTGCCCAACGCTTCCAGTTCGACGGGACGCACCCGGTGACGAGCCCGTGACCGTGCTGCATCCACCGTCGGTTGTCGGGATCGTGGGGGGCGGGCAGTTGGGCCGGATGCTGGCCCACGCGGCCCAGCGGTTCGGCTACCGCACCGCGGTCCTCACCGGGGGCGCCGAGCGAACCCCGGCGGGCGCAGTGGCCGACATCGAGATCGCGGCCGCCTTCGACGATGCCGGCGCGGTGCAGCGATTCGTGGACTGCGCCGACGTGATCACCTGGGAGTTCGAGAACGTGGACCTGGGCGTGGCCGACGCGGCGGAGTCCGCCGGGATCCCGGTCCGGCCCGGCGCCAGCGTGATCGCCACGACCGCCGACCGCTGGGCGGAGAAGAGCGCGGTGCTGAGCGCGGGCGCGCCCGTGGCTCCGTACCGGGAGGCCACCGGCCCCGCACAGTTGGCCGCCGCGCTGGCCGAACTGGACGGACCGGTGATCGCCAAGACGGCCCGCAACGGCTACGACGGCAAGGGCCAGATCCGCATCCCCAGTCGGAGATCGCTGTCCGAGCCACTGCCGCGGTCGGAGCCACTGCCGCGGCTCGTGCCCGAAGCACCGCCCGTGCCCGAGCCTCCGCCCGTCCCGGAGCCGGACAGGACCTTCGAGGCCATGGGCTCGTGCCGGCTGGTGGTCGAGCAGGAGGTCCCCTTCGACCGCGAGGTATCGGTGGTGGTGGCCCGCAGCGCCGACGGGACGGTCGCGGACCACGGAGTGATGGAGAACGTGCACGTCGACGGGATCCTCGACACGACCGTCACCCCGGCCCGGCTGCCGCCGCTAGTGGCCGTCGAGGCCCGGCGGCTCGCGGCCCGCCTGGCCGAGCACCTCGATGTGGTCGGCGTGCTGTGCGTGGAGATGTTCGTCGTCGGCACCGAGCTCGTGGTCAACGAGATGGCGCCCCGGCCCCACAACAGCGGCCACTGCACCCTGGAGGCATCCGCCGCCAGCCAGTTCGAGCAGCAGCTCCGGGCAGTGTGCGGTCTGCCGTTGGGCGACGGCACGTGCCGGCCCGCGGCCATGGCCCAGCTGTTGGGCCGGCTCTGGGCCGACGGCGAGCCGGCGTGGGAACGGGCCCTGGCCGACCCGGGGGTGCGCCTGCACCTCTACGGCAAGCACGACGCCCGGCCCGGACGCAAGATGGGCCACCTCACCTGCCTCGAATCCACCCCGGAACTCGCACTGGAGCGAGTGCTGCAGGCGCGGGACCGGCTGGCATGACCGGCCTGCCCTTCGACGGCCTGCGGGAGGAGTGCGGCGTGGTCGGGGTGCACGCCCCGGGCCGCCACGCGGCCCGGATCGCCTTCTTCGGCCTGTACACGCTGCAGCACCGCGGCCAGGAGTCGGCCGGGATCGTCAGCTGCGACGACGGCACCGCGCACATGCACCGGGGTCCGGGCCTGGTGGGCTCGATCTTCAACGAGGAGAACCTCTCGACCCTCGCCGGCGGCTCCGCCATCGGCCACAACCGCTACAGCACCACCGGGGGGTCCGGGCTGCGCAACATACAACCCCAGGTGATCGAGACCATCGACGGTCCGCTGGCCGTGGCCCACAACGGCAACCTGGTCAACTCGCCGCAGCTGCGCCGCAGCCTGCTCGAGGCGGGGGTCGGCCTCCAGACCTCGTCGGACACCGAGGTGATCCTCCAGTTGCTGGTCACCGCGTCCGGCGACTGGCACAGCCGCATACGGGAACTCATGGCGCGGGCGGAGGGCGCCTACACGCTCACCATCCTCACCCGCGACGCGGTGTACGGGGTGCGGGATCCGTGGGGATTCCGCCCGCTCGTCACCGGCCGGCTCGAAGGAGGCTGGATGCTGGCGTCGGAGAGCTGCGCCCTCTCGGTCAACGGCGCCGAACTCGTCGGCGAAGTGGCACCGGGCGAGATCGTGCGCATCGACGGCGACGGACCGGCCACCGAGCAGGGAGCTCCGGCCCGCAAGCGGGCGTTCTGCACGTTCGAGCAGATCTACTTCTCGCGCCCCGACAGCCACCACAACGGCTCGCTGGTGCACGCGGTCCGCCAGCGGCTGGGGCGCCGACTCGCGGTCGAGGCCCCCGCGGCGGCCGATCTGGTGGTTCCGGTGCCCGACTCGGGCACCCCGCAGGCGGTCGGGTACGCCCAGGAGAGCGGCCTCGCCTACACCGAGGGTCTGATCAAGAACCGCTACGTGGGGCGGACCTTCATCGAGCCGACGCAACAGCAGCGTGCCGCCGGGGTGTCGATGAAGTTCAACCCGCTGGCCGACAACGTGGCGGACCGGCGGGTGGTGCTGGTCGACGACTCGATCGTGCGGGGCACAACCTCGGGGCCGCTGGTGCAGATGCTGCGGGACGCGGGAGCCAGCGAGGTCCACCTGCGAGTGGCCTGCCCTCCCATCACCGACCCCTGCTTCATGGGCGTCGACATGGCCAGCAAGCAGGAGCTAATAGCCTCGGACCGCTCCGTCGCCGAGATCTGCGACCACATCGGCGCCGACTCGCTGGCGTTCCTGTCGTTGTCGGGAATGATGGAGGCGCTCGGGGCGACAGACGGCTACTGCAACGCTTGCTTCACCGGCGCCTACCCGTTCGAGGACGAGGAGTTCGTGCAGTTGCGCCTCGGGTCCAAGGACCGCTTCGCCTCGGTGTGGGGCGAATGACCGCCTGGAGCGCATGACGGTGCAGGGCGAATGAGCTGCGTGCTGGTGGTGGGCGGAGGTGGTCGCGAGCACGCGTTGGTGTGGTCACTGAGCCGCTCGCCGCGTGTCGAGCGGCTGATCGCCGCGCCCGGCAATCCCGGCATTGCCTCCTGCGACCGGACCGAGAACGCACCGGTGGCGGCCAGCGACACGGCCGGCCTCGTCGAGCTCTGCCGCCGCGAGTCCGTCGACCTGGTTGTGGTGGGCCCGGAGGGTCCGCTGGCCGCGGGCCTGGTCGACGCGCTGGCCGCGGCCGGAATCGCGGCGTTCGGCCCCGACGCGTCGTGCGCCCGCCTGGAGGCCTCCAAGGCCCACTGCAAGCAGTTCCTCATCGACAACCGCATCCCGACGGCCGCCGCCCACATCTTCCGCGACGCGGGCGACGCCCTGACCCACTTGCAGGCCCGGCCCGACGTGCCCGTGGTCAAGGCCTCCGGCCTGGCCGCCGGCAAGGGGGTCATCGTTCCAGAAACCAGGCAGGAGGCCGTCGCGGCCGTCGAGTCCATGCTGATCGGCGGGCGGTTCGGGGCGGCCGGCTCAGAGATCCTGCTCGAGGAGCGCCTCGAAGGCCAGGAGCTGTCGGTGCTGGCCTTCTGCGACGGCGAGCACTTCGCCGTGCTTCCGCCGGCCCAGGACCACAAGCGGCTTCTCGAAACCGGCCGCGGCCCCAACACCGGGGGCATGGGTGCGGTGGCGCCGTCACCGGCCGCGAGCCCGAAGCTGATCGCCCGGGTCTCCGAGCGGATCATCGGGCCGACGCTGGCCGCGCTTCGCCGGGCCGGGACCCCCTACCGGGGCGTGCTGTACGCGGGCCTGATGCTCACCGGCGACGGCCCCAGGGTGATCGAGTTCAACTGCCGCTTCGGGGATCCCGAGGCTCAGGCCGTGCTCCCGCTGCTGCGCAGCGACCTCTACGAGATCATGGCGGCCTGCGCGACCGGGTCCCTGGCCGGCGCCGCCATCGACTGGTCGCCCGAGGCCTGCGCGGCGGTGGTGATGGCCTCCGCCGGCTACCCCGACGGCCGGGCCGACCCGGCGCCGATCCTCGGCCTCGACGGCGCCGCCGGGGCCGGCTGCACGGTGTTCCACGCGGGCACCGAGACGATCGGCGGCGTGCTGCACGCCACCGGGGGCCGGGTCCTGGCCGTCACCGCAGTGGGCCCCGACATCGAGGCCGCGGCCCGCAGGGCCCACCAGGGGGTGGCCGCCATCGACTTCGAGGGCGCCCAGCACCGAGCCGACATCGGACTGGCCCTCGCAGAAGCCGGGCGGGCAGGGCCGCAGACCCCCGACCATCCCGCAGGGAGGTGAGCGAGGCCGTGGCCCGCCAGCGCAGCGAACAGGATCGGGGGAACGGCCGCACAGCGATGGGCTCCCGCTCCCTCACCGGCGCAAGCCGGGACGCCGGCGCGCCGGCAGCACCCGAAGCGCCCAGCTACCGCGGCGCGGGCGTTGACATCGACGCTGGCAACCGGGCGGTGGCCCTCATGGCCGAGGCGGTGGCCTCGACCCGCACCCCTGCCGTGATCGACGCAGGGCGCGGCTTCGGCGGGCTGTACTCGGCCGCGGCCCTAGGACCCGACCAGGTGCTGGTCGCCTCCACCGACGGGGTGGGCACCAAGGTGGCTCTGGCCGCCCAGCACGGGCGCTGGCACGGGATCGGCGTCGACCTGGTCAACCACTGTGTCGGCGACATCGCGGTGCACGGCGCCCGGCCGCTGTTCTTCCTCGACTACATCGCCATGGACCGGCTCGTGCCCGAGGTCACCGCCGAGATCGTGGCCGGCATGGCCAGCGCCTGCCGGGCCGCGGGCTGCGCCCTGCTGGGAGGCGAGACCGCGGAGATGCCCGGCGTGTACTCGCCGGGCGCGGCCGACGTGGCCGGGACCATCGTGGGCGCGGCCGCACGCGGTTCGCTGCTGCCCCGCTCCGACGAGGTGCGGGCCGGCGACCTTCTGGTGGGCGCGGCCAGCTCCGGCCCCCACACGAACGGCTATTCGCTGATCCGCCGCCTGCTCGAAGGCAGGGAGCCCGATGCCGCCATGGTCAACGCCCTGCTGGAGCCGCACCGCAGCTACCTGCCGGTGATCGACGGGTTCTCGGAGGCGGGCGTCCGGCCCAAGGCGCTGGCCCACATCACCGGCGGCGGCTTCTCCGACAATCTGCCGAGGGTTCTGCCCGATCATCTCGACGCCCGGATCGAGCTGGGCTCGTGGCCGGTGCCCGAGCCGTTCAGGACGCTGGTGTGCTGGGGCGGACTCGACGACGCCGAGGCGTTCCGGGTCTGGAACATGGGCGTCGGCCTGGTGGCCGTGGTCGACGCCGACGATGCCGACGCTCTGGTCCGGCAGGGCCATCACGTGATCGGCTCGGTCATCGACGCCCGCGCCTCCAGGCCCAACGACACCGGCCGGGTGGTGCTGCACGGGAGCTGGCGGTGACCGGCCGGGTGGTGCTGCACGGGAGCTGGCGGTGACCGGCCGGGCGGTGCTGCACGGGAGCTGGCGGTGACCGGCCGGGCGGTGCTGCACGGCAGCTGGCGGTGACCGGCCGGGCGGTGCTGCACGGCAGCTGGCGGTGACCGGCCGGGTGGTGCTGCACGGGAGCTGGCGGTGACCGGCCGGGCGGTGCCGGAAGCGCGTAGGCGTGACCAGCCGAGCGATGCCAGAAGCCAACTGGCGGTGACCGGTCGCCTGGTGGTGCTTGCCTCGGGGGCGGGCTCCAACCTCGGCGCGATCCTTGGCGCCATCGCCCACCGGCGCCTTCACGCCGAGGTGGTGGCGGTGGTCATCAACCGCAGGAACGCTGGCGCAGGTGCGATAGCCGAGGGGGCGGGCGTCCCGGTCAGCTACTGGCCCCTGACGCCCTACCTGGCGTCCGCTCCGGACCCGGCGGTGGGTCGGCGCAGGTACGACGCCGATCTGGCCGCGGCTATAGCGCAGGCCAGCCCGGACCTCGTGGTCCTGGCTGGCTGGATGCACCTGCTGTCGTCGGCGTTCCTGGGCCGGTTCCCCAACCGTGTCGTCAACCTCCATCCGGCTCTGCCGGGCCAGTTCCCGGGCCCCTCCGCCATCGCCGACGCCTGGTCGGCGCATCGGGCCGGCCTGATCGACCGAACCGGCGCCATGGTCCACTATGTGCCCGACGAGGGCGTCGACGACGGCCCGGTGATCGCCAACGTAGAGGTGCCGATACACCCCGGCGACACCATCGAATCGCTGCGGGCCCGGATCCAGGCAGCCGAGCACGAGCTGATCATCGAAGCGACCGCCAAGGCCCTGGCCGAGCTGCCGCGGCACGACGCCTCGCCGACTGCCGCCCGCCAGACTGGCCCCGGCTGAACCACCGTCGGCCCTCCCGCTCATCAGGTGGCGTGCCGGCACGTTGCCGTGTGGGCGCCCGGGCGGGTTCCCGCGGGCCGCCACAGGCCGGAGGGTCGCCGCAGGACCACAGCGAGCGGTAGCGTTGGCGCCCGCATGAGCCGACCCGCCGACGAGACGCCGAGCCGAGCCTCGGTCCCCGACAAGCCCGGCCTCGAGGGCCTGGAAGCCAAGTGGGACGCCGAGTGGGAGGCGTCGGGGATCTACCGCTTCGACACGACCCGGCCCCGGCCCGAGGTGTTCTCCATCGACACTCCCCCGCCGACGGTCAGCGGCTCGCTGCACGTCGGCCACGTGTTCAGCTACACCCACACCGACATCATCGCCCGCTACCGGCGCATGACCGGCCAGGCCGTCTTCTACCCCATGGGCTGGGACGACAACGGCCTTCCCACCGAGCGGCGGGTCCAGAACTACTACGGCGTGCGCTGCGACCCGTCCATGCCGTACGACCCCGACTTCTCGGCCCCGCCCGACGCGGGCCGGCCCTCCGCCGTGTCCAAGCGCAGGACCATCGCAGTCAGCCGGCCCAACTTCATCGAGCTGTGCGAGGAGCTCACCGCAGCCGACGAGAAGGCCTTCGAGGACCTGTTCCGCCACATCGGGCTGTCGGTGGACTGGACCCGCACCTACGCCACCATCGACGCCCACTGCCGCCGGGTGTCGCAGCTCGCCTTCCTGGAGAACCTGGAGAGGGGCGAGGCCTACCAGATCGAGGCGCCGTCGCTGTGGGACGTCTCGTTCCAGACTGCGGTGGCCCAGGCCGAGCTCGACGACCGCGAGGTGCCCGGCGCCTACCACAAGCTGCGCTTCTCCGGCACCGACGGCGATGACGACATCTGGATCGACACCACCCGTCCCGAGCTGGTGCCGTCGTGCGTGGCCCTGGTGGCCCACCCCGACGACGGGCGCTACCGGCCCAGGTTCGGCTCGACGGTGCGCACCCCGGTGTTCGACGTGGAGGTGCCGGTGCTGGCCCATGAGCTCGCCGATCCCGACAAGGGCACCGGCATCGCCATGATCTGCACCTTCGGCGACACCGCCGACGTCACCTGGTGGCGCGAGCTCGACCTGCCGGTGCGAACGGTGATCGGACGCGACGGCCGGCTCGCGGCCGAGCCGCCCGCAGCCGTCGAGTCGGCCGCGGGCCGGGCCGCCTACGCCCGCCTGGCCGGCAAGACCGCGGCCCAGGCCCGCACCGAGATCGCGGCCGTCTTCGCCGAGTCCGGCGACATCGACGGCGAGCCCCGCGCAATCACCCACCCCGTCAAGTTCTTCGAGAAGGGCGACAAGCCGCTGGAGATCGTGTCCAGCCGCCAGTGGTACATCCGCAACGGCGGGCGCGACGACGACCTGCGCCAGGCCCTCATCGACCGCGGCACCGAGATGAACTGGGTGCCGGCGTACATGCGGGCCCGCTACGAGAGCTGGATCGCGGGACTCAACGGGGACTGGCTCATCAGCCGCCAGCGCTTCTTCGGGGTGCCCATCCCGCTGTGGTACCGCCTCGACGCCGGCGGCACGCCGGTGTGGGACGATCCGATCCGTCCCGCCGACGCGGACCTGCCCATCGACCCGTCCTCGGACTGCCCCGGCGGCTACGACGAGTCCCAGCGGGGCGCACCCGGCGGGTTCATGGGCGACCCCGACGTGATGGACACCTGGGCCACCTCGTCGCTGACCCCGCAGATCGCCACCGGCTGGCGCAGCGACGAGTCGCTCCATGCCGCCACGTTCCCCATGGACATGCGGCCCCAGGCCCACGACATCATCCGCACCTGGCTGTTCTCCAGCGTCGTGCGGGCCCACTTCGACGCCGACGCGGTGCCCTGGCACAACTGCGCCCTGTCGGGCTGGATCCTGGATCCCGACCGCAAGAAGATGTCGAAGTCGAAGGGCAACGTGCAGGTGCCCACCGAGCTGCTGGAGCGCTACGGTGCCGACGCGGTCCGCTACTGGGCCGCCTGCGGGCGTCCCGGCACCGACACCGCCTTCGACGAGCAGCAGTTCCGCATCGGCCGGCGCCTGGCCGTCAAACTCCTCAACGCCTCCAAGTTCGTGCTGCGCTTCGACACGGTGGAGCACGGCGCCGAGGTCGCCGAGATCGAGAGAGCGCTCGCCGCGTTCGCGACGCTCGAGCACGCGTCCGACAGCCGCTTGTTCGGCATCACCGAGACCCTCGACCAGTCGCTGCTGCACCGGCTGGCCGACCTCGTGGACCAGACGACGGTGGCCCTGGAATCCTTCGACTATGCGCGGGCGCTGGAGCGCACCGAGTCGTTCTTCTGGTCCTTCACCGACGACTACCTTGAGTTGGTGAAGGCCCGTGCCTACGGGGAATCCGGTGCGGCTGGGTGCGTGTCAGCCCGCCGGACCTTGCGCGCTGCGCTGAGAATGCTCCAGCAGCTGTTCGCACCGTTCATGCCCTTCGTCGCCGAGGAGGTCTGGAGCTGGTGGCAGACGGGCTCCGTCCACACATCCGAATGGCCCCAGTCCAAGCAGCTGCGGGCTGCATCCGCCGATGCGGGCGCGCTGCCCAGCGCGGTGGCCGCGGCCGTGCTGGGCGAGGTGCGCCGGGCCAAGTCGGAGGCCAAGCGGCCACTGCGCACCGAGGTGGTGCGGGCCACGGTCACCGACACCGCCGAGCGTCTCGCAGTGTTGGAGCAGGTCTCCGCCGACGTCTGTGCCGCGGGCCGCATCACCGAGTTGGTCCGCGTCGGGGGCGACGAGTTCTCGGTGACCAGCGAGCTAGCGGCCGAGACCGCCGCCTAACGCCGGAACTGGCAGCACAATGCGCGCATAGCGTGCAAAACACTGCCAATTCCCCAGCGGCCCAGCAGAGTCCCCCGGAACTGGCAGCACAATGCGCGCATAGCGTGCAATTCCCGGACAGCACCCGCACGCCCCGGGGTGCTGCCGTAGTCTCCCGTCCATGCGAAATGGCAGCGGTGGAGCCCCTGGAGGGCGTTCGCGGCTGCCAGTTCCGTGAGGGTGCCAGGCTCTACCGGTGCGTCGGTGGACCGCCGCCGGTTCATCAAGGGCGGGCTCGGCGCGGCCGGGATCGCCGCGGCCGCGCCGCTGCTGGCGGCCTGCGGCAACGGCGACAATGCTCCGGCCGTCGAGACGCCGGCCGCCGACCCGCCGGCCGGGGAACCTCCGGCTGCGGGCGGCGAGCGGATCGTCATCGTCGGAGCCGGGGCCGCGGCGCTGGCTGCGTCCGCTGAGCTCCAAGTACGGGGGTTCGGCAACGTCGTGCTGCTGGAGGCCCGCGACCGGGCCGGCGGACGCATCTGGACTTCCAGCATCGGCGACGGCATTCCCGTGGAGCTGGGAGCGACCTGGATCCACGGGGTCCGGGGCAACCCGATCAGCGAGATCGTCGAGAGCAACCGCATCGCGACGGCTGAGACCGACCACGACAACGCGGTCCTCTACGACCATGACGGCCGGCCGGCCGAGCCGGTCGACCCGGCGCTGTGGGGGCAGTACATGGCGCTGGCCTACGAGATGCCCGACGCGTCCCTCCGGGACGTCTTCGAGCGGTTCGCGACCACCCACGGCCTCAGCGACGACGACCGGCGTCTGTGGCTGCACTCGCTGGCGTCGATGTTCTCCCACGAGTTCGGGGCCGACATCAGCGACCTGTCGATCCTGAGCTACGACGGGCCGAGCACGCTGCGGGGCGGCGACGTGGTGTTCCCGCAGGGATACAGCCAGATAGCCGACGTGCTGGCCGCCGGCCGGGACATCCGGCTCGGTCACCCGGTGTCGGAGATCGACCACTCCGGGCCCACCGTGGTGGTAGCCACGGAGTCGGGCGACGCCTTCGAGGCCGACCGGGTGGTGGTCACCGTTCCCCTCGGCGTGCTCAAGGCGGATGCGATCTCGTTCACGCCGGCGCTGCCGCCGGCCATGCAGGACGCGATCGGCGCGCTGGACATGGGGATCCTCAACCGGACATGCCTGCTGTTCGACGAGCCCTTCTGGGACCGCGACACCGAGTGGATCGGCTATGCGGGCGAGCGGCCGGGCCAGTGGTCCGAGACGCTGAACCTGTACCCGTACCTGGGCCGCCCGGTGCTCGCCATGTTCAACCCCGGCTCGTTCGGCGCCGAGATCGAGCAGTACTCCGACGCCGAGCTCAAGTCACGGGCCGTCGAGGCGCTCAGGGCCATGTTCGGCGAAGTGCCCGAGCCCGTCGACGCGGTCAGCACCCGCTGGGGGTCGGACCCCTGGACCCGGGGCTCGTACTCCTACCTGCCGGTGGGCGTGGAGTTCGACATCTACCGGGACATGGCCCGCCCGGTGGGCGACCGGCTGTTCTTCGCGGGCGAGGCCACCCATAGCCGGTTCCCGTCGACCGTGCACGGCGCCCTGCTGTCGGGCCGCCGGGCCGCCCGCCAGATCACCGGCCTCCCACGCTGACCCAAGCCGCTCCCGGGAACTGGCAGCGCTCTGCACGGTATGCGTGCATACTGCTGCCAATTCCACAGACGGGCCGGAGCTACTCGTCGATCTCGGGGATCCGGAACCCGACCGCGGCACCACCGAGCGGGGAGTCGCCGGCCCAGACCGTGCCGCCGTGGGCTTCGGCCACATGGCGCACGATGGCCAACCCGAGGCCCGATCCGGGCTCGTCCCGGTCGTCCTCCAGGCGATGGAAGCGCTCGAAGACCCGCTCCCGGTCGGCGTCGGGAATGCCCGGACCGGCGTCGTGAACAGTCACCGAGCCGCCGTCGACCACCACCTCGACCGGACCGTCGGTGCTGAACTTCACTGCGTTGTCGACGAGGTTGCGCACGGCCCGGGCCAGCGCCTCCGGGCGGCCCTCCACCGGGACGCCCCGTTCCACCCGCAGCGCGATCTCGCGCCCGCTGCGGCGCCGGGCCCGTTCCAGGACCGGCTCGACCACCTCGACCACGTCGATCAACTCCAGCTCCTCGTCGGCCTGGACATCGGCCGCGAGGTCCACCAGTTCGGTCACCAGGTCGGTCAACTCTCCCAGCTCGGCGTCCACATCGTCGAGCACCGAGGCCCGATCGGTGGGCGGGAGCTCGTCGGAGCGCCGGAGCAGGTCCACGTTGGTGCGCAGGCTTGTCAGGGGGGTGCGCAGCTCGTGGCTGGCGTCCATCACCAGGCGGTGCTGCTGGCGGCGGCTGGTGGCCAGCGCAGCGAGCATCGTCCGGAAGCTGCGGGCCAGCCTGCCCACCTCGCCGGGGCCGGAGCCCTCGACCTCGCCGTCGAGGTCACCGGTCGCGGCGATGTCCTCCACCGTCCTCGTGAGGCGCACAATGGGGCGCACCGCCCTCCCGGCCAGGAACCAGGCCCCCGCGGCGGCCGCGGCCACCGCCAGGAAGCCGAACAGCAGCACCCGTTGACGCAGATCCTCCACCGCACGGTCGACCTCGACCAGCGGACGGGCCACCTGGACGAACACGCCGTCGGAAGCCTCGACCGTCATGAGCCGGAGCCTGAGGCCCTTGACGCTGACCGTCTCCAGCATCGGCCCGTTCCGGCGGCGGGCCCGCTCCAGGCGGTGCGCGTCGGGGACGGTTCCGATGTCGTCGTCGAGAGTGAGGATGACCTCGCCGCCGTGAATGACGCCCTCCAAGCCGGGGCCAAGATCGGTGACCACGACCCGGGCGTAGGCGTCCAGCGACACGAGCGACCCGAGCGGGTCGGCCCGCAGCAGCGACCCGATCCTGAGATCCCCCTCGGCCAGCTCCAGCACGTGGGAGAAGAAGTCCCGGCGCGGCCCGTCAGAAAGCAGACCGGCCCGGGCCACCAAGTCGATGTCGACCTCCTCGGTGAGCTCGGCCCGGGCCGACCGCACCGCGGCCCAACCCACCGCGGCCACCGCCACCGCCACCACCGCTGCCACCAGCAGCGCAACCCGGACCCGCAGCGTCACCGATCGAACCTGCCCGCGTTCACCGGTCGATCCTGGCCACGTAGCCGATCCCGCGCACCGTGTGAATGATCCGGGGCTCGCCGCCTCTCTCGGTCTTGCGGCGCACGTACCCGATGTACACGTCGAGCGTCTTCGACTGCACGTCGAGGGCCCCGTCCCACACGTGCTCGTAGATGTCGAAACGGCTGAGCACGGTTCCGGCGTTGCTCACCAGCAGCTCGAGGAGGTCGAATTCGGTGCGCGACAGCTCGATGCGGCGACCGGCCCGGCGCACCAGCCGTCCCTCGACGTCGAGCTCCAGGTCAGCGAAGCGCACCAGGTGCCGGCCGCCCGCGGCACCGTCCACGGCCCCGGCGGCCCCGGCACCGCGGCGGGCCTCCTCGGCGGCCCTCAACCGGGCTCGCATCCGGGCCAGCAACTCCTCCAGCGCGAACGGCTTGACCAGATAGTCGTCCGCGCCGGCGTCCAGTCCGGCCACACGGTCGCTGACCTCGTGGCGCGCCGTCAGCATCAGGATCTGCGTGTCGCAGCCGTCGTCGCGCAGCATCCGGCACACGCTGAGGCCGTCGGCGTTGGGCATCGAGACGTCGAGCACCATCAGGTCGGGCCGGCGGGACTGGTGCGCCTTCAAGGCCGCCGCGCCGTCAGCGACGGCCACGACCTCGTATCCCTCGAGCTTCAGGGCACGCTCCAGCGACTGCCGCACCCGCCGATCGTCCTCGGCCACCAGGACGGTGGCGCCGGCCGGGCCAGCCGATCCTTCACTCACAGCCCCCAGTGTGGCGGCCCAAGGTGAACATCAGGTTAGAAGTTCGCACGCTCGGGCTCGGGCGGCCGGCGGGCCGCTAGGGTCCGCGGGTGCGAATTCTCGTCACCAACGACGACGGCATCGACTCCATCGGGCTGCATGTGCTGGCCCGGGCCATGGCCACCATCGGTGAAGTGGTGGTGGTGGCGCCCGACAAGGAGTACTCGGGCTATGGAGCGGCGTTCGGGCCCCTGCACCTGATCCAACCCGAGGTGCACCGGGCCCGCATCGACGGCATAGACGAGGTGTGGTCGGTGACCGGCCCGCCCGCGCTGTGCGTGATGTTCGGGCGCCTGGACCTCTTCGGCCACTACGACCTGGTGGTGGCGGGCATCAACCCCGGCGCCAACGTGGGTCGCTCGGTGTACCACTCGGGCACGGTCGGCGCCTGCCTGACTGCCCGCAACGGCGGCGTGTCGGGCGTGGCCGTGAGCCAGTCGGTCGAGTCCTTCGGGGTGGAGGGCCAGGCCTGGGAGGAGACGCTCGCAGACCAGCCCTGGCACAGTGCCGCCACCGTGGCTGCCGCGGCCGTGGAGGGACTGATCACGGACTTGCCGGCGAGCCCGGTGGTGCTCAACATCAACGCCCCCGGCCGGGAGCTGGCCGAGTTCAAGGGCTGGAAGCGCACCGAGGTCGGGATCGAGCCGCCCCGCTCGATGGCCACCGCCCACCTCGAGCCGAGGCCGGGCCACACCGACGCCTTCCGGGTGAAGATGGACTGGGGGGAGGCCATCGAGCTTCCCGAGGACACCGACGGCGGCGCGGTGATGGCCGGCTGGGTGTCGGTCGGATGGCTCGGCCGGCTGGAGTCGACCGAGCCGGAATTCAGGGGTGCCGCCGAAGCCGAGTCCCGCCTCGACACGCTGCTCGGCTGAGAGCGAACGCGAGTCGACTCTGGGCGAAGCCTTCAAGCGGCGCGGGCGTAGCGTTGCGCGGTGACTATCGCCGCTTCGGGGCTGGCCAAGGCCTACGGCACTCGCCGGCTGTTCACCGACGTCAGCTTGAACCTGGCGCCGGGCCGTAAGGTCGCGCTCGTCGGGGGCAACGGCGCCGGCAAGACGACGCTGCTGGAGATCCTGGCCGGGCTGGCCGAAGCCGACGCCGGCACCGTCACCAAGCCCCGCGACGCCCGGATCGGATACCTGCCCCAGGATCTGGGCGAGGTCTCCGAGGGCACCGTCCGCCAGCAGGTGGCGGCCGGCTCCGGCCGTCTGGCTGAGGTCGCCCGCACGCTGGAGCAGTTGGAGGGTCGGCTGAGCGGGCCCGACGGCCACCGGGACGAGCTGCTGGCCCGCTACGGAGAGGTTCAGGCTCAGTTCGAGCAGCTCGGGGGGTATGCCTTCGAGGCCGAGGTGGCCAAGATCCTGGCCGGCCTCGGCTTCTCCGATGCCGATGCCGATCGGGCCGTGGCCGAGCTCTCGGGCGGCTGGAGGATGCGGGTGGCGCTGGGCCGGCTGCTGCTGTCGGAGCCGGACATCCTGCTGCTGGACGAGCCCACCAACCACCTCGACGTCGACTCGGTGGCCTGGCTGGAGCGCCGCCTGTCCAGCTGGCCGGGCGCGCTGCTGTTCGTCAGCCACGACCGCGACTTCATCGACGCGGTGGCCGATCGGATCGTCGAGCTCGCCTCGGGAGCGGCGACGGCCTACGAGGGAGGCTTCGCCGAGTTCGTCGTGGCCCGCGAGGAACACCTCCAGCGCATCGAGGCGGCCGCGGCCCGCCAGGCCCGGGAGGTGGCCCGGGTCGAGCGCTTCGTCGAGCGGTTCCGCTACAAGGCCACCAAGGCCCGCCAGGTCCAGAGCAGGGTCAAGACCCTCCAGAAGCTGGAGCGCATCCAGGCGCCGAGGCGCGCCGACACCGCCGCTCGCTTCGACTTCGTGGCGCCGCCTCGCTCCAGCCGGGTCGTGGCCGAGCTCGAGGATGCGGCCGTGGGCTACCCCGACGGCGACGGGCCCGTCGTCTCCGGGGCCACGTTCGCCATCGAGCGGGGCCAGAGCGTCGCCCTGGTGGGGCCCAACGGCGCGGGCAAGACCACGCTGCTGAAGCTGATTCTGGGCGAACTCTCCCCCACCTCGGGCACGGTACGGGTGAGTTCCAACGTGCGGGTCGCCGCCTTCGGCCAGCATCAGGCCGACGAGCTGGACGGCGCCAAGCGGGCGATCGAGGTCTTCTCGGCCGGCATCGACCCGGGGCGGCGGAACCTGCGCACCATCCTGGGGGCGTTCGGGTTCAGGGGCGATGACGCCGACCGCCGGGTGGCCGAGCTCTCCGGCGGTGAGCGCACCCGCCTGGTGCTGGCCCGGCTGATGGTGGAGCCCGTGAACCTGCTGGTGCTCGACGAGCCCACCAACCACCTCGACCTGCCCAGCTGCGACATCCTCGAGGACGCCCTGGACGCCTATCCCGGCACGGTCCTGCTCGTCACCCACGACCGCCACCTGATCCGCTCAGTGTCAGACGCCCTCATCGAGGTTCGCAACGGGCGGGCGGTGTGGCACCTGGGAGCCGACGAGAAGGTGCTCTACCCCGACGAGGCGGCCGGCCTGCCGTCGTCGGCAACCGCGGGCCTGAAATCCGCACCCGGAACGGTCACCGGGGACAGAACCGGCTCCGCGCCCCCGGATGGATCGAGCGCGCCGCGCACCTCCGCAGCCGGCAAGGCCGAGCGCCGGCGGGCCGGCGCCCGATCCCGGGCCGCCACCAGCCAGCTCCGCAAACGGGTGGCCGACCTGGAGCGGGCCTGGTCCGCGGCCGACGCCGAGGTGTCCGAGCTGCACCGCCGCCTCAGCGACCCGGCCGTCTACGAGCGACCCGAGGAGGTCCACGCGCTGGCCTCGGCCCACGAGGAGGCCGCCGAGAAGGCCGCGACCCTGCTGGCCGAGTGGGAGTCGTCGCTGGCCGAGCTGGAGGCGCTCGGCCAGCGTCCAGAAGGAGTGTCGGGGGCGACGTGATCATCGGGCGCAGCCTGCTCGGGGGGTGTGACACGCGGCCCCGCCGATCCAGCCACGACGCGCTAGAACGGGCCGGATGCTCCTAGCCGATCTCGTCGCCTGCACCGACGCAGTGGCTGCCACCTCGTCTCGCACCGGCAAGATCGAGGCCCTGGCCGAGCTGCTGCGGGCGGCCGGCGACCGCGAGGCCGGCATCGTGGCCAGCCTGGTCGCCGGTGATCCCCGCCAGGGTCGCATCGGCGTGGGCTGGGCCACGGTGGCCGCGCTGCGAACCCGACCGGCTGCGCAGCCGTCGCTGTCGGTGGCCGATCTCGACGCCATGCTCGACGCGGTCACGGGCGCGTCCGGTGAGGGATCGAACCAGCGGCGCCTCGACCTGCTCGGCGACTTCCTGGCCCGGGCCACCGGCGCGGAGACCGGCTTCGTGAGGAGGCTGCTCGTGGGCGAGCTGCGTCAGGGCGCCAGCGAGGGCGTGGTGGTGGAGGCTGTCGCCCGGGCTGCCGACGTGCCCGCGGCTCCGGTCCGGCGCGCTCTGATGCTGGCGGGCGACCTCGGCGAGACGGCTGAGATCGCCCTGTCACTCGGGCGGCCCGGCCTGGACGCGGTGGGCTTCCGGCCCATGCGGCCGATCCGACCGATGCTGGCCTCCACCGCCGACGACGCCGCCTCCGCGGTCGCGGAGCTGGGCCGGTGCTCGGTGGAGTGGAAACTCGACGGGATCCGCATCCAGGCCCACCGCCAGGGCGACGACGTGCGGGTCTGGACCCGCAACCTCAACGAGGTCACCGTCCGGCTGGGCGAGGTGGTCGACGTGATGCGAGACCTCCCGGTCGACACCGTGGCTCTCGACGGGGAGGTGCTCGGGCTGGCCGAGGACCTCTCCCCCGCAGCCTTCCAGGACACGATGGGCCGCGTAGGCACCAGGCGAGCGGGCGAAGCCGCTCCGGCGGGTGCCGGACCGGTGCGGGTAGCGCCCGTGTTCTTCGATGTCCTGCACCTCGACGGGCGGGACCTGCTCGACGATCCCCTCCAGTCCCGGCTGGAGTGCCTGCAGAAGGCAGCCGCCGATCACCGCATACCCGGCGTCGTCACCGAAGACCCCGCAGAGGCTGAGCGGACCTTCGACGCCGCGGTGGCCGCCGGCCATGAGGGTGTGATGGTGAAGGCGGCAGGCTCGCCCTACGCCGCGGGCCGGCGGGGCAAGGCTTGGCGCAAGGTGAAGCCGGTGCGCCGACTCGACCTGGTGGTGCTGGCGGTGGAGCCGGGAAGCGGACGCCGCCACCGCTGGCTGTCCAACATCCACCTCGGCGCCCGGGACCCTGACGGGGGCTTCGTGATGGTGGGCAAGACGTTCAAGGGCATGACCGACGCGATGCTCGAATGGCAGACCGGCCGCTTCGAGGAGCTCGCCACCGACCGGAACGCGCATGTCGTGAAGCTGAGACCCGAGCAGGTGGTGGAGATCGCGGTGGACGGCGTGCAGCGCTCGAGCCGCTATCCCGGCGGCGTGGCCCTGCGCTTCGCCCGGGTCGTGCGCTACCGCAGCGACAAGCCGGCCGCCGAGGCCGACACCATCGCGGCGGTCCGCGGCCTACTCCCGAGGCTGAGCGAACAGGGCGCAATTCATGCAGGAATCTCCAGACGCTGAGCGAGGCCGTGGGCAGTGTCTCCTGGACTTGGGCGGCCCGTGAGCGCAGCGAACAGGAGCGGGATACAACGCGGCGGGGCGGGTTCTATAGGCTCGCAGCCATGACCGGCTCACCCACAACCGCGGTCACGGCCGACACACCGGCGACGCACACTCCTGCACCCGGCACCTCGACGGTCACCGAACCCGAGGTCCGGCCGGTTACCGACGACGGAGACCACGACCGCTTCGCCCACTACACCCGGCGGGCCGACGCCAACCGGGCCTACGTCGAGGGCACCCCGATACGGGCGCTGTGCGGCAAGGTGTGGGTCCCGAGCCGGGACCCGTCCCGCTACCCGGTGTGCCCGGAGTGCGCCAAGATCCGGGAGCGCCTCCGCCGGCGGGCCCACAACTGAGCGCGACAGGGGCGCTTCCGGGCGGGCCCACGGCCATGCGCACCCACCTCCAGGGCGCCTTCCTGCTGATCGTCCTGCTGCTCGCCTTCTGGTGGGCGCTGAGGTGGGCCGGTCCGATCTTCGACAGCGCCCTGGGCGGCGAGGACGGCGCCATCGTGGCCCGAGCGCCCTCGGAACAGGACGCGGCAGCCGCCATTCAGGCCGCCGCAGACGCGCCCCTCGACGGCAACGAGGTCGCCGCGTTGCAGGCCGCGCTGCTCCAGGTCGGCTACAGCCCGGGCCCGATCGACGGGATCATGGGCGAGCTGACCCGGGCAGCCATCGAGGAGGCCAAGCAGGA
>JAPOQG010000076.1 GCA_026710865.1 Acidimicrobiaceae bacterium
GTCCTGGTCACCGGCGCGACCGGCTTCGTGGGATCCCACGCGGCGAAGGCCCTCCAGGACGCCGGTCACACCGTGCGGGTCCTGGTGCGGACGCCGGCCAAGCTCGAGACGGTGACCGCCCGGGTGGGGGTCGACATCGGCTCGCTGGAGACGGCGGAGGGCGACATCGCCGACGCCGAGGCGGTGACGGCCGCGATCGAGGGCTGCGACGCGGTGGTGCACGCCGCCGCGGTGGTGGGCACCGACCCCAGCTCCGAGGCCGAGATCGAGGCCAGCAACTTCGCGGGCGCCCTCAACGTGCTGGTTACGGCTGCGGACGCGGGCTGCGACCCGATCGTGCATGTGTCCAGCGCAGCCGCCCTGTTCCCGTTCACCACCGACCCGGTCACCGGCGACCATCCGGTGGGGAACGCCCGGATGCCGTACGCGCGGTCCAAGGCCGAGTCCGAGCGCCTGGCCCGGCGACTCCAGGACTCGGGGCACGGGGTGGTCATCATCTATCCCGGCGGCGTGGGCGGCCCCGGCGACTTCGGCGAGTCGACCCAGTTCAAGCCGCTCAAGCTGTGGCTGACCAAACCGTTCATGCGCTCGTCGGGCTACACGGTGAACCTCATCGACGTGCGCGACATCGCGGCGGTGATCGCGGCGTCGATGGAGGCCGGACGCGGCCCCAAGCGCTATGTGATGTTCGGCCACCACCTCACCTCCGACGATCTGCTGTCGGTGCTGTGCGAGGTGACGGGCCGGGAACTGAAGTCGATGTCGATGCCCAGAGCCGGTTTCCTGGCATGGGGACGGATGGGCGACCTGGCCCGCCGCGTCGGCCTCGACCTGATCCTCACATCCGAGGGCACCGAATACATGTACAACACCGTCGCCGGCGACAACTCCTTCACTGAGCAGGACACCGGCGTCACCCTGCGCTCCGCGGCGGATTCCCTGGCCGACTCCATCGCCTGGATGCGCGAGGAGGGGCACCTCACCGCCGAGCAGGCCGGAGCGGTGCCCTAGGACCACCCAGATTCCATATATTTCCATTTATTGTAACCAATTGACATATCTTCCGCTAGCCTGCTGTCATGCAGGCTCCTGCGATCGAGGGCGTGGACGAGATGTGGTCGGGATGGTGCCACGAGGGCGGCGCGGCCGATCTGGTGCGGGCCCTCAAGTATCGCCGCATCACCGCGGCGGTGACCCCGATCGCCGACCGCATGGCGTCGGTCGCGGGCGCGGCGCGGGCCGCGGACGTGGTCGCCTGGGTCCCCTGCAGCCCGACGCGCCGGACCGAGCGCGGCTTCGATCCCGCCGAGCTGCTGGCCCGAGCCCTGGCGCGCCGGCTGCGGCTCAGGGCTCGCCGGCTCCTGCACCGGCTCGACGACGAGCCCCAGACGGCCCGGAGCCGCGAGGGTCGTCTGGCCGGCCCCAGACTGGTCGTGCGGCAGGGCCGCGTGCCGGGCTCGGTGCTGGTGGTCGACGACGTGTGCACCACCGGATCGACGCTGCGGGTCGCGGCCGCGGCACTGCGCGCCGCCGGCGCGACGGAGGTGGTGGCCGCGGTGGCCACGGTGGCGCCCTCGTCGCCGCGCCAGCCCGTCGCGGTACCAATACCATGAGGGCGCATCGAAGCCGAGAGGCCTAGCCGACAGGAGCAGACTGGACGTGGAGATCTCCATCAGCAGCCGCCACACCGACATCACGCCGGGCCTCGAGGAGGTCGTACGGTCCAAGATCGGGCAGCTCGACCGTTACCTCGACGATCTCGACACGGCCGAGGTGCACTTCGACGAGGCCCGCAATCCTCGCATCGTCGACCGGGAGACCTGCGAGGTGACCCTCACCGGACACGGCCACCACCTGCGCTGCAAGGTCGACGCCCCCGACGCCTTCACCGCCGTCGACCTCGCCGAGGCCAAGCTGGAGCGCCAGATCCGCAAGCTGCGGACCAGGCTCCAGAACCGCCACCGCGGCCGTGGCGACACCATCCGGACCGGCGCCGCGCCCGAGCCGCAGCCGGCCCCGGACGCGGTAGACGGCTCCGATGACGTGGACGGAGCCGACGACGAGCCGGAGCTGCAGATCGTCAAGACCAAGCGCTTCCACCTCGGCCCGCTCACCCCCGCCGAGGCCGCGTTGAAGATGGATCTGATGGGCCACGGCTTCTTCTTCTTCATCAACTCGACCACCGGGCGCTCCGCCGTCGTGTACCGCCGCGACGACGGGGCGGTGGGCCTCATCGACGAGGCCGGCTGAACCGGCGGCGGGTCCGGACCGATGTCGCTGCTGAAGCGGGTCCTGCGCTCAGGCGAGGGCCGCAAGCTCAGGGACCTTCAGGCGCTGGTCCCCGACATCAACGCGCTCGAGCCCGAGATGCAGCGCCTCGACGACGACGGGCTGCGGGCCCGCACCGGCGAGTTCCGCAGCCGGCTGGAGCGGGGCGAGTCCCCCGACGACCTGGTGCTGGAGGCCTTCGCGGTGGTTCGCGAGGCCGCGGTGAGGGTGCTGGGCCAGCGCCACTTCGATGTGCAGCTCGTGGGCGGCGCGGCCCTGCACTGGGGTGCGGTGGCCGAGATGCGCACCGGCGAGGGCAAGACCCTCACCTCGACGCTGCCGGTCTACGTCACCGGGCTGACGGGGCGGGGCGTGCATGTGGTGACGGTCAACGACTACCTGGCCGGGCGGGACGCCGAGTGGATGGGCCAGCTCTACAAGTGGCTCGGCCTCAGCGTCGGGCTGATCGTCCCTCAGGACCGGGGATGGGAGCACAAGCGGAGCCAGTACGCCTGCGACGTGACCTACGGGACCAACAACGAGCTCGGCTTCGACTACCTGCGCGACAACATGGCCATGTCGCGCTCCGAGCAGGTCCAGCGCGGCCACCACTACTGCATCGTGGACGAGATCGACTCGATCCTCATCGACGAGGCCCGCACCCCGCTGATCATCAGCGGCCAGGTGGCCGACGCGGCCAAGCTCTACACCCGCTTCGCGACCGTCGCCCGTGGCCTGCAGCGCGACGTCCACTACGAGGTGGACGAGGAGAAGCGCTCGGTCGCGCCCCTCGAGGAGGGCGTCCACGCGGTCGAGCGGATGCTCGGCGTGGACAACCTCTACGACATGGTGGCCCAGAACCTGGTGCACCAGCTGCAGGCCGCGCTGCGGGCCAAGGAGCTCTACCGGCGAGACCGCGACTACATCGTGGATCACAACCAGGTCAAGATCGTCGACGAGTTCACCGGCCGGGTCCTGGAGGGGCGGCGCTGGTCCGACGGGCTGCACCAGGCCGTCGAGGCCAAGGAGGGGGTGGCCATCAAGGAGGAGAACCAGACGCTGGCCACCATCACCCTGCAGAACTACTACCGCATGTACGAGCGCCTCGCGGGCATGACCGGAACGGCCGAGACGGAGGCCAGCGAGTTCGCGTCCACCTACAACCTGCACGTGGTGAGCGTCCCGACCCACCGCCCGGCCATCCGCGCCGACCAGGGCGACCTGATCTACAAGACCGAGGACGCCAAGTTCGCGGCGTGCGCCGAGGACATCGAGGAGCGCAACACCGCGGGCCAGCCTGTGCTGGTGGGCACCGTCTCGGTCGAGAAGTCCGAGAAGCTGTCCCGGCTGCTCGACAAGCGGGGCATCCCCCATGAGGTGCTCAACGCCAAGCAGCACCACCGCGAGGCCGAGATCGTCACCCAGGCGGGCCGGCTCGGCATGGTGACGGTGGCCACCAACATGGCCGGGCGGGGCGTCGACATCCTCCTCGGCGGCAACCCCGAGGGCCTGGCCCGGCGCGACCTGAGGGCCGAGGGCCTCGACGAGGACTCGCCCGAGGGCGCACAGCGCCTCAGCGAGCTCACCGCCAAGCATCAGGCCGCCACCGACGCCGAGCGCGAGGAGGTGCTGGAGCTCGGCGGCCTTTACGTGCTCGGCACCGAGCGCCACGAGAGCCGCCGCATCGACAACCAGCTCAGGGGCCGGTCCGGACGCCAGGGCGATCCGGGCGAGAGCCGCTTCTACCTGTCGCTCGAGGACGACCTGATGAGCCGCTTCGCCACCGGAGCGATGAACTGGGTGATGGACAAGGCCCTGCCCGAGGACGTTCCCATCGAGGCGGGAATGGTCACCAAGGCCATCGAGCGGGCCCAGAACACCGTCGAGCAGCGCAACGCCGAGACCCGCAAGAACGTCCTCAAGTACGACGAGGTGATGAACGCTCAGCGCAAGGTCGTCTACCAGCGCCGGGCCCAGATCCTCGACGGCGCCGACCTGCACTCCGACGCGCTGGACTACCTGGAGTCGGCCGTGGGCGGCGCCATCGGCACGCACTGCTCGTCGGAGCATCCCGAGGAGTGGGACCGCGACCAGCTGGCGACCGAGCTGGCGGGTCTGTGGCCGGGCGGCGTCGACGCCTCCGCGCTGGAGACGGCCGCCTCCCAGGACGAGCTGTCAGAGCTCGTGAGCCGCACGGCGATGGACCACTACCGGGACCGGGAGGCCGAGCTCGGCGGCGACGTGATGCGCCAGGTCGAGCGCCAGGTGATGCTGCGGCTCATCGACCAGAAGTGGCGGTCCCACCTGCACGAGATGGACCTGCTGCGCGAGGGCATCCACCTGCGGGCCATGGGACAGAAGGACCCGGCCACCGAGTGGCAGCGCGAGGGCTTCGAGATGTTCGGGCAGATGATCGACGGCATCGGCTTGGACTTCGTGCGCTACATGATGCACGTGCAGCTCGCTGAGCGCGCCGAGGACACCCAGAGGCTCGAGGGCGTGAGCGCGGACAAGGAGGACCAGGCATCGGGCTCGCCGGAGCGCCAGGCCCGGCCCGCCACCGCGAACACGCCCGCCAGCCGGACGCCGGTCGTCAAGAGCGATCTGGAGAAGGTGGGACGCAACCAGCCGTGCCCCTGCGGCAGCGGCAAGAAGTACAAGATGTGCCACGGCCGCCCCGGCGCGAGCTGAGAGGCCGAGGCCCGCGTGCAGGACTTCTCGGACGATCTTCGCCGGCTGCGCGGCCGCCTCGAGGAGGCCGAGGTCTATCTGCGGGTCGAGGCGCTGCGGGCCCGGCGCCCCCAGTTGGAGGCCGAGTCGTCGCGGCCGGACCTGTGGGAGGTGCCCGAGCGGGCCCGGGCCGTCACCTCCGAGCTGGCGTCGATCAGCGAGGACCTGACCAGATTCGACCGCCTCGCGGCCGACATCTCCGACGTCGAGACCCTCAACCAGCTCGCGGTGGAGGAGGGCGACGAATCCGAGGAGGCCGAGATCGCGCGGCTCGTGTCCGACATAGGGGCCCGCTTCGACGAGCTGGAGGTGCGCTCGCTGTTCACCGGCGAGTTCGACGAGCGCGACGCCGTGTGCCAGATCAAGTCGGGCGAGGGCGGCACCGACTCCCAGGACTGGGCCGAGATGCTGCTGAGGATGTACCGCCGCTGGGCCGAGAGGCGCGGCTTCGACCTCGAGGTGACCGCGCTGTCGGAGGGCACCGAGGCCGGATTCTCCAGCGTCGACTTCCTGGTGAAGGGCCGCGGCGCCTACGGCTGGATGCGCTCCGAGCACGGTGTCCACCGCCTGGTGCGCATCTCCCCGTTCAACAACGAGGGCAAGCGCCAGACGGCGTTCACCGCGGTCGACGTGGCCCCGTTCTTCGAGGACGTCGCCGACGAGGTGGTAATCGACGAGAAGGACCTGCGTGTCGACACCTACCGCTCCTCCGGCGCGGGGGGCCAGCACGTGAACGTGACCGACTCCGCGGTGCGCATCACCCACCTGCCGACCGGGATCGTGACCAGCTGCCAGAACGAGCGCAGCCAGCACCAGAACAAGGAGCGGGCCATGCAGATGCTCTCCGGGAAGCTGCTCAACCTGGAGCGCAAGCGACGCTCCGACGAGATCGCCGGCATCAAGGGCGAGCAGCGCAAGGTGGGCTTCGGCAGCCAGATCCGCAGCTACGTGATGCAGCCCTACCAGATGGTCAGGGATCAGCGGACCCGCTACGAGACCCCCAACGTGGACGCGGTGCTGGGCGGCGGCCTGGACCCGTTCATGGAGTCCTGGCTGCGATGGAGCCGGGCCTCGGGTGCCGCTGGACCGGTGGAGGGGGCTGGTACTGTCGCCGAGCGAGGCCCCGCGGCCGGAGGTGTTTCCGAGTGATCAAGATGGAGAAGGTCACCAAGGTGTTCAAGGGCGACGTGGTGGCCCTGCGCGACGTGACCATAGACATCGGCAAGGGCGAGTTCGTCTTCCTGGTGGGCCCGTCGGGCTCGGGCAAGTCGACCTTCATCCGGCTCCTCAACCGCGAGGAGGTGCCCGAGCACGGCCGGATCTTCGTGGCCGGTCGCGACATCGGCGGGCTCAGCTCCTGGCGCGTCCCCTACCTGCGCCGCAACATCGGCTACGTGTTCCAGGACTACAAGCTGCTGCAGAAGAAGACGGTGGCCGAGAACGTCGCCTTCGCCCTGGAGGCGATCGGCAAGGGTCCCCACGTCATCAAGCGCCAGGTGCCCGCCATCCTGGAGCTGGTCGGGCTGTCACGCAAGATCGACCGGTTCCCGCACGAGCTCTCCGGCGGCGAGCAGCAGCGGGTCTCGATCGCCCGGGCCTTCATCAACCGGCCCATGATCCTTCTGGCCGACGAGCCCACCGGGAACCTGGACCCCACCACATCGGTGGGGATCATGCGCCTGCTGGAGCGGATCAACGAGATCGGCACGACGGTGTTGATGGCCACCCACGACAGCAGCATCGTCGACAGCATGCGGCAGCGGGTGGTGGAGCTCGACCGGGGGATGGTCGTGCGCGACCAGGCCCGCGGCGTCTACGAGTAGCCAGTAGCCCTTATGTTCAGCTTCGCTCTGTTGCCGGGCAGCCCCTGATGTTCAGCTTCCGCTGTTGCCGGGCAGCCCGTGATGTTCAGCTTCGCTCTGTTGCCGGGCAGCCCCTGATGTTCAGCTTCCGCTACCTCCTGCGCGAGACGGGTCAGAACCTGCGGCGCAACATCCTGCTGGCGGTGGCCACCGTGATCACCGTGGGAGTGTCGCTGGCGATGTTCGGCGGCTTCCTGCTGTTCCAGCGGGCCGTGGACAGCGCCACCGCCCGCTGGGAGGACGGCGTCGAGTTCATCGTGTGGATGAACGCCGACGCCGGTTCGGCCGAGGATGCCGGCATCCGCAACCAGCTCGACGAGAGCCCCGGCGTGCTGGACTGGCAGTACGTAGACCGGCTGGCCTCCTACGAGGAGTTCCGGGACTTCTTCGAGGACACTCCCGAGGTTCTCGACATCGCCGCCGAGCAGGACATCCCTCCGTACTACCGGATTGTGCCGATCGACCCTGATCCCGACGTGGTGGAGGAGTTGGGGGACCAGTTCAAGGGCCGACCCGGCGTGCGGACCGTCACCTTCGCCGGCGACGTGATCCGGGACGTCCAGAACCTCTCGGACCGCGCCGGGCGGGTGTTGTTCATCGGCTCCATCATCCTGCTGGCGGCCTCGACCCTGCTGATCCTCAACACGCTGGCGGTGGCCATCGGCAACCGCCGCACCGAGATCGAGATCATGCGGCTGGTGGGGGCCACCAAGGCGTTCATCCGCACCCCGTTCATGCTCGAGGGCCTGGTGCAGGGTCTGCTCGGGGCGGCCGTGGCCATGACCAGCAACGCGCTGCTGCGCAACTACGTGATCGATCAGTTCAGCGACGCCGACGGCCTCCGGCTCCTGGCCGGGTTCAAGGTGGACGACGCCGCCATGCTCCAGGTCAACCTGCTGGTACTGGTCATCGCGGCGGGGGTCGCGGTCGTGGGGTCGTACCTCGCGGTGGCCATGCACATCAACGACTAGCCCACTCACCCCGCAGCGCTGGTTCGCCGGGAGGGCGTGTCGGACGACGGCACCATGGCCGCAGTAGCCTGAAGGGCACGCGAGCGACGATCAAGCGGGGACTGTCGGCCCGATGTCTGAAGTTATAGGCCCTGAAGCAGGCGTCGGAGCAACACGGGTCGAGGCGCTCTATTACCGCTCACTGCGGTACGTGTCGCAGCCTCTAGACGGATTCCAGGTTCTCGTCGGCCCCAACGCCAGCGGCAAGTCAAACTTCCTGGACGTGCTCGCCTTCCTGGGTGATGTGCTCTGCACCGATCTCGAGACGGCTCTTCTTGGTGACGATCGCTTGGACATCCCACTCCGATCCACAGACGGGCGTGATCTCGTGTGGTCGGGGCGGGGTTCGCGCTTCCGATGGCCATCGTTCGATCTTGCCGTCGAGATGGCTATCCCCGAGAGGCTGCTCGCCTCAGCGTCAAGTAATCGCACGGCATGCCGATACGAGGTCAGGATCAATGTCTCCCAGGATCCGACCTTCGTCTGTGAGACGTTTTATCTCACTCGTCCTACAAAGTCTGCAGACGTGCAGCGTCAGTTGTTTCCGCAACCACAGAAGCCACCGTCGCAAATCGCGTTAGCGCCGGGTGAGCACGCGCCCGCTGGCTGGAAGAGAGTTGTGTCGCGAGGCCGAGAGCCCGAACGTGTGAACTTTCGAGCCGAAAGGAGCGGTTGGACTGCTCCGTTTCGAATCGCGCCATGGGAATCGGCCCTTGCGAACCTGCCGGCCGATGACGAGCGCTTTCCGGTCGCTCTATGGTTCAGAGAGACAATGCGCGGCGCTCAGCGGATCGTGCTATCGGGTGAGGCAATGCGACATCCGTGTCCACCTGTCCGGCTGAACGACTACCTTCCAGACGGCTCCAACCTGCCACACGTCGTTCATCGATTAGTCCAGTCCCACCCGGACAGGCACGAGCGCTGGGTCAAGCACGTTCGCGAGGCGCTACCGGACGTCATTGGCATCACGACTCGCGAGCGCGAAGAAGACCGGCACCGATATCTCGTACTAGAGCACTCCAACGGGCAAGAGATGCCGTCATGGCTGGTGTCCGACGGCACGCTGCGGCTACTTGCACTTACGCTGCTGGCCTATCTGCCCGATCTGACCGGCATATACCTCATCGAGGAACCGGAGAACGGGCTTCATCCGCTAGCAGTTGAGACCGTTCTCCAGTCTCTGGCATCGGTATACGACGCGCAAGTCCTTCTTACGACGCATTCGCCGCTGGTGGCTCGTCTCGCTAAGCCGGATGAACTGCTCTGCGTGGCGCGCGACGAGATCGCTGGCACCGATATTGTCCGAGGGACCGAACATCCGCGCCTGCGGGACTGGCAGGGATCAGCCGACCTCGGCACCCTCCTCGCAAGCGGCGTGCTGGGATGACGGCGGACCTCCTATGCCTCGTGGCCGACAGGAACATGTCAGCTGCGATCTCGGCGCTACTGTCGCGATTTGGGAGCCTCGGCATCCCGAACATCGACTATCGGTTGGTGACTCACCCGCGCCATGACCCAGGTTGCTTCCATGACGGAGCAGAGTTTCTCAGGGGCCAGCAATCGGAGGCCGCACACGCACTCGTGATCCTCGACCACGAATGGGATGGTGCGCCGGCCGACTCTGGGCCTGAGCTTGAAGAGTTGCTCGAGGGCCAGTTCGCCCAAGCTGGGATTGACGGGTGGGCGAGGGCGGTGGTGATTGAGCCTGAACTGGAAGCCTGGGTCTTCAGCGGGTCCGTCCATGTGGCGGGGGCACTCGGATGGGCGGATAGAAGCCCCGGTCTCCGCGATGCGTTGGCGTTCCAGGGCCTGTGGCCCGATGATCGCAGCAAGCCGCCCGACCCCAAAGCAGCGATGCAGTGGGCTCTCAAGCAGGTGCGAGTGCCGAGGTCGTCGTCAATCTATGGTGAGTTGGCGTCGAAGGTGGGCACTACGAACTGTATGGACCGGGCCTTCGTTCGGTTTCGCCAGATACTGCAGGAGTGGTTCCCGGCGTCTCGGTGATCTGCTCGGGTTGGATCGGCTCTGACGTCCACTGCAAGGGGCCGGGCGCGATGCCGCCCGCCAGCCTGGGGGAGGGGCTGGCGGGCGGCTGACCTGGATCGCGGGTCCCGGTTGGGCGGGGGGATCAGCCCAGGGTGTCAAGCGGCGCGATGTAGGGGAGGTCCAGCGCGTCGGCCACTGCGGGCTCGGTGATCTGTCCTTTGCGCACGCTGAGGCCGTCCTGAAGGCCACCGTCGGCAGCGATGGCCTCGACGATGCCCTGGTCGGCCAGCCTGATCACGTACGGCAGCGTGGCGTTGTTGAGGGCCTGCGTGGAGGTGCGCGGGACCGCGCCGGGCATGTTGGCCACGCAGTAGTGGACCACGTCGTCGACGACGTAGGTGGGCTCGGCGTGGGTGGTGGGCCGGGAGGTCTCGGCGCAGCCGCCCTGGTCGATGGCCACGTCCACGATCACCGTGCCGTGCCGCATGACCTTGACCATCTGTCTCGTGATCAGGCGGGGCGCACGGGCGCCGGGCAGCAGCACGGCGCCTATCACCAGGTCGGCGGTGTACACCGCCTGGGCCAGCCGGGTGGGGCTGGAGTACAGGGTGCGCAGCGCGGGCCCGAAGCGGGCGGCCAGCGACTCGAGCACCCGGGCGTCGCGGTCCAGCACGGTCACGTCGGCGCCGAGTCCGAGGGCCATCTCCACTGCGTTGGTGCCCACGACGCCACCGCCGATCACTGTTACCGGCGCAGCCGCGACGCCGGGCACGCCGCCCAGCAGCACACCCCGGCCGCCGGCGGATGCCTCCAGGCAGCGGGCGCCGGCCTGGATGGCCAGGCGTCCCGCCACCTGGGACATGGGGGCGAGCAGGGGGAGACGACCGTCGCGGTCGGTCACCGACTCGTAGGCAATGGCGGTGACCCCGCTGTCGAGCAGGTCGTAGGCCTGATCGGGGTCCGGGGCGAGGTGAAGGTAGGTGAACAGGGTGTGGTCGGCCCTCAGCATTGCCCGCTCGGGGGCCAGGGGCTCCTTGACCTTGACGATCAGCTCGGCGGCGTCGAAGAGGTCCCCGGCGGTGGGGACGATCATGGCCCCGCGGCCCTTGTACTCGTCGTCGTCGAACCCGGCGCCCTCGCCCGCGCCCCGTTCCACGTACACCTCGTGCCCGCGGTCGGTGACGTCGCGCACGCTGTCGGGAGTGAGCCCGACGCGGCGCTCCTCGCTCTTGATCTCCTTGGGAACTCCGATTCGCATGTGAACCCCTCCACCTGCGATTTCCAATAGAATACACGCGTCATGGCGGCAAAAAACTGGCGAAATCTGCGCTGATTATCGATCAGGCGCTGTAGTTCTTGCGCCTGAAGCGGATTTGGCGCACAATATTGCTTATGCTCGAACTCGACTCGATTGACCGGCTCATCCTCAACGAGCTCCAGACCGACGGCCGGGTCTCGCACGCCGAGTTGTCCGACCGGGTGGGGTTGTCGACGTCGGCCTGCCATCGCCGGGTGCGCCGGCTGGAGGCCGACGGTGTGATCGCGGGCTACGTGATGCTGCTCGACACCGAGGCCATCGGCCGGGACCTGGACGTGTTCGTGGAGGTGTCGCTGGTCAGCCAGAGCGAGGAGTCGCTGAGGCACTTCGAGGAGGAGGTCCGCGCCTGCCCCGAGGTGATTGCGTGCCACCTGGTCGCGGGCGACGCCGACTACCTGGTTCACCTGGCGGTGCAGGACCACCGCGACTTCGAGCGGATCCACAACGAGCATCTCTCCCGGCTCCCGGGCGTGGCCAGGCTGCGGTCCAACTTCGCGATCCGCACCGTCTACCAGACCACCCGCCACCTGCTGTAGGCCGCGCCCCGGACCCACCCCCACACGAAAATTGACGTAGTTGGCCACATCTATTGGTGACAACTAAGTAAATTTCGGTCGGCTGGCGGGCGTTCAGTCGGTCTGGGTGCCGACCTTCAGATCCTTGAAGGGCACGCCCCGGTCGACGCTGATGTCGCGGGGCAGGCCCAGCACCCGATCGCCGATGATGTTGCGCTGGATCTCCGAGGTTCCGCCCGCGATCCCGGCCTGGAGCGACGTGAGAGCCTGCCGCTGCCAGTGGGCGCCGGCCTCGTCCTCCCAGGCCACGCCGGAGGCCCCCGCTATAGCCATCGACACTTCGGTGTGCAGGTCCGCGATCTGCACTGTGGCCAGCTTCCCGACCGATCCGCCCGGTCCCGGGGTGCGTCCCGCCTTGAGCTCGGCCCGGGTGCGCATGGCCACCAGCGACAGGCAGGTCTCCAGGATGCGCAGCCGCATCAGCTGCTGGCGCAGGGCCGGGTCGCGGTCGAGCCCCCGCTTGCGGGCCGCCTCGATCAGGCGGTCGGTCCGGTCGGTGGCTATCCCGTCGGCGGTGCCCGAGCCGATGGCGACCCGCTCGTACATCAGCATGGCGGTGGCCATGCGCCAGCCGTTGTTCAGGTCGCCGAGGAGGTTGCCGGCGCTGATGCGCACGTCGGTGAAGAACACCTCGTTGAAGTGGGTGCCGCCGTCGATCTGGTGGATGGGGCGGACCTCCACGCCCTCGGAGTCCATGGGCACGATGAACATCGAGATGCCGGCGTGCTTGGGAACGTCCGGGTCGGTGCGAGCGATGACGACTCCGTAGGAGCACAGGTGGGCCAGCGTGGTCCACACCTTCTGGCCGTTGATGATCCACTCGTCGCCGTCTCGCTCGGCCCGGGTCTGCAGGCTGGCCACATCGGAGCCGGCGCCGGGCTCCGAGAACATCTGGCACCACACGTCCTCTGCGGAGATGATGCGGGCCAGGTGGGCCGACTTCTGGTCGTGGGTGCCGTACTCGGCCATCATGGGCAGGCACATCCCGTGGGAGATGAGCAGGTCGTAGGTCATGTTGGGGTAGCGGCTGTACTCCTCGCGCCACACCCTGTCGTGGGCCTTGGTCAGCCCGGCGCCGCCGTAGGTGGCCGGGTAGGTCAGCCCGGCCAGACCTGCGGCGGCCAGCGCCTGCTGGAATCGCTGCGCCGCTCGCAGCCGCGCTTCGCCCCGCGGGTCGGGCCGCCCGCCGAGGTCGATGCCGGTGGCGTGCTCGTCGAGGAAGGCTCGGCAGCGGGCCCGGAACGCCTCGTCCTCTTCGGGGGTCAGGACGTCGTCGGCCACGGGCGCCAGCGTAGTGGCGGGCGCGCCGGCGCAGTTCCCGCTGGGGGGTTGCCCGACCCGGTGACGCCTGCCGCGCCGCCGGTCGTCGAGGATCGGCCGGGATGGGCCGGTAGGGTAAGGGCCAGTCAGGCCGGGATTGTCCGGCCGGCGGTTCGCAGAGCGGGTGTTGGTTCTTCCGGTCATCGTGAGCCAAACCCCAGAGACCGCTGCCCCTCACCGTTTCCCCGCGGCAGCGCCGAACCCATGAGACGCCCGCTGTGCGCGGGCAAGGAGAACAATGTCCCCCACCTTCGCCCAACTGGGCGTACCCGATTCCATATGCCGCGCCCTTGACGAGCGCGGCATCACCCAACCCTTCGACATCCAAGCGGCCGCGATGGCCGACGCCATGGCCGGTCACGACATCTGCGGCCGCGCTCCCACCGGATCAGGCAAGACCCTGGCCTTCGGGATCCCGCTGGTGGCCACCGCCGTCCGGGCCCGGCCCCACCGGCCGACCGCGCTCGTTCTGGCCCCCACCCGCGAGCTCGCCGACCAGATCATGACCGAGCTGCGATCCTTCGCGGGAGGCGTGCGCGTCGCGGTCGTCTACGGCGGCGTGGGCTACGGCCGCCAGATGGAGGCCCTCCGCCGGGGCGTCGACATCCTGGTGGCGTGCCCCGGACGCCTCGAGGATCTGATCGAGCAGGGCGTGGTCAGCCTGGCCGCGGTCGAGGCCGTCGTCATCGACGAGGCCGACCGCATGGCCGACATGGGTTTCATCCCGGCTGTGCGGCGCCTGCTCGACCAGACCTCCCCCGACCGCCAGACGATGCTGTTCTCGGCCACCCTCGACGGTGACGTGGCGTCGCTCACACGCGAATACCAGTACAAGCCGGTGCGCTGTGAGGTCGGCGAGGAGACCCCCGACGTGATCGCGGCCGACCACGTGTTCTGGAACGTGGCCCGAGCCGAGCGCATCGGCGTGGCGGCCGACGCCATCACTGCGTCCGGCAGTGCCATCGTCTTCTGCCGGACCCGCCACGGCTGCGACCGGCTGGCCCGCCAGCTCGATCGGGCCGGCATCGCGACCGCGGCCATCCACGGCGGCCGGAGCCAGAACCAGCGCACCCGGGCGCTGGGCGAGTTCGCCTCCGGCCGGGTGCAGGCCCTGATCGCGACCGACGTCGCGGCCCGGGGCATCCACGTCCAGGGTGTCGACGCGGTCATCCACTTCGACGCTCCCGAGGATCACAAGGCCTATCTGCACCGCTCGGGACGCACCGCCCGAGCCGGCCAGGGCGGCGTCGTCGTGTCGCTCGTCCTGCCCGAGCAGGCCCGCGAGATGGGCCGGATGCAGCGTCAGTTGGGTCTTGAGCAGCCGATCACCGAAGTCGACATGGCCGCCATCGCATGGTTGCGCGAGTCAGCGAGCCACTCTGAGCCCGCAAGGCGCTCCGAGCCGGACACGGCTTCCCGAGACTCGGACCGACCGCGCCGCAGCTCCCAGCCGCGCCGCGACTCCGAGCGCTCAGGAGCCGGGCACAAGTCCCGTTCCCGGCGCAGCAGCAGGCCGCAGCGGTCCCGCAATCGCAACCGGAACCGGCGGCCATCGGCCAAGCGGGCCGCCTGACTCCCGGCCCGACCCCTCAGACAGCGCTCGCGGTGGACCCTTCGACGTTCTGTGTGAGGTTGTCCGTCCCTACGGCGGGTTTCCGCTGACGGGACCCGTAGAGGGTCCGGCGGCGGGCCTCGGCGAGCGACGGCGCGTTTCAGAACTGGTTGACCACGGCGACGCCGCTGGCGCCGAAGCCGGCCATGGTCTCGAAGGCTTCGGACAGGTCTTCGAGAGCCATGGTGCGGCTCACCAGCAGACCGAGGTCCATCCCCGTGGTCGCGATCAGATCCATGAGCTCGGGATACTGGCGGGCCGACATGCCCTTGGTGCCGAGAACCTCCAGCTCCTTCGCGATGATGGTGGCCACGGGCAGCGCGGTGGCCCTCGCCGACAGCAGCCCGGCCTGCACATGGCGGCCCTGCTTGCGCAGGCACCGCACCGAGTTGGCGGCCACCTCGGCGTTGCCCAGCGCGTCGACCGACACGTGGGCGCCCCCGCCGGTGGCGTCTCGCACCGCCCCGACCGTGGCCCGGCCGTCGTCGGGGTCGGCGGTCACCGCAGAGGCCGCCCCCATGGCCGCGGCCAGTTCCAGCGCACCCTCGTCGATGTCGACGGCCACCACCCGAGCACCGACGGCCGCGCCGATCATCACCATGCACAGCCCCAGCCCGCCGCAGCCGTGCACGGCCAGCCATTCTCCCTCCGCGAGGCGGGCCCGCTCGATCAGGGCCCGGTAGGCGGTGATCATCCGGCAGCCGAGGACCGAGCTGTGCTCGTAGGACATCGCTTCGGGCAGGGCGGCCAGGTTGGTGTCGGCGTGGTCGATGGCGCAGTAGGTGGCGAAGGATCCCCAGTGGGTGAAGCCGGGCTGGAAGTAGTTGTCGCAGATCTGCTCGTTGCCGGCCGCGCACTGCTCGCAGGCGCCGCAGCCGCAGCAGAAGGGCGCGGTGACCCGGTCGCCCACCGACCAGTGGGACACGCCCGGCCCAGCCTCGGCGACCACGCCGGAGAGTTCGTGGCCGGGCACATGGGGCAGCGCCATGCCGGGGTCGTGGCCGTGCCAGGCGAACAGGTCGCTGCGGCACAGCCCCGAGGCCCGCACCTCGATGACCACGCCGCCGTCGGGCACGGCCGGGTCGGGCAGGTCCTCGACGGCTATAGGGCCGTTGAACTCGCGGTAGACGGCGGCTCGCACCAAGCAGAGGCTATTGGATCAACACTCGAGCGGGTGGGTGAGCTCAGGAATCGAGCAGCTCGACCTGGACGTCCCGGTACCGCACCGCTCCCGAGTTGACGGCCACCTCGGTGCCGCCCTTGCGCAGGAAGATGCTCTGGCCCGGCGTCACCTCCGCGGGCTTGGCGCCCGATCGGCTGTCGCCGTCCTCGAGCGGCTCGACTGTGACGCGGTCGCCCTCCACCACCACGACGTAGTCGTTCTCATGGTGGTGCAGCGGAGACCTCTCGCCCGGTTCGAGCACCATCTCCCAGACCCGGATGTGCTCGTCCTCGAACAGCACACGATCACCGATGGGACCTAGATCATGGCTCTCGGTCATGGGCGTCTCCTGGCCGGCGGGTACGTCGAAGATACTGTGCGGGCAGGTCGACGACCCAAGCGCCCGGGGCGTCCCTCGCCGTCGAGGTCTGGCATCTTGTCGGGGTGATCTCGGTCGCGACCACCGGGGACGGGCTCGCCGGGATGTGCGAGCGGCTCCGGGCGTTGGGCGTGCGCTCGATGGATGTCGTGGCACCGGGTGACGCCCGCCGGGTGGTACTGGCCGCACTTGACGACCAGCGGGATGAGGCCAGGCTGGTGGCGTCGCTTCGAGCCGCGGGCGTCATGGCGGTCACGAGGCCAGAAGCCGGCGCCGCCCTCCAGAAGTGGCTGCGGGACACCCGCCCGATCACGTTCGACGGGCGGCTGAGCGTCTGCCGCGCGTGGTCCGAGCACGATCGCGCCGACCTGCCGGGGCTGATCGAGCTCGGTCCGGGCGGCTTCGGGGACGGTCGCCATCCCACCACCAGGCAGATGATCGAGGTACTCACCGAGCAGATCGCCGGAGCCGAGCGGGTCCTGGACGTGGGCTGCGGGAGCGGGATCCTCGGACTGTGCGCGCTCGAGCTCGACGCCGCGGCGGTGGTGGCGGTCGACATCGATCCCGATGCGGTCGCGGCGGCTCAGCGCAATGCGGAACTCAACGGCATGGGCTCTCGATTTGAGGCCGCCCAGTCGCCTGCGAGAGACGTCGACAGCACCTTCGACGCAGTCGTGGCGAACATCGCTCGGGCCGGGATCGTGGATCTGGCCCCGGAGCTGGTGACTCGTGTGGCGCCGGACGGATGGCTCGCGGTCGGTGGGATATCGCCGTCGCAGTGCTCGCAGGTCGCCGGCTTCCTGCGTCCCCTCGCCGAAGTCGACCGCCGGACCTCCGGCGAGTGGGCGACCCTCGTGCTCGCCGGAGAGTGATTCCAGGCGCTGGCCGTGTGCCACGATTGTGGGCATGGGTGACGCCGCGCCGCCGGACGAGACCGAGATTCTCGGCACTGCGGTGACCTCGTCCCCGCTGGCAGCCGACGGTCCGGCCAGGATCCCCGTCGAACGCTACATCTCGGCTCCCTTCGCCGAGTTGGAGCACGCCCGGCTCTGGCCCAGGGTGTGGCATGTGGCCTGCACCGGGAGATGCTGGCCGGCATCGACGACGTCGACGCACCGCAGCGGATCAACATGAACCGCCACCTGGAGCGCTACCTGGGCCTCGAGCCCGGCGGCACCGAACCGGCATGACCGATCCCTCCAACGTCCCGGAGATCAACGATTGGAACCGCCTGCTCGACGGCAAGGTAGCCGTCGTCACCGGCGGCGGCGCCGGCATCGGTGCCGCCATCAGCGAACTGTTCGCCGAGCACGGAGCCATTGTCGAGATCGCTGAGATCGACGCCGAGCGCGCCGCGGAGA
>JAPOQG010000069.1 GCA_026710865.1 Acidimicrobiaceae bacterium
GTGATGAGAACGTCGCACAGGTACCGGTCCATCACCCCCAACCCTAGAGAGCGCTCAGACCTCCCGAATCCTTGTGAGACCGAACTGGCAGCGGCGTGCACCTATAGGGGGTCAAATGCTGCCGGTTCCTGAGGCTCGGAGTGCGTCTGTACGGGGCCGGAGCGCTGCCGGTTCCTGAGGCTCGGAGTGCGCCTGTACGGGGCCGGAGCGCTGCCGGTTCCTGAGGCTCGGAGTGCGCCTGTGCGGGGACGGAGCGCTGCCAGTTCCTGAGGCTCCGGGTTACTCGACAGGTCAAGGGCCAGGGACACGTAGGGAAATGGGCGGCAACTAGCCTGCCGAGGCATGGATGGCAGCGCACTGCGGACGTTGGACTGGGTCGGCGGGGCCGGCGGCGCGGTCGAGATGGTCGACCAGACCGCCCTGCCCGCCGCCTACACCTTGCTGCGCATCGACAACGTCGCCGACATGGTGGCCGCCATCCGCCGGCTGTCGGTGCGGGGCGCTCCCGCCATCGGCGTGGCCGGCGCCTTCGGTGTGGCGCTGGCGGTGCAGGCCCACGGCACCCGCGGGCCGGCGTTCGACGACGCGGTGATCCAGCTCCGTGAGGCCCGACCCACCGCCGTGAACCTGGCCCGAATGGTCGACCGGACCGCGGCCCGGGCCGCCGAGGGCCTCGAAGCGGTGCTGGCCGAGGCGGCCGCCATCCGCGACGAGGAGCTGGCCGCCTCGGTCGCCATGGGCAGCCTGGGCGCCGACCTGGTGCTGGAGTTGGTGGCCCGCCCCGACGTGCGGGCCATGACCATCTGCAACACCGGCGGCCTGGCCGCGGTGGAGCGGGGCACCGCCCTGGCCGTGATCCAGACCCTGCACGAGCGGGGCCGGCTGGCCGAGGCGCTGGCCCTCGAGACCAGGCCCCTGCTGCAGGGCGCCCGCCTCACCGCCTGGGAGCTGGACCGCATGGGCGCCCCGCACCGGCTGCTGGTCGACTCGGCCGGGCCGTTCATGCTGGCGAGGGGCGAGGCCGACGTGGTGCTCACCGGCGCCGACCGGGTGGCCGCCAACGGCGACACCGCCAACAAGATCGGGACGTTCTCGCTGGCCCTCGGGGCCCGCCACGCCGGGGTGCCGTTCATCGTGGTCGCCCCCGAGTCCACCGTCGACGCCGCCACCCCCGACGGCGCCGGCATCGCCATCGAGGACCGCGGCACCGACGAGGTGGTGTCGCTGGCCGGGGTGGCCACCGCCCCCGACGGCACCGCGGCCGCCAACCCCGCCTTCGACGTCACCCCGGCCGAGCTGATCACCGCGGTCGTCACCGACCAGCGAATAGTCCGCCTGGACCAGCACCAAACTCCCGCCTAGCGCTACCTCCGGCTTCGAGAGGCACCGCAGGGTCCTCAGATAGCGCGGCTGTCCTCCAGGGGCTCGGCTGTCAGTTCGAGTTCCAATGCCCCGGCGAGGGCAACGACCGTCGACAGGGTCGGATTGGGGCTTTCTGCCGAGAACAGCCGTCGGATCACCTCGGGGCGAAGATCTGCCCTACGGGCAAGTTCAGCTTTGCTTAGATCCAGGTTGCATCGACGCTCGTCCAGTGCGCGAATGATGGCGTCGATCTGATCGATGCGATGTCGTGCGGTGATGTAGGCGCGGTCGTAGTCCGGATCCTCTCGACGGTCCTTGAGGTATCGCTCAGCCCCGGTGAGTTCGGACATAACTTCACCATAGCGTGACACAAATGTTACGGCTCGTGCTGATTGGGCTGTTGACTTCGATCGAAATCGCACGCGGTGCCGGAACGTTGCTTAGAGGCCGAGCGAATTGGCGGGTCGACGCGGCCCATACGGCGCGAGGCCGTGGCCTGAGCGGCCCGTGAGCGCAGCGAACAAGAGCGGGAATGACGGTGCCGCGACGCGACGGACTCTCACCTATCCGCGCGGCCCCTTAGGCGCGGGCAATCTTGGGGAACTAGTGATGGGGGCGTGACTGTGAAGTATGCGCTGCTGGACTTGCCGACCCGGGTGGATGCTGCGGTGGCCAATGCGGGCCGGGCCGAGGCCGCTGGGCTGGACCGATACATGGTGGCCCAGGTCGAGCGGGCCGACCCGATCGCGGTGCTGGCCGTCGTGGCCGACCGGGTTCCCCGCATCGAGCTGGCCACCGGCGTGATCGCCATCCAGTCCACGCTGCCCCAGCACCTCGCCCAGCAGGCCCGCACCGTCAACCAGATCAGCGGCGGGCGGTTCACGCTCGGCATCGGGGTGTGCCACCAGCCGATCGTGACCGAGGTGTTCGGGCTGGAGTGGAGCCGGCCCTACAGCCACATGGTCCAGTACCTCGACGCCCTGCTGCCGCTGCTGGCCGACCAGACGGTGGACACGAGCGGCGATCTGGTGTCGCACCGCACCGAGATCGAGGTGCCCGGGCCCGCCCCCGGGGTCCTGCTCGCGGCGATGGGGCCGAGGATGCTGGCCCTGGCCGGGGCCCGAACCACCGGCACGCTGCTGGCATGGACCGGGCCCCGCACCATCGCCGAGCATGTGCGCCCGGCCATCGGCGACGGGCTGGTGTCAGCCGCGGTATGGGTATGCGTGACCGCCGACCCCGAGGAGGAGGCCCGAGCCCGACTCGGCGAGCAGTTGGCCGGTTACCGGACCCTGTCGTCGTATCAGGCCATGAGCGAGCGTGAGCGGGTGGCCGACATGATGGACCTGCTGGTCATCGGCAGCGCCGACGAGGTCCGGGCCGAACTGGCCCGCTACGCCGAGGCGTCGGCCGACGAGATCGCTGTCATCCTCCAGGGCACGCCCGCCGAGCGGGAGGCCGGCTGGGCCATGATCGAGCAGGGCCTGGAATGAGCTGGGCCGCCCGGCGCTTCTAGCGGAACCGGCCCGGCAGGCTGCGCCAGGCTGGCCGCAGCGGCCACCAGCCCGTTGCGGACCATGAGGGGGGCGTATCCCCGGTCGGCGACCCGGGCCAGGGTGATCTGGGTGACGAAGGCGGTGAAGAACCCTGCGCCGACGACGAGTCCGATCTGGGTCTCGCTCAGCCCGACCACCGCTTCCACCGCGGCGGCTGTTTCCGCGGTCTCCGTTTCCGCGGCGATCGCGCCGGCGGGACGGCCCATCGTGTGGACGGGCCCGCCGACGAAGATCATGCCGCTGCCCGCCCGCTGTTCCATTGCCCTAGTGCTAACCGTTCAGTCTCGTCACGTCACCACCCGGCGGCGTTGCCGGCCGCCATCCGTCACGAGACGACGTGTGCGGTGCCGGCCTGGTGCCCGGCTGTGGTTGTCAGAGTTCGAGGTGCAGGCGCATGGCGTCGTCGATCTGGGCCATGAGATTCAGCGGCACCATGCCGACCAGGCTGCCGATGCGTCTGACGTCCACCGATCGGATCTGCTCGGCCTGGGCCTTCGAGTCGATGCGGAGGCCGGTGCTGTCCGCTTCCAGCATCACTTGGAACGGGTGGATCACGTCGGTGTTGGAGGTGACCGGAACGACCGTCACCACACCTCGCTCCAGAAGAGCAGCGATCGTGCTGGCGCCGTCGTTGCTGACGATCACCGCGGGACGGGTGCGCGCCGACTCGGTCCCGACGACCGGGTCCAGGCCGACAAGGCGGATCTCCCCCCGTCGCATCAGTGCGGGCCGAGCCCGTCCGCAACGGCGACGTCCCAAGCGCTGTCCTCGGCATCGCCGGCCCACTCCGTGAACGCTGCCGCGTAGTGCTGCGACAGCTCGTTGGCCCTCAGCAGCCGTATCGCCCGTTGCAGTGCCGCCGACCGGGACGCCATGCCGTGGGATCGAACGTATTCGTCGAGGAACGCGACATCGCCCTCCGGAATGCTCACACTGATCTTCATACGGGCGATACTACTAGAGTAGTAAGCCAAGTACGACCGCTCGGCGAGCTAGAGCCAGATCCGGATACGGAGCGGATGACGAGGATCGAACTCGCATTCTCAGCTTGGGAAGCTGATGTTCTGCCATTGAACTACACCCGCGGAGGGCCGCGAGCGTAGCCACCGCGGCGTGCTATGCGCAGCCCGCCCCACTCGCGGGCGGCGACGAGCCGGGGGCCTCCGCCCCTCCCTGTCCCCGGAATCCATCCGGGGGATTCCTCGGAGGCCGCGAGCGTTCATGGGGTCCACAGGTCGAGCAGCTCGGTGGCCGCGTACCAGCGCCGGGACCGGCCCGCCCTCGCCTCGCGCACATCGTCGATGGGCGACAGGACCCCGCGGGCGGCCAGCGCGCCTAGCGCCGTTCTGCCGCTGCGCTCGCTGACGCCCAGCAGTGCGGACACATCCTGAGCGTTCAGCACCGGTGATCCGGGCAGCCGGTGCAGCAGGGCCCGCGCGGTGTGGTCAGCCCGCAGCCCGCTCGTGAGCGCCGTCCAGCGTTGCAGCAGGCGACCGGCCCGGGCCACCATCTGCTCGGTGGCGGTTGCGGCCCGGGTGGCGGTCTCGGCGAACCACCTCACCCATGGGTCGTGGTTGCCTTGCTCGAACAGATGCAGTCCAGACAGGTAGCCGCCCGGGTCGCGGGCGATGGCCACGCTGATGGGCGCAGTCGAGCGGCCCGTGACGCCCCTTCGGCGCAGCACCCGGCTCACCAGCACTCGCCCGAGCCTTCCGTTGCCGTCGCCGTAGGGGTGGATCGCTTCGAATTGGGCGTGTGCCAGCGCGGCCAGCGAGACGGCGTCGACGTCGCTTCCGTCGTCGTCGGCGAACGCCATGAGATCGTCTATGAGAGCAGGGATCGCATCCGGCGGTGGGGGGACGTAGGCCGCGTCCGCCGGCGAGGCGCCGCCGACCCATCCCAGCGCCGGGCGGAACCGTCCGACCATGGCGGCGGGCAGCCGGCCGTGTCGCATCAGCCGTTCGTGCCAGCGGTGCAGCATCCCGGTCGTAAGCGGCTCGTCGGCGGTGTCGAGCGCCGTGTCGATCACGGTCAGATTGTCGGCGACCCATCCAGCGGTGCCGCCCGCGCCCGTCCGCTCGGCCACCAGCACCGACTCGACCGGCTCGCGCAGGCCCTCGATGCCCGAGGAGGCCACCCCCTCGTGGCGCAACAGCAGCCGGGCCAGCGGCTCCCAGTCCGGCGGCAGCCGGGCGTCGGACAACTGCAGGGCCGCGACGGCCCTCTCGGCTACCCGTGCGGTTGTCGTCGAGAGGGCGAGATCCCGCTTGGCCAGCGGCGCCGGCACCCACGCACGTACCTGTCGCCCTCCCCAGTCAACGTCGACGGTCCGTCCGGCAGAGCTGTCCGAATCACCCCTCATATCGGAAGATTACAATATATCCTTCCGAAACAAGGGTGCTCTGCGCACAGCCCGGAATCTCGGGAGAGTTCTGTGTCGTATAGCTACGGCAATGGCCCCGAGAAATCCGCGCCCGGGGCCGCGGGCGGCAGCGCCGGCTAGGAGTACCGCACGTACACGGGGCGGTCGGTGGACGAGCGCTCGGGGTCGAAGTCGTAGCCGAGACCGTCGAAGTCCCGCAGGCCCCGCACCGACTTCACCCGGCTGCGGATGATCCAGCCCGCCATCGACCCCCGGGCCCGCTTGGCGAAGAACGAGATCATCTTGGGCTCGTTGTCGTCCCGCCCGTCCAGGAACGCCGGCGTCACCAGCCGTCCCTGCAGCCGCCCGGTGTCCACGGAGCGGAAGTACTCGTTCGACGCCAGGTTCACCACCACCGCCGGCCCCGGACTGGCGGCCAGGTCGGCGTTGAGCATCTCGGTGATGCGCTCGCCCCAGTACTGGTAGAGGTCGCGGCCTCGGTCGGTGGCCAGCTTGGACCCCATCTCCAGCCGGTACGGCTGCATCAGGTCCAGCGGGCGAAGCACCCCGTAGAGCCCCGACAGGATGCGCAGCACCTTCTGGGCGTGGGTGTAGTCGCGCTCGGTGAAGGTGGCCGCCGCGTCCATGCCCTGGTAGACGTCGCCGGCGAAGGCCAGCAGCGCGGGCCGGGCGTCGTCGGCCGTGAACGGCTGCTCCCAGTCCTGGTAGCGGTCGAAGTTGAGTTCGGCCAGCTCGGCGGAGATGTCCATCAGCTTGGCGATCTCGTCGGGCGACTTCTGCCGCATCACCTCCACCAGCGGGGACGCCTCGTCCAGCATCCGGGGCTGGGAGTGCTTGCGGGTGGGCAGCGCCGAGCTGTAGTCGAGCGCCTTGGCCGGTGAGACCACGATCAGCATCGTGCCGTTATACCCGGCAGGCGGCCCTGCCAGCCCAGCCCGCAGAAATTGGTGCGGATTGTGGGCCTCACGGGGCTGTTGCGCCATCGATTCTGGTCGGTCGCGACCCCTGCCCGAGATTGGTGCGGATTGTGGGCCTCACGGGGCTGTTGCGCCGTCAATTTCGGTCGGTCGCGACCCCTGCCCGAGATTGGTGCGGATTGTGGGCCTTTGGGGGCCGTTTCGCCATCGATTCCGGGCCGGCGGGCGGTCCGGCTCAGGCGGCGGTGGCCTTCTTCTCGGCGGGCTCTCCAGCCCCACCGGCCGACCCGGCCTCACCAGCCGACCCGGACGCGGGCTCGAGCTCGGGCAGGCAGCGGCGGAGGTTGCGGATCCCCTGACCGATGCGCTGGCGGTTCTCGATCAGCGCGAACCGCACGTGGCCCTCGCCGCCGGGCCCGAACCCCACGCCGGGCGACACCGCCACATGGGCCTCCCGCACCAGCTTGGACGCGAACTCGATGGAGTCCATGTGCCGGTACGGCTCGGGGATCTTGGCCCACACGAACATGGTCCCCTCGGGCGGCTCGACCTCCCAGCCGATGCGGTTGAGACCCTCGCACAGGGCGTCGCGCCGGCGCTCGTACACCGCGCACGCCTCCAGCGGGTAGTCGGGCTGCTCCCGCAGCGTCACCGCCGCCGCGATCTGGATGGGCTGGAACGACCCGTAGTCGAGGTAGCTCTTGAGCTTGGCCAGCGCGGTCACCACCTCGGCGTTGCCCAGCATGAACGCCATCCGCCAACCGGCCATCGAGAACGACTTGGTGCACGAGTAGAACTCCACCGCGCAGTCCTTGGCCCCGTCCACCTGCAGGATCGACGGCGGCTGGTAGCCGTCGAAGCCCAGGTCGGCGTAGGCGTTGTCGTGCACGATCAGCATGTCGTGCTCCCGGGCCCAGTCCACCACCTTCTGCATGAAGTCGAGGTCGACGCAGGTGGTGGTGGGGTTGTGCGGGAACGAGATCACCGCCACCCGGGGCTTGGGCCGGCTGTAGTGCCATGCGAGCTGCATCCGGTGGACGAACTCGTCGCCCGCGGCGAGGGGCACCTCCCGGATCTGGGCGCCCGCGAACAGCGGCCCGTAGATGTGGATCGGGTAGCTGGGGGTGGGCACCAGGCACGTGTCGCCGGGCTGGAGCAGCACCCACATGAGGTGGCTGAACCCCTCCTTGGCCCCGATGGTGTTGATGACCTCGGTGTCGGGGTCGAGCTCCACCCCGAAGCGGCTCTGGTACACGGCGGCGATGTTGCGGCGCAGCGCGGGCAGGCCCCGGCTGGACGAGTAGCGGTGGTTGCGGGGGTTGCGGGCCGCCTCGCACAGCTTGTCGACGGCGATGTCGGGCGACGGCAGGTCGGGGTTGCCGAACCCGAGGTCGATGATGTCGGCGCCGTCGTGGCGGAGCTTGATCTTGAGATCGTTGATGATCGTGAAGACGTACGGGGGCAGGCCGTTGATCCGGCGGAACTCCATTCAGCCGAAACTAACAGCCCCCATGGGGCGAGCAAGTGACATTTGTCACGCCTGAGGCGACCGGACGGCGAGGCCTGCGCCGACGGCCTGCAAGATCGATCCCGAGGGCGCCCCCCTACCGGCGCTGGCTCCTAGCTGAAGTTCTCCCAGTAGCGCGACGGCACCGGGCCCCGCTGGCCGTGGTACTTCGAGCCCAGCTCCCCCGACCCGTACGGGGTGTCGGCCGGGGTGGTCATCTGCTGGAAGCTGATCTGGCCGATGCGCATCCGGGGATACAGCGTGATCGGCAGGTTGGCCACATTGGACAGCTCCAGGGTGAGCTGCCCCTCGAAGCCCGGATCGACGAAGCCCGCCGTCGAATGGATCAGCAGGCCGAGACGGCCCAGCGACGACTTGCCCTCCAGGCGGGCCACCAGGTCGTGGGGCAGCGCCACCCGCTCCAGGGTCGCCCCCAGCACGAACTCGCCCGGGTGCAGGATGAACGGGTTCTCGTCGTCGGACTCCACCAGGGTGGTCAGCGCCGACAGGTCCTGCTTGACGTCGATGTGGCCCAGGGTGTGGTTGCGGAAGACCCGGAAACTGCCGGCCAGGCGCAGGTCCACCGACGACGGCTGCACCGCGCCCGCGCCGAGCGGGTCGATGACGATTCGGCCCGCGTCGAGCGCCTCCCGGATGGAGCGGTCCGACAGGATCACCGGGCCGCCCCCCGGCCGCCGTCGGCGTCGTGCGCTTCCCGGATGGGCGGGCGCGGCCCGGATGGAGGGGTCCGGCTTGATCGCTGCTCCGTCGCCCGGCCGCCGTCGGCGTCGTGGCCGACCACCGGACTCATCGACTCATCGATCCACCGTTCATGCGATGAGCGTAGGTCAGCACGCGGGCCGATGGCCCCTCGACGCCGCCGGAGGTCGCCGAAGAGCAAGCGCGGAGCGGTGTCGCTCCCGCTCGCCGTCGCTGCGGTCACGGGCCGCTCGGGTCAGTCGACACTGCCCACCGCCTTGCCCGGCGCCGCCGCAGGTCTTCTGGCGCTGGTGGTGCCTCCGAAGCCCACCCACGCCAAGAATTCCTGTACGCCCACCCCGAAATTCCTGTACACCCACCCCGAAATACCTGTAGCTGAGGACGCTGGAGGTCCTTGACTGCAGGAGTTTCTCCGGTGGAAGGGGGGTCCTAGCCGGTCAGGAGGTAACGACGGGCAGGCTCTCCCAGCCCCGGACGGTGGAGGTGCGGGCCTGCACGGCGTTGTCCCAGTCGACGTCCCATTCGGGCCAGCGCTTGAGCACCTCGTCGAGCGCCACCCGCCCCTCGATGCGGGCCAGCGCCGCGCCCAGGCAGAAGTGGATGCCGTAACCGAAGGCCAGGTGGAAGTCGATGGTGCGACCGATGTCGAAGACGTCGCCGTCGGCGAACTTGCGGTCGTCGCGGTTGGCGGCTCCGTTGAGCAGCAGCATGACGCTGCCGGCGGGCACGGTCTGGCCGTGGTGCTCGACGTCGGCGGTCACCCAGCGGGCCTGGACGGGGGAGGGGGTCTCGTAGCGCAGGATCTCCTCGATGGCCGCCGGGATCAGCCGGCGGTCCTCCACCAGGGCCCGGCGCTGGTCGGGGTGCTCGGCCAGCAGCTTGCCGGTCCAGCCGATGAGGCGGGTGGTGGTCTCGTTGCCGGCTCCGTTGAGCAGCGAGACGAAGTTCATGATCTCGCCCCGGGTGAGGCGGCGCAGCGTGCCGGTCTCGTCCTCGAACTCGGCGTGGAGCAGCTCGGTCATCAGGTCGTCGGTCGGGTTGTCGGCCCGCCAGCGGATGTACTCGCGGAGGAAGTCGGTGGAGTTCACGTCGCCGGAGTGCTCGTAGGTGAAGTCGGGCATGGTGCCGTCGTCGAGCTTGAGGTTGTCGTCGATCAGGTCCCGCAGGGTGGTCTGGTCCTGCTCGGGGATGCCCAGCAGCATGCCGATGGCCCGCATGGGCACGAAGGCGCCGAGGTCGGCGATGAAGTCGAAGCGGCCGGTGCCGACGAGGGGGTCGAGGCTGCGGGCGCAGAACTCCCGCAGCTTGGCCTCGAGGGCGTTCATCTTCTTGGGGGTGAACACCCGCGACACCAGGCCGCGGTGGTAGTCGTGGACGGGCGGGTCCTCGAAGATGATGAAGCCCGGCGGGACGTCCATGCCGCTCTTGATGATCTCCAGCACGGTGCCCTTGGCCGAGCTGTAGGTCCGCCAGTCCTTGAAGGCGGCGGCCACGTCGTCGAATCGGCTCAGCGCGTAGAAGTCGTACCGCTCGTTGCGGTACAGGGGCGCCTCGTCGCGCAGCCGCTTCCAGGTGGGGTACGGGTCGGCGTCGATCTCGAAGTCGAACGGGTCGTAGTACGGGTCGCGGCCGGCCGCTGCCTCGGTGGTTGGCACGCCGGTGTCGGGCACCCCGATGCTAGACATACGCCCGGTCACGATAGGCAGGAGGGCTGATCCCCGCAATGGCGCTGTTCGATGCGTTCCGGTTCGACGGCAGGCGGGTGCTGGTGGTGGGCGGCGCCACCGGGATGGGCGCGGCCGCGGCCGAGCTGGCCCTGTCGGCCGGCGCCGAGGTGGTCGTCATGGACCGGGCCGATGTGACCCTGGCCGGGGTGGCCGCCATCGGGGTGGACCTGGCGTCGCAGGCGTCGATCGAAGCTGCGGTGGACGAGTGCGGCGGGCCGGTGCACGCCCTGCTGGCCTGCGCGGGCGTGGCCGACGGCACGCCGGGTCTCGAGCGGATCAACTTTGTGGGCCACCGCCACCTGATCGACCGGATGCTGGCCTCCGGGATGCTGGGCGAGGCGTCGGCCATCGGCTTCATCTCGTCGTCGGCGGGGCTGGGCTGGGAGACCAACCTGGAGGAGTTCTCCGAGGTGCTGGGCCTCTCGGACTTCGACGAGGCCGCGGCCTGGTTCGTCGACCATCGCAAGGCCGACTACTTCCACACCAAGCAGGCGGTGTGCGCCTACGTGGCCACCCAGGCCTACCCGTTGCTGCGGCGGGGGATCCGCATCAACGCCATCTGCCCCGGCCCGACGGTGACGCCGCTGGCCGAGGCCAACCGGGAGCTGTGGCTTGAGTTCGGCGCCGACTACCGGTCCGACGCGGGCGTGGAGGCGTCCACGCCGATGGAGCAGGCCTACCCCCTGCTGTTCCTGTGCAGCGACGCCGCGGCGTACGTCACCGGGGTGACGCTGATCAGCGACGCCGGGTTCATGAGCTCGGGGATCACCGGGGCGTATCCCGCGGCCGCCGAAGCGGCCAACTTCCTGATGGGCCGGTTCTAGCCGCGGCGTCTATCCTCGAAGCCATGCCGAGACCCACCAAGCGCCGCGTGCCGGCCGGCCGTGTGACGGCCAAGGGCACCCGCCCCGAGAATTACAAGCCGGACACCAAGACCCACACCGGGTTCGACGTGCAGGATCCGAGCCCGATCTGGGTGCCGATCCTGATGTTCAGCCTGCTCGGACTGGGGGTGGCGGTGATCATCGTCAACTACCTGGCGGTGTTCTGGGACACCTCGAACGTGGTGCTTCTGGGGGGTCTGGGCCTGATCCTGGCCGGGATCATCTCCGCCACTCAGTACCGCTGACCCGGTACCGGGTGACTACACCCTTGTAATTTCCCCCAACTTTGCCCACACCCTGTGGATAACTCTGATCGGGGTATGGGTGCTCACTCGATGGGAGTCACCAGATCCATCTCGTCCTGGCAGTGGCGGGGCGGTTCGGGGTCTTCGTCGGGGGCGACGGTCATGCGCACCTCGGACCCGCAGATGCTGCAGCGGTACTCGATCTTGACCCTGCGCAGGATGCCTGGGTCGGGCGGCTCGGGCAGCGGTCGGGCCAGGTTGCGCAGCATGGCCAGGCCCAGGCGCAGCACCGTGTAGGCGATCACCACCGCGATCAGGACCTTGACGA
>JAPOQG010000234.1 GCA_026710865.1 Acidimicrobiaceae bacterium
GTGCAGATGCAGAACCTGCCCCGCTTCGGCTACGGCGTGAAGTCGTTCACCCTGTCGATGATCGAGGCCGCGGTCCGCATTAGCGGCGGCGAGGTCGACGCCGAGCGCATCGCCGCGATCATCGGCTACGGCAAGCGGCTCCTGGACCGGCCGGTCGAGCTCATCGACGGGGTGGAGGAAGTGCTGGACGCCCTCGGGCACCACCGGCTGATGGTCATCACCAAGGGCGACGTGCACGACCAGCTCGCCAAAGTGGCCGCCAGCGGCCTGGCCGAGCGGTTCTGGCGGGTCGAGGTGGTGGCCGACAAGGACGCCACCGTCTACAGCGAACTGCTCGAGCGCCATGGGATCGATCCGTCCCGCTTCGTGATGGTCGGCAACTCGCTGCGCTCCGACGTCCTGCCCGTGCTGGAACTGGGCGGCACCGCGGTGCATGTGCCCTACCACGTGACCTGGCGCCACGAGGAGGACCACGACGGCGAGGACGTCGAGGTGCCCACGCTGCACGGTCTGCGGGCTCTGCCGGAGCTGCTGCGGACCTGGGTCAGCGACGGCGAACTGGGCCCCGGTCAGGCCGGCCCGGCCGGCATCGGCGGGCGTTTCGGCACCCATCCGGCATGAGGCGGCTCACGCCGCAGGAGATCGCGGGCTACGACCTCGTGTCGCCTGAGATCGCCCGCCGGGCCCGGGTGCAGAAGGTGCCGGTGCTGTCGCCCGGCATGGCCGGCATGACCCTGGGCCGGCTCATCCTCGTGCTGCGTGACGACGACCTGTCCGGGCGCCGGGTCCTGCTCGCCCACGAACTGGTGCACGTGGAGCAGTACGCGGAGCTGGGCGCGGCCCGGTTCCTGCGGCGGTACCTGCGGGAGTACCTCGGCAACCTGCGGCGGCTGCGCGACCACCGCCGGGCCTACCTGGCCATCTCCCTAGAGGCCGAGGCCCGGGCCGAAGCCGCCCGCTGGTCCGAGCGATCAGCCGAACTTCTGTAAGAAATCCACCACAGAGGTGGAAAGTTGCAGGTTGTTCGCAGATCAGGCCGTGCCGGCGTCGTTGGCGCCGACGCCGGCGGCTCAGTACTCGTAGAAGCCTCCGCCGGTCTTGCGTCCCAGCCGGCCCGCGGCCACCATGCGGCGCAGCAGCGGAGGCGGCGCGTAGAAGCGCTCGGCGTACTCGGCGTACAGCGACTCGGCCGTGAACAGGCACACGTCGAGACCGATCAGGTCGGCCAGCGTCAGGGGCCCCATGGGATGCCCGGCCCCCAGCTTCATGGCGTCGTCGATGTCGCCGGCCGACGCATGGCCCGACTCGTACATCTCGATGGCCTGGCAGATGTAGGGGACCAGCAGCTTGTTGACCACGAATCCGGCCCGGTCCGGAGCGGCCACCACACGCTTGCCGAGGGTGTCGGTGGCGAAGGCGGTGGCGGCCTCGGTCACCTCCGGCGCAGTCAGCTGGGTGCTGATGACCTCTACCAGCTTCATCACCGTGGCCGGGTTGAAGAAGTGCATCCCCAGCACCTGCTGGGGGCGAGACGTGCCCATGGCCACGTCGATGATGGGTATCGACGACGTGTTGGTGGCCATGATGGCAGACGGGTCCAGGACCTGGTCGAGCACGCCGAAGATCTCCAGCTTGAGCGGCAGGTTCTCGGGGACGGCCTCCAGCACCAGGTCGCAGCCGGCCAGGTCGCCCAGGTCGGTGGTCCAGGTGATGGCTGCGGACGCGGCGTCGCGGGCGGCCTCGTCGAGCTTGCCCCGGGCGACGCCCCGGTCCATCGACTTCTCCACACGGCTCCGACCGGCCTCCACCAGTTCCGGGCTCGACTCGCGGGCCACGACCTGCACGCCGCTGCGGGCCGCGACCTCCACAACGCCGCTGCCCATCGTTCCGACGCCGATCACGCCGATTGTGCCGATCTCCATCTCGCGTGCTCCTGTTTCGTGCATCCCCGACCGAGGATGCGGTCGGCCGCGGCTGGACTCCGACGCTACCCAGAGGCCGAGCGAATAGGCGGGCGAACCCGGCCGAACCCGGCCGATACGGGCGAGGCCGTGGGCTGTGTTGCCTTGGTTTGGGCGGCCCGTGAGCGCAGCGAACAAGAGCGGGAATGAACCCGCTGCTAACGCGAAGCGCTGCCACCCATCCCCGCAGCCCCCTCAGTCCGACTCGGTGATGGTCACCGAATTGATGGTCACGTCGGTCAGCGGGCGGTCGTTGCGGTCGGTCTCGACCCGCTGCATGGCGTCCACCACATCCAGTCCCTGCACGACCTTGCCGAACAACGCGTACTGCGGCGGCAGCCCGGCGCCGTTCGGGCCGCTGATCAGGAAGAACTGGCTGCCGTTGGTGTTGGGGCCGGCATTGGCCATGGCCAGCGAGCCGATCTCGTAGCGTCCCGGCTTGGGCAGTTCGTCGGCGAAGCGGTACCCGGGGCCGCCCCGGCCGGTGCCGGTGGGATCGCCGCCCTGGCACACGAAGCCACCGATGATGCGATGGAAGATCACGCCGTCGTAGTAGTGGTACCGGGCCAGAACCACGAAGTTGTTGACCGTCAACGGCGCGGTCGCCGCGTCGAGGGCGATCGTGAGCGTCCCCATCGAGGTCTCCATCGTCGCGGTGTAGCGCTTGGAGGGGTCGATGCACATCGGTGGCGGCTCGCGGAACTCGCGGCGGACCGGGCTCGATCCGTCCTCGGCGGGGCAGGGTGTGACGGCCACGGTTGACTCCTCGTGCTCGAGCCGGCAAAGACCGAGCGACCCTACCGGCGCTGTCCGCAAACCTTGCCGAGGCGGGGGATCATCCACCAGCGCGCGGCTGCATCCTATGGTGACGCCATGCGTCGAATAGTCGCATTCCCGGCGCGTGCTCTGGACCGTGCCTTCTCGGCTGCGGTGGCTCTCCTGCTGCACGGCCGACCCCGGCCGGCCGAGCTCCCGCCGGAGCCGTCGATGCCCGCCGGTGACGCGCCCTACGCGCTGCGCTGCGAGAACTGCGACGTCATGTGGCGGGGGTCGTCGTCGGTGCCGTGCTGGTGCTGCGGCGCGCCCGGCGCGATCCGCGGCGAGGTGCGCATCCTCGCCGACTGAGCGAGCGGGGTCGGGCGCTCCGCTGGCCTGTGGGCCGCCGATAGGGTCGGGCCATGACACTGCACTGGTCCGGCACCGGGGTCGAGGTCCACAAGGTGGTGGTCGGCCCGGTCGAGAACAACGTCTTCGTGATCCGCTGCACGTCCACCGGCGAGGCCGTGCTGATCGACGCGGCCAACGAGCATGAGCGGCTCCTGGAGCTGTGCCGCACCCTCGGTGTCCGCACCGTGCTGGAGACCCACGGGCACTGGGACCACATCCAGGCCATCCCGGCCGTGCGAGACGCCGGCTACGAGGTGGGGGTGACCGCAGAGGACGCGGCCATGCTGCCCAGCTACGACTACCTGCTGACCGACGACACCGTCGTCGAGGTCGGCTGGCTGCGCCTGCGCACCCTGCACACGCCGGGCCACACCCCGGGCTCGATGTCGTTCCATGTGGAGGGGACGCCGCTGCTGTTCACCGGCGACACCCTGTTCCCCGGCGGTCCGGGCGCCACCCAGTACGAGGGCGGCGACTTCGGGACCATCATCCGCTCCATCGAGGACCGGATCTTCTCCCGATTCGACGGGTCCACCATCGTGCTGCCCGGCCACGGCCTCGACACCACCATCGGCGCGGAGTCCCCGCAGCTCGACGAATGGGTCGCCAGGGGCTGGTGAAATCGGGGCCGGACCCAACCGGGGCATGTCTGCAGACGGGTAGCGTGACGCCCCGAGGTCGACGGCTCGCAGACCAGGAGGTTCCATGAGCAGGCTTCTCGAGGGCAAGGTGGCCCTGGTCACCGGCGCAGGGCGGGGAATCGGGCGCGAGCACGCCCTGATGCTCGCCGAGCACGGGGCCAAGGTGGTGGTCAACGACCTGGGCGGCGACGAGTTCGGCGGGGGCGCCGACATGACGCCTGCGGCCGAGGTCGTGCAGGCCATCACCTCCGCCGGCGGCGAGGCCGTCGTCAACGGCGGCAGCGTGGCCAGCTTCGACGACGCCGGGGCCATGGTGAGCCAGGCTGTCGACACCTTCGGCGACATCAACATCGTGGTCAACAACGCCGGCATCCTGCGCGACCGCATGGTCTTCTCGATGACCGAGGACGACTGGGACACGGTCATGGCCGTGCACCTCAAGGGCACCTTCGGCCCGTCGCATCACGCTGCGGCCTACTGGCGCAACAAGGCCAAGTCCGGCGAGGAGACCTACGGGCGGATCATCAACACGGCGTCACCCTCGGGCATCTACGGCAACGTCGGCCAGACCAACTACGGCGCGGCCAAGGCCGGCATCGCCGCATTCACGGTGATCGCCGCCCAGGAGCTGGTCCGCTACGGCGTGACCGTCAACTGCCTGGCCCCCACGGCCTGGTCGCGCCTCACCGCCCCGCTGATGGGCGGCGACGAGGCGTCGGAGGACTTCAAGAGCAGCATCGACCCCCGCTGGATCGCGGTGATCACCGCATGGCTGGCCAGCCCGGAGGCGGCCAACGTGACCGGCCGGGTGTTCGACGTGCGGGGTGAGAACCTCGGCATCGCCGAGGGCTGGCACCTCGGTCCCGTCGAGGTCCAGCCGGACAATCCGGCAGAGCTGGGCCCAGTGGTGGCCAGGCTGATGGCCGAGGCCCGCTTCAACGCCAACATGTACGGCCAGGATCACGAAGGCCCGGGCTTCCCCAGCAAGTCGATCTAGCTGTCGCCGTTCGGACCTCGCCCCAGACCGCCGGGGGTCAGGTCGCGGTAGCGGCTCGGCTGGTGGTCGGCAGCCGGACGGTCATCTCCGTGAACTCTCCCGGCTCGGACTCCGCCGATATCGAGCCGCCGTACTGGCGGACCACATCGCTGCAGAGGCTGAGGCCCAGCCCTACGCCCGTACCCGACGGCTTCGTCGTGTAGAACGGGTTGAAGATCTTGTCCATGGAGTCGGCCGGGATGCCGATCCCGTTGTCGTGGATGCGGATGACGATCTCCTGTTGAGCCCGCTCTGTTCTGAGCCAGAGAGTGGGCTCGTACGAGCCGCCGTCCCCCTCGACGCTTTGCCGCTTCTCGTCCATCGCGGCACAGGCGTTGCCGACAAGGTTCAGGAACACCCGTCCCATCTCCTCCGGCACGACCTCCATCTCCCCGACCCTCGGGTCGAAGTCGCTCTGAACGTCGATCTCGAAGTCCTCGTCCTGGGCTTGGGCGCTGTGGTAGGCCAGCTTGGCCCGGTCGTTGAGCAGGTCGTTGACATCGACCGGCTGGGGCTTGCCGCCGCCGCGTCCGATCATCACCATGTCCCGCACGATCCGGTCGGCGCGGTCTCCGTGCGCTCGCATCCGCAGCATGTTCTCGGTCAGCTCGTCGGTGATGCCGGCGATCAGATCGCGCTCGTCGTCCTCGAGATCCTTGCCGTGCCGGTCGATCGCCACACGGAGCTCCGCAACCAACTCCTCCGACGACTCGGAGAAGTTCTTCATGAAGTTCAGAGGATTCCTGATCTCGTGGGCCACGCCCGCGGTCAGCTCGCCGAGCTCCACCAGCTTCTGGCGCAGGATTATCTGGTCCTGCGTCTGCCGCAGCTCGGCCAGCACCTCCTCCAGCTCCTCGTTCTTCTTCTGCAGGTCGTCGGACAGCTCGCGCACGCGATCCAACTGCAGCGCCTCGATTGATCGTTGCCGGAGCTTCTCGAGGGCCGCAGCCAACACGTTCAGCTCGTCGTCGCCCGACAGATCCACTGTGTAGTCCAGGTCTCCCTCACCCATCCGGCGAATCCAGATCTCCAACGCGACGGCGCGAAGACCGGTGTGCGTGTGGCGGTAGTTGGCAAAGACGGCCAGCGCGAGGCAGACGGACGCGGCAACGATGAGTGCGGTGTCACCTGTCGTGATCGCTTGCACCAGCAACACGACACTGACGATGAGAAACAACGCGAGAGTGAACATCAGCTGGACGAACTTGCGTCGCAGGCTGAATGCGGCGATCGGCTTCTCTCGTCTGCCGGCAGGCGGCTCGGGGGTCATGTATTCCGCTCCTTCGGCTTGCTCGTCTCAGGCCGGCTGCGCAGCGGCTGTTCCGGGGCGACTCTACAAAACCGGCTGTCACCGGGACGACCCAAGAGCCACGGTGGGATCGGGTTGCGACCCGCAACCGGCGAGCGCGACGACCGCTGGTCCGGGGCCCGGCCCGGGTCCACTCTTTGACCATCAAATGTCTGAGGTTTACGCTCGCGGCGTGAGACCTCTCGAGGACATCCGCATCGTGGCCGTGGAGCAGTACGGGGCGGGTCCCTTCGCCACCATGCACCTGGCCGATCTGGGGGCCGAGGTGATCAAGATCGAGGATCCCAGCGCCGGCGGCGACGTGGCCCGGTACCTGCCCCCCTTCCAGCACGGCGACTCCAGCCTCTTCTTCCAGACCTACAACCGCAACAAGCGCAGTGTGGCCCTCGACATCCGCAACGCCGCGGGCCGCGCCGTGTTCAACGACCTGGTGGCCTGCTCCGATGCGGTCTTCTCGAACCTGCGCGGCGACCTTCCCGCGGCTCTCGGCATCTGCTACGACGACCTGAAGGGAATCAATCCCCGGATCGTCTGCTGCTCGCTCAGCGGCTTCGGCATGACCGGTCCGCGGGCCCGACAGGGCGGGTACGACTACATCCTGCAGGGTCTCTGCGGCTGGATGGCCCTCACCGGCGACCCGGACGGTCCGCCCACGAAGTCCGGCCTGTCGATGGTGGACTTCTCGGGAGGGTTCGTGGCCGCGATCGCGCTGCTCACCGGGATCCACGCGGCCCGGCGCGACGGCGCCGGCATGGACTGCGACCTGAGCCTCCACGACACCGCCACCAGCCTGCTCGGCTATCTGGGCACATGGCACCTCACCGGCGGGTTCGAGCCCGAGCGGGTGGCCGAGTCGGGGCACCCTTCGCTCGTTCCGTTCCAGATCTTCGAGGCCAGTGACCGGTGGCTGGTGATCGGCTGTGCCAAGGAGAAGTTCTGGCAAAGGCTCACCGAAGTCCTCGGCATGCCCGAACTGGCCGACGACGAGCGGTTCGTCGACTTCGCGGCCCGCTATGCCAACAAGGACGAGCTGCTGGAGATCCTCAGGGAGGCGTTCCGCACCCGCCCGGCCTCGGAGTGGCTGGAGATGCTGGAGGCGGCCGGGGTGCCGTCGGGACCGATCCAGGATGTGCCCGCGGCGCTGCGCGATCCCCACACGCTGGCCCGGGGTGTGCTGGCCGAGACCGAGCACCCGCATCACGGCACGATCCGCCAGCCGGTGACCCCGGTGCGGGTGGGCGAGCATCCGACCGCCGACTCGCTGTCGCCCGGACCGGCGCTGGGCGCCGACGCGCCCTATGTGCTCAAGGAACTGCTGGACTACGACGACGACCGCATCGACCGGCTCCGGGCCGACGGCGCCTTCGGCTGAGCGGGCAATTCGGCCCCCGCCGGCGTTTGACCCCCAAAGTGTCCGACGTTTAGGCTCCGGAGCGGTTGCCGACCCGCCTGAGGGCCGGAAGCGACACCTGGGAGTGCTCATGGCCTCATCCGTTCCCAAGACCCCGCCCCTCCCGCAGGTTTGGGCCGATCGCATCGCCGACACCCAGGCCGAGCTCGCCTCGGGCGGGTTCACGCTGGAGGGCATGCCCGGCTACGTCCCCGGCCAGCCGCCGAGCGTGGACACCTGGCACCACATGGACTACGTGGACATCTACCCGAGGATCTACGGCCGCGAGTGCGGCGCCAACGGCATCGGGAAGCTGCGGGAGGTGGCGCTGGTCAACATCACCGAGTCCGAACGCTTCCCCCTCTACGACGACGACCCCGAGTACTTCCCGACGATGGGGCTCAGCCACGACGACCTGGACATCGGCCGGATGCGTGATCAGAGCCTCGAATACCAGGACAAGCTGGAGCAGGCCGGCGTCGTGGTGCACCGCATCGACTTCCCGCAGCCCGCGGTGGGCGCGTTCGGCCCGATGCGGGGCACTTGGGCCGCCAACGAGCTGCTGGTCGTGCGGGGAGGTTCGATCGTCGAGAAGGTCGCCATCAGCCCGTTCGGCACCGGTCGGGCCGAGTACCTGGCGCTGTGGGCCTTCGCCTGCCTGGGAATACCGGTGGTGGCCACCATCACCGGCACGGGCGTCTGCGAGGCCGGGCCGTGCCACTGGCTCGCCGAGGACGTGTTCGTGGCCGGCCGGGGCCTGGCCTACAACTCGTCGGGCCTCGAACAGCTCGTCGAGGCCGTGGCCCGGTCGTCGGACCTGGACCCGTCCGACATGACCACCCTGGCCATCAACTTCCCCGGCAACATCTACTTCAATCCCCGCACCGGCCAGTCCCACCATCCCGACATGTCGGTGTGCGCCCTCGATGTCGACAAGGTGATCTGCTACCCGCCCAGCCTCGACTTCCGGACCTACGAGTGGCTGCGCAAGCGGGGCTACAAGATGGTGACGGTCGACATCGAGGAGCAGCGGCTGTTCGCTCCGGCCAACGTGATGCTGATCGAGCCCGGCCTGGTGGTGATGCACTCCGAGGCGCCCGACGCCGTCGCGGCGGTGCGCAAGGCCGGCGTGGAGGTCATCGAGACCCCGTACTCGGAGTTCCTGCGCATCGGCGGCGGCCTGCACTGCTCCACCCTGCGGCTGCTGCGGGACAAGGGTCCCTACTCCACGGACCGGCCGTCATGACCGCGGCTGCGACGGCCGTGATCCCAGGGAGGCTGCGACCATGAAGTTCGCCGTGTTCAGCCACGTCGCCGAGAAGGAGACGGCCAGCCCCAAGCAGCGCCTCGACGAGTTCGCGGCCGAGGTCCGCCTGTGCGACGAGCTGGGCTACGACTACTTCTTCACCACCGAGCACCACTTCACCGGGCGGTTCTCGATGGCGCCGTCGCAGCCGGTCTCGCTCACGGTGGTGGCCCAGAACTCCGAGCGCATGCGTTTCGGCCCCATGGTGATCCTGCTGCCCATCAGCCAGCCGCTGCGGGTGGTCGAGGAGATGATCATCCTCGACCACATGTCGGGCGGGCGCCTCGAGATCGGGCTCGGCCGGGGCATCACCCCCCACGAGCACATCTCCTACGGCATCAACACCCACAGCGACGTGGCCCGGTTCAACGAGGGCCTCGAGATCGTGCTCAAGGGGCTCAACGCCGACGGCCCGTTCTCGTTCATGGGCGACTTCTGGCAGTACATCGACGTCGACCTGCCCTGGAGGCCGCTGCAGCGCCCCCACCCGCCGATCTGGGTGCCCACCAACACCCCGCAGAAGGGTTACGAGTACGGGCAGCTGGGCTACGGCATCGGCGGATTCGGGGTGGTGGGCATGGACCTCTACGAGGTGGTGTTCCGCGAGTACCACCGCGGCTGCGACGAGGCCGGCATCCCCCACGACCGGCGGCCCATCACCTACCTGGCCTCAACCCTGGTGGCCGAGACCGACGCCGAGGCCGAAGAGCTCATGTACGACCACTTCCTGCGCCAGCTCGCGCTTTTCGAGGAGGAGCGGCGGCGCTCGCGCCGGGCGGGCGACTCCGCGGTCAGGCAGGCCACCACCGCATCGCTGGGCCGCCTGGCCGCCATCCGGGCCGACATGGACGGCTCCGCGGAGAGCCTCAAGTTCTTCCACGGCAGCCCCGACACGGTCGCGGCCAAGATCAAGCACCTGCAGGAGCGCCTCGGCGTGAACGTGTTCCTCGGAGAATTCTCCTTCGGCGAACTCACCTGGGAGCAGGTGCGCCGCTCCCACGAGCTGTTCATGGGCGAGGTCGTGCCCCAGGTCGTCGGATCACAGGTGGCCGCGGCCGGATGAGCCTTCTCTGGGGTGACGGATGAGTCCCTCGAAGGTTGACGGATGAGCCTTCTCGAGGGTCGCAGCGCCGTGGTCACCGGCGCGGGCGACATCGGCAGCGTCGTGGCGCAGAGACTGCACGACCACGGCGCCAGCGTCGAGGTATGGGACGCCTCGGCGGCCGCCCTGTCCGGCGTCGAGGCCGACGGCATCGGCGTGCGGCAGGTGGACGTCACCGACCGCGATGCGGTGACGACCGCGGCCGAGGACGCGGCCGCGGTGGGACCGGTGAGCGTGCTGGCCAACACCGCCGCGGTGGCCCGCTTCGGCTCGGTCGCCGACCTCGACCCCGACCAATGGCAGGAGACGCTCGACGTCAACCTCACCGGCGTCTACCTGTGCTGCCGGGCCTTCGTCGCGCTGATGGCCGCCACCGGCGGGGGCAGCATCGTCAACATCTCCTCGATCGGCGGCCTCAAGGGAGAGCCGGACTTCGCCAGCTACTGCGCCTCCAAGTTCGGCGTGATCGGACTCACCCAGTCGCTGGCACGAGAGGTCGGCCCGTTCAACATCAGGGTGAACGCGGTGTGCCCGGGCGCGGTCGAGTCGCAGATGAACACCGACACCATGGCCCGGGACGCCCGCCGCTACGGCATCACCATCGACGATGTCGAGGAGAGGATCCTCAGCCGCACCGCCCTGGGCCGTCTCGTTCAGCCGGGCGACGTCGCCGACGCGGTGGTGTTCCTGGCGTCGGACCTGTCGTCGTGCATAACCGCCGAGTCGCTCGCCGTCACCGGCGGCATTTTCTGACAACCTGATCGACAAGGGGAGACGCCATGACAATCGACGTAGCCGGGTCGGACGTTCCGACCATGCCGCCCATGCCGCCCGTCTATTCCGAGCGGATCGCCGAGATGCAGCGCCGGCTGCGGGCCGGTGAGTTCACTCTGGAGCAGATGCCGGGGTACATCAAGGGCCAGCGGCCCACCACCGACGTGTGGCACAACATCGACCATCTCGAGATCTACCCGAAGGTGTGGGGCCGCGAGTGCGGCAAGAACGGCATCGGCAAGCTGCGCGAGGTGGTGCTCACCGAGATCACCGAGGCCGAGAAGTTCCCGTACCACGACCTCGACCCGGCCTACTTCCCGCAGATGGCCGACGCCTACTCGAGCATCGACATACCGAAGATGATCGACCAGAGCCTGGCCTACGAGGCTGCTCTGGAGGCCAACGGCGTGACCGTGCACCGGGTGGAGTTCCCGCAGCCGCCGGTCAGCGCGTACGGCCCGGCCAAGAGCACCTGGGCCGCGGCCGAGCTGTTCGTGCTGCGGGGCGGGTCGGTGCTGCCCAAGCGGGGAGTCCAGCCCCTGGCCTACGGCCGGGCCGAGTACCTGGCGCTGTGGGCGTGGACCCGCCTGGGCGTGCCCGTGCTGTGCGCGGTGGCCGGCACCGGCATCTTCGAGATCGGACCCTGCCATTTCCTGGCCGAGGACGTCTTCGTCTCCGGCAACGGCATGGCGTTCAACGACGAGGGCTTCGAGCAGATGAAGCCGGTGATCGCCCGCTCGGCCGGCCTCGACGTCGAGGACATGACCTTCCTGCACATCGAGTTCCCCGGATCGAAGTACTACGACGCGCCCAGCGGTGTGGGCCACCACCCCGACCTGTACATCGCGCCCTTGGACCTGCGCAAGGTGGTGGTCTACTCACCGGGCCTCGACTTCGGCACGCTGGAGTGGCTGCGCAAGCGGGGCTACACCATCGTCGAGGTCGAGCACTCCGAGCAGGCCCAGTTCGCGCCGGCCAACATCCTGCCGCTGGAGCCCGGGCTGGTGGTGATGCACGCGGAGGCCACCCAGAGCATCGCCAAGGTGCGAGCCGCGGGGGTCGAGGTGGTCGAGGTCCCCTACTCGGAGTTCATGAAGGAGGGCGGCGGCCTGCACTGCTCCACCGGCCAGGTCTGGCGCGAGAAGGGCCCCTACTCCACCGACTGAGCGAACCGGACGACCCGGGAGGAACCGTGCCGAAGGAAGTCATCAACCCCGAGGGTCTGTGGGACTCCAGCAACCGCAGCTACAGCCATGTGGTGAAGGTAACCAACCCGCAGAGCCTGATCTTCGTGGCCGGCATGGCCGCGGTCGGGCCCGACCTCGAGATCGTGTCCGACGACATCCGCGAGCAGACCCGGGTGTGCTTCCAGATCATCTCCAAGGAGCTGGAGGCGGCCGGCGCCACACTCGACGACATCTGCGACATGACCGTGTACCTGCTCGACATCGACAACCACAAGTGGCCGGTGCGCGAGGTGCGCAGCGAGTTCTTCACCGACGAGCGGCTGCCGGTGTCCACCATGATCGAGGTGCGCAACTTCGCCATCGAGGGCATGCTCATCGAGATCGACGTGATAGCGGCCACCTGATGCTGACACCGTCCTCCGGGCGAAATCAGGGCCGCTATCGGGCCTCTGAGGGCCGTTCTGTCCTCAATTTCGGGAAGGGGGAGCGCTGAGATGGACTTCGAGCTGAACGAGGAGCAGCAGATGTTCCAGGACGTGCTGCGACAGTTCGTCGACACCGAGATCAAGCCGGTGGCCCGCGAGATGGAGCGGTCGGGCCAGTACCCCACCGAGATCGTGGCCAAGATGGCGGAGTTGGGCCTGTTCGGCATCACCGTCGGCGGCGAGTACGGCGGGCTCGACCTCGACACCGTGTCCATGAGCCTGGTGTTCGAGGAGATCTCCATGGGCTGGATGGGCATCGCCGGCATCCTGGGCAGCCACTCGCTGAGCTGCCGGATGATCACCAACCACGGCACAGCCGAGCAGAAGCAGCGCTGGCTGCCCGGGCTGGCCACCGGAGAGCGCCGCACCGCCATCGCCCTCACCGAGCCGGGCGCGGGCAGCGACCTGCAGGGCATCTCGACGAGGGCGTGGCGTGACGGCGACTCCTACGTCATCCGGGGGACCAAGACCTGGATCACCAACGCCCGCTTCGCCAACCCGCTGCCGGTGCTGGTCAAGACCGACCCCGACGCCCAGCCCCGCCACCGGGGCATGAGCGTGCTGATGGTGGAGGCCGGCACTCCTGGGCTGGAGGTGCTGCGCGACCTGGGGAAGCTCGGCTACAAGGGTCCGGAGTCGTGCGAGGTCGTGCTGGACGACGTGCGGGTTCCCGCCGACAACCTGCTGGGCGGCACCGAGGGCCTGGGGTTCAAGCAGGTGATGTCGGGCCTGGAGGTCGGCCGGATCAACATCGCGGCCCGGGGCGTGGGCGTGGCCCAGGCCGCCCTCGACGCCTCGCTGGCCTACTCCATGGAGCGGGAGGCCTTCGGTCAGCCCATCGGGGAGTTCCAGGCCATCCAGCTCAAGCTGGCCGACATGGCCACCGAGATCGAGGCGGCCCGGCTGCTGACCCGCTGGGCCGCCAACCGCATCGACCAGGGTCTGCGGGCCGACGTGGAGGCGGGCATGGCCAAGTACTTCGCCTCCGAGGCGGCCATCAAGGCGTCGATGGAGGCCATGCGGATCCACGGCAGCTACGGCTACTCGACCGAGCTGGAGATCGAGCGCCTCTACCGGGATGCTCCGCTGATGGCCATCGGGGAGGGCACCAACGAGATCCAGCGCACGATCATCGCCAAGGGCCTGATGAGACGGGCCCGAGGCGGCTGAGAGGCGGCATGTCCGAGAACTGGCAGCGTTTTGCACGGATGGCGTGCATTGTGCTGCCAGTTCGGTTCGGCGTTGGGGCGGGCGCCGGAATTGGCAGCGTTTTGCACGGATGGCGTGCATTGTGCTGCCAGTTCGGTTCGGTGCGGATGCCGATGGGCCGCTGATGATCTGTAGGACGACGGGTGGGGGAGAACGACGATGAGCCGCACGAGAGAACTGGCCGAGGCTGTCCACGGAATCGGGTTCGATGCGCTGGGCGAGCCGGAGACCGAGGCGGTGCGGCGCCTGCTGCTCGACCATCTCGGCGTGGCCGCGGCCGGGTCGGTCACCGACTCCGCCGTAGCGTTCCGGCGAACCATGGGCCGCTTAGCCCACGACGAGAGCGCCGCGCTGCCGGTGATCGGCGCGGGCGTCTCCGCGGCGGCGGTGCCTGCCGCGATGGCCAACGCGTTGGCCGGCCACTGCATCGAGTACGACGACGTGCACAACTCGTCCTCCAGCCATCCCGGCGTGGTGATGTACCCCGCGGCCATGGCCGCGACCGCTCTGGCCGGCGGCGACGAGCGGGACCTGGTGCGAGCGGTGGTGATCGGCTTCGAGGTCATGTGCCGGGCCGGCCGGGCCGCCGACCCTGCGGCCCACTACGCCCGCCACTTCCATCCAACCGGCACCATCGGGGCACTGGGCGCGTCCGCCGCGGCTGCGGCCGCTCTCGGCCTCGACGCCGGCGGTCTCAACTCCGCTGTCGGGATAGCGGCCACGATGGCCTCGGGCAGCATGGAGTTCCTCCGCGACGGTGCCTGGACCAAGCGCCTGCATCCGGCGCTGGCGGCCCGCAACGGCGTGGAGGCCGGCCTGCTCGCCGCCGACGGCTATGTCGGCACCGACGACGGCATCTGCGGCGAGCGGGGCTTCCTGGCCGCCCACAGCGAGGCCCCTGCACCGGAGCGCCTGCTGGAGGGCTGGGGCCGCTGGCCGCTGGAGGTCGTGTCCACCAGCATCAAGCGCCACACCTGCTGCCGCTACAACCAGGGCGCCATCGATGCGCTGCTGGCCATCCGGTCCGCCCACGGTGTGGACGCCGAGGACGTCGAGTCGGTGCTGATCGGCATCCCGTCGGTGGCGGTCGACATCGTGGCCGAGCCCGCGGCGTCCAAGCGGCGGCCCACTTCGGTGGTGGACGCCCAGTTCAGCCTGCCCTTCGGCGCGGCCGCGGCCCTGCTGTGGGGCCGGGCCGGGCTGGCAGAGTACGACGAGGCCAGGCTGTCCGACCCGGCCGCGCTGGCTCTCATGGACCGGGTTGACTATGAGGTCGACGCCGAGATCGACCGGGACTTCCCCGACAAGTGGCGAGCCTGGGCCCGGGTCACGACCAAGGCCGGGGACACCCACTCCCAGTGGGTCGACGATCCCAAGGGCGACCCCGGCAACCCCTTCACCGACACCGAGTGCCGCGAGAAGTTCGACGACCTCGCTTCGGCCGTCTACAGCCCCGAGTCCAGGGCCGCCATCGCCGAGCACGCCCTCACCATCGGCGCCCCCGGCTCCTGGAAGGCCCTCCTGGACAGCCTCACCTAGAAAGATCCGCTGGTGGATGATGCCGTCTCGCCATGCAGCGTTATTCTTCCCGCTCTCGTTCGCTGCGCTCCCGGGCCGTTCGGGCCACGGCCTCGCAGAGCGTCGCCCAGACTCATCACTAATGGCCGCCCACGCTCGGCCCCTGGCCCTTCGACTATTCGCGGTCGCTTTCGAGGGGATGTCTGCTAGTCCAGGAATTCGTCGAGCCGGTTCTTGGCGAGAA
>JAPOQG010000055.1 GCA_026710865.1 Acidimicrobiaceae bacterium
AGGCCGACGCGCCCTCAGGCGCCTACAGCGCGGTCACCGCCGGCTTGTGGCCTTCGTGCGGGCTGCGCACCGACGCCACCATCACATGCTGGGGCGACAACCGCTCCGGGCAGGCTACAGCGCCCTCAGGCGCCTACAGCGCGGTCACCGCCGGCGATAGCCATGCGTGCGGGCTGCGCACCGACGCCACCATCACATGCTGGGGCCGGAACCTCTACGGGGAGGCCGACGCGCCCTCGGGCGCCTACAGCGCGGTCACCGCCGGCTCGTGGCATTCGTGCGGGCTGCGCACCGACGGTGTGGTTGTCTGTTGGGGTTCTCTCGCCATGCGTACTGCTGATCCGGTCCGGTGACGGTGCCTCCCCCTCGCTGACCGGTCACCTCAGCCCGAGAGCCCGTCGCCGCCCCGAGCGCCGTCGAGCATGGCCCGCCCGCCGGCGCCGCCCAGCACGCTGACCGCGGCCCAGGCCGAGCCCCGTCCGCCGAAGCGCCGCCCGTGGCCGTCTAGAAGGGCTTGACAACAAGACAGGGACACCCCCCGTGGGGATCGACTGATCTACGGACCGAGATACGACTCGGGGGTCCGGATGAGCGTCCGCCAGCGGCGGGCCTGGGCCTTCGAGATACGCTTGAGGTCGAGCACCGGCTCCGCGTAGGGCATGAACCGGAGGCAGCCCGGGAACCGCAGCCGCGTGTGCGACAAGGATGTCGGCCTCTTCACCGAGCCGGTGACCCTGTAGACCGGCAGATCCTGGGGATCCTCGCCGAACGCGAGGAAGGCGTCGTCGTCGCCGTTCAGCCAGCCATGCAGAGCATCGTCGGATCCTGACCTGAACCACTTCCTCAGTGGATCGAAGGCACGCCAGTCGACGATGTCATCCTCGTGGCTGACGCCCTTGATCACCAAGGACGGCCAATCGCTGGTTCCGGCGCGTACCGCATCGAGAGCTGGGCGAAGCCCTTCGATGATCTCGCGCTTCCACATCGCGATCTCTTCGATATCGCCAAAGTCGATCCGGCTTCGAGCGCTCTCGATGTAATCCGCGTAGGGGTTGCTATGAGCCATGCCTCACCCGCGCCTCACGTATGACGGGGTTCGACGACCTGTCAGCCAAGGTGGTGTCATGGCAAGACTCTAGGACTTGGCTATGACAGCCGGCCTCGAATCGGGCTCTCGGCCTTGCTACTCGAACGTGGATGCGTCGGCGCCGACCCACTTGAGGATGAGAGCGTTCACGGTGCCGTCGGCCTTCATCGACGCCAGGGCCTCGTCGAGCTTGGGCTTCAGCTCGCTGCCATTGCGGACGCCGATGCCGAGACCCCTGTCCAGCGACAGGGACGGGCCGACGATCGCCAGCCGGCCCTCATGCTCCGAGAGCTTCTCGACGGCATAGCCGTGGTCCACGAGGACGGCGTCCACCGTGCCGTCCAGCACCGCATCGACTGCGCTCGCGGAGACGTCGAGCGGCACGAAGGGCCTGCCCGACTCGGTGAAGTAGTCGGAGTAGATGGTGTTCGCCGTCACGCCGACCGTGCCCTCGACGGCTTCGTCGCCCTCACCGGCCCTGGCCACGTACACCGAAGGGGCCGGCGGGTAGTACGCCTCGGTGAAGTCGATCAGCTCCTCTCGTTCGGCGGTGATGCTCATGCCCGAGAAGATGGCGTCGAACTCTCCGGCCACGAGGTCGGGGATCATGTCGACCCAGTCGTTGATGACCCACTCACACTCGAGGTCGGCGCGCCGGCACATTTCGTCGCCCAACTCGCGTTCGAGGCCGTCTATCTCGCCCTCGTCGTTGATGAAGTCGAAGGGATGGTATGTGCCGATGGTGGCGATCGTCACCGTGTCCGCTCCTCCATCGGCAGAGACGCCGGCACCGGTAGCGACGCCGGAGCCGGCGCTGTCGGTGAGCGCACCGAAGACGGCCAGCCCGCCGTAGACGGCGCACCAGATGGCGAAGCCGACGGTGAACATGCTGAACGCGCCGGCGCGGCGGCGCACCAACGCCACCGCGGCCAGACCGAGCCCGGCGGCGAGGGCGACGGGTGGAACGAACAGTGTGAGCACGAACGCGCCGGCCCCGCCGGCGAGCACCCACAGCGCCCGCAGGAGGGCCACCTGCAGTCGTTCAGCCTCCTCGCCCATCGGGGTCAACATACTCCCGCCCGCTGAACGAATGCCGATGCTGTGCCGCCCACGAGGACTACGGGCAGGCGGTCGGGGAGCCGCTTGCCCCAGCACCTCGATGGGCTCGGGCGGCACGGTGGTAGTGACGACCATCGTGGTGGTCGCGTCCGGGGCGGCGTTGTTACCGGTATCACATATCGTGATACGCTTGCGTCATGGCCCGGGCGATATCGGTACGACTCGACGAGGAGGCTGTGCGCGCCCTGAGCCAGTTGGAGGCTCAGGGCCTGACCCAGTCGGAGGCCATCCGATCATCTCTGGTGCACGAAGCAGCGAGGATACGGTCCCGGCAGGCGCTGGCGGTCGAGGTCGCGGCCCTGGAGGCCGACGGCACGGACCGGGCCGAGATGAGCGCAGTCGCCGCTCTCATGGAACAGCTACGTGCACCGGAGTGAGTTCCGCGGCACCGGCTCGACTCGGGATTGCCGGGAGCGACTCCGTGCGCCGGGGTGACATCTTCGAGCTGCGCCTCCCGCGGGGAGTGGGCCACGAGCAGCAGGGCCGGCGCTTCGGGGTGGTCGTGCAGTCCGATGCGCTGCTGCCGCGCTCGGTCGTGTTGGTGGCGCCGACCTCGACCAGCGCCCGGCCTGCCTCGTTCAGGCCTGCCATCGAGTTGGACGGGCGCAAGACGATCGTGCTCGTCGAGCAGGTCGGTGCGGTCGACGCGACCCGCTTGGGCGATCGGGCAGGCCATCTCCGCCCCGAGGAGCAGTGGGACATCGATGCTGCCCTGACCACGGTCTTCGACCTGCGCTGAGCAAGCCGCAGTGAGGTTCAGGCCCGGGGCCGGTGAGAGTCAGGCCCGGGGCCGGTGAGGGTCGTTATCGTCGCGGGCTGTGGATGCCCAGGCTGTTGACCATGCCGAGCCGGATGTCGAGCGGACCGCCGAGTTGGTGCACGACACCGCTCGTGGGCTGGAGCTCACCGCCGCAGGGTTCAGGCCGCTCCGGGTGGGCAACCACGTCGTACTGGGAAGCCTCGACGGCAAGGTCGTGGCCAGGGTGGCGTACACCAGCCGCCGGCCCCTCGAGTATCACGCCGCCCATCTGCGCCTTGTCGAGCAGTTGGCGGCCGCGGGAGCGCCGTTCGTGGCTCCGCTGTGCGCTCCGTGCCGGTTGCGCGACGGTCGGGTCGTCACCTTCTGGCCGATGCACTCCCCCGCCGGGCAGGTCCCCCTGGAAGCGCTGGTCGAGCTTGTGTCGCGATGCCACCGCACGGAGGCGACCGGTGATCTGACGGTCTGGGATCCCAGCGTGTCCTATCTCACACGCTGGGCGGACCGGCTGCCGATGATGACGGCGAGGGGCGTGCCGGCCGATGTGCGCGCCTTCCTCGAGGAGGTGTTTCTCCGCCGGGTGGAGGCGCTGGCCGAGTGCTGGGGCAGTCTCAGCGGCGAGGCACACCCGCAGGTGCTGATACACGGCGACCCTCACCCGCCCAACGTTGTGCGTCTTGGTGACCGGACCTTGGCTCTGATCGATCTCGACTTCATCGAGGTCGGCCCGCCGGAGGTGGACCTGTGCTGCCTGTGGCTGCTGTTCGAGCGCCACGACCGGGAGCCGCGGGTCGCCGACCGGATCCTCGCCGCCTACGACGGCGCGGCGAACAATCTTCTGATGGCTCAGATCTACGCCGCCGACGAGATCAACGAATTGGTCTGGCTCGCCTGTCTGTGGGGAGTGGTGCCCGGCGCCGACGCGGAGCTGATGCGGCGGGTGGACAACTGGGGCGATCCGACGGTGAAGTGGCAGGAGTTCTAGACCCCGGCACCGAACCCGCGACCGCGATCGCCCGAGCCCTTCGCCTACTTCTTCGTCGTGGCCGTGGCCGCCGACGTGCTCACCGACCTGATCCTGTGACGTGATTCAGCTCGGAATGTCGAGAATCAGTCCAAGGAGATCGCGGATCTGTGCCAATGCGGCGCCTCCGACATTCCCGCGCTCGTGGTCGATCCGCCGGGCGGCGACGGCCCGGATGTGCTGGCACTGGGCCGCCGATCGATGATCGAGGCCGTTGGCCGCATCGGCGTCGACCTCCACCTCCGAAGCGAGTCCCCGAACGGTCGATGTGAGCGGCACGACATGGACGACGCTCGGCGCGGCGTCCAGAACCCGCTGCGCGCTGACCACCACCGCCGGACGGCGGAAGCCTGCTTCGCTCCCAGCCGGCGCACCAAGGTCCAGATCGACCACATCACCCGAGGTCAGCATCGAGCCACCTCGTCTCATCGTCCGTCAACCCGCCGCGGAGATCGTTGCCGATCAGCTCCTGGCGCAAGCGCCGAACCGCCAACGCAACCGTGTCACCAACGGTCGCGCCGAGGGCCGACGCCAGCTTCTTGATCTCTTGATGGGTCGCGCCGTCAATCCGGACACTCGTACTCTGCATGCAATAATGCTAACAGAATCGTGGTGCGTTCCGGCTCCATGGTCCGGGCGACATCCGCACGACTCGACGAGGAGGCCGTCCGGGGCACCACCCGATGGCGGCGGCCTGGCGGCGGTGCAGATCCAGCGGCGGTTGGTCAGCCACGAAGGCGGCTGGCTACCCCAGGGGGTGTCTATTCGACAACCCCGCAGCCGACGCGCCCGCCCGCGCCGCCTATCGGCTGCGTGACGTGGTCGTCGGGGTTCTCGTGGATCACCACGGCCGAGCCGTCGTCGTCGAGGAGCGCGGGCATGGTTCCGCCGTCCACGGTGACGAGAGTCGTGAAGAACTCGGCCTTCGCCTCGCCGTCGGCAGCGGCATAGATGTTGGGCAGGTCGCCGTGGTCCATGCCGGAATCGGAGGGGCCGGAGCCGAGCAGTCCGTGCAGTCCCTCCTCTCCGCTGGGGTTGATATGGCCGCCGGACGCCTTGAAGTCCGGCGAGCAAGCGCCCACCGCATGCAGATGGATCCCGTGACCGCCGGGCGCGAGATCCGACACGCTCACCGTGATCAACACGCCCGTGGGGCCCTGCCGGAACGACGCCGATCCCATCGGGGCACCGTCCACGCCGATGATCGAAGCGCTGGCTGTCGCTCCGATGTTGTCGGCGGAGTAGCCGCTCGCCTGGCCGGTGTCGTCGCCGCCGCAGGCGGTAGCCACCAGGATGACGATCAATGCGATAGCGAGAACCCGTCCAGCGGCCTTCATGCTGTATATCCTATGCGCTTCGGCGTGTGAGCGCCATATGAGACTCGCGTTCTGTGGCAGCAGCAGACGCAGCCTACCCTAGGCGGGGTGTCTGCCAACTCCCGTCGGGTTCGTCATGACTGTGGGGGTGAGATTCCGAGATTCCATAGGGCGTCAAGGCGCTGGGGCGGTGTGGGGTCAAAGCGGGTTGCGCCAACGCAGTCCCGGGAAGCGTGCGAAGTCGCTGTCGTTGGAGTGGACCTCGGCCTGGTGCTCGATGGCCAGCGCGGCGATGTGGGCGTCGGTGACGAGGTTCCCGCCTACCCCCGCGGCGCGCAGCATGTTGCGGAAGATCGCGATGTGCTGAGTGCCCGGGTTCAACGGTGTGACGCCGGGTGAGCGGAACCATTCGGCCATGAGGTCGACCGCGTCCTCGGGAGCCGCTGGGGTGTTCAGGACGCTGGGATGGGTGAGCAGTCGCACGAACCCTGCCGCCACCAGCCACGGAACCCCCACTCGCTCGGTTCCGTTCACCAGATCCTCCCACCATCGCCGCGCCGGCTCATGCAGCGGGGCGCCGGTGCTGTGGGCATAGAGGAGCAGGTTCAGGTCCGGGACGATCACTGCGGCGGCGGGCCCGCGAAGTCGCCGGCCTCGAGCGAGTCGTTGAGCTGGTTCAGCCGCAACGGATCGACGCCGGGCCTGAAACCGCTGTCGTGGGGCCGGACCTCGTAGTCGGGCTCCGCCTCGGCGAGCACCGGGGACAGTCCCCGCCGCAGGGTGTCGTTGACGACCTGCTTGAACGGCTGCCCCGCCCGTTGCGCCTGCTCCTTGAGCGCCGCAGCCAGGTCGTCGTCCAGAGTCAACGTCGTTCGCATGCGGACATCATAACATCTCTAGACGATGATGCCTTGATGTCTCAAGGATCGCAGGTGAGCGACCCCGGCGGGAGACTCCCGTCGCCCATGCCGGTGTTCGACCGTCGGACACGGTTCGGTGAGAGCGTCCCGATGATGTCGGTGCCGTACCGGTCAGCGAGCACGACCAAAGACGCGTCAGCAAGGCCGATTGGCAAGTCCCGGTAGCGTTCCACGACCGCGGCGGCCCTCGCTAGATGAGTAGCCGAGCCTCTCGGACTCGGTGTAGTCGGTGCCGAAGCGCTCGTTGAGGCGCTCGGTGATGTCAGACTGCTGTCTCCGCCTGCCTGCACGCTGACGCCTCATCCTCATCCGATTCGGGAAGCAGCAGCAACCAAGAGTGAAGTGTCGGCTCGGCCCGGCCCGCTCTCGGCGAAGCGTCCGGTTGGGCTTGTTGGCCGATCATGCGGTTGGCGTGTGCGTAGTCCTCCAGTCGCTCAAAGCGCTGCCTGACGCCCAGGCCGCCCTCCTGGCATCGGCGCAGCGTCCTCCGCACGCCTCGGACGATCTCGTCGGACCACGGCAAGCGGTAAGCCTCCTCGAGTGCCGTCACTCGGTGCTCTGGCAGGTGCTGGCGCATCTCCCTGATCGCTTCCAGCGCCGCGCCCATCCCGCGCCCCGTCGCGGGGGCGCCTGCGCGTGTGTCGTGGCCAGCGAGTCGGGTCCTCGTCGCGGCCCACGCTTCGAGCGCCTCCTTCACATCTGCGTCGGACACTCCAGCCTGCGGCTCGTCAAGCGCCGGCTTGATCTGCTCCAGCAGCAGGCTGCGGTTCTGCGGCAGTTCGTCCGAGCGGGTCCAAGGGGACAGATTCAGGTGCCCTTCGGCGGCCTGCTCGCGCCGCACGGCCAGCACCTCAGCCTCCCTGGAGTCGGTCATGGCGCAGAACACGAATGTCGGAGCGGTGACATCGGGCACCTTGTAGCAGCAGTGGACGCCGGCAGGCCATCCAGCGAGCCGAGCCCGCTCGGCAGGCTCCATCGCTGCGAGTACGGCTCGATGCTCCTCAGCGTGCTTCTGCGCGGCGAGGATGTCGCCCCACGCCGCCCGGCGCAGGTCGAGGCCCGTCAAGTGGACCTCGGCGTCGGCCTCTTGTAGCGTCTCAGCGCCCAGCACCCGGACAGAACCACCTGGCAGGGTCGGGCAGATCGCCTGCGCGCCGAGGGTCTCTTCGATCACCGCAAGCTTCCATCGAAGCGTGTTGCGCACCCTCCATCTGGGCTGGGTGGGGTCGGGCTCGCAGCGGGACTCATCGGGGTAGAAGTTCTCGCTCTCCACCGTTTCGTGCATCGAGCCGAGCCTGTCCACCCGCCCGATCCGCTGAGTCACGCGGGTCGGGTTCCACGGCATGTCGTAGTTGATGACCTTGCCGGCCTGCTGAAGGTTCAGTCCTTCCGCTAGGACATCGGTGGAGACCAGCACATCGTAATCGTCGGGACGGGGGTTGTCGGTGCCGTTGCCGGGATGCATCGTGAGGGGGGCGAACCGCTCGGCGATCCTGCGCTTGTCTTCGTCCATCCCTCCGGTAACCGCTGGCGCCACCCGCTTCGCGTACCGCGCCAGGTCCGGGCGCTTCTGCTCGTCGACGGCGTGTGCCACTGCGGCGCGGACATACTCGGCGGTGTCGGCGTACTCGGTGAAGACGAGCACCTTGCGGGCGTTCGCGTCGTTGTGCCTGGCGATTTCGGCCAGACGGTCCAGCAGGGCCGTCACTTTCAGGTCAGCGCGCAGGTCTGCGGCGTTCGCTGTGTGGGGAGTCTCGTCGTCCGAGCCCCCCTGCGCCGCGAAGCCGCTTGGCCGGAACCGGTCCACCCATGGATGAGCGAGCAGTCGCTGCAGTACTTCCCTGTCGGCGGCGAGGTCTTCGCGCATCCTGTTGACGAGGTAGTCGGCCTTCTGCCTCGGAGTGTCGGCGTCCTCGTCTTCGTCGAGCATCTGGCGCAGCGCGTCGAGCGGGTCGCCGTCCTCGTCGACATGGCTGCGTCGCCTAGCCCGCTTGACGCCCTTGAACACATCGTCCACGCGCAGCAGGCGCGGCTCTGCCTCATCGTCCAAGTGCTCGATGCAGGCGCCGGCCACCCGCTCCAGGCGCAGCAGCGTGCGAACCAAGGACAGAGGGGACGAGTCGGCGCGTTTGAGGACCAGAGACCGCACGAGACCGACCCGGCTGCCGCCCTTGTCGGACGGCTCTTCCCGTTTGAACCTCTCGGGCTCATAGTGCGGGAACCATAGGCAGTTGTCGCCTTCGCCGCGCGGGTCCAGCGCTTCGCAGAGCAACTCCACGAAGTCTTCCTGCTCGTCGGTCATGCCCCATGTGGTCGGCGGACGGAGACGCGGTTCGGGGAATCTCAGTTCGACAATCTCGCCGTCCTCGCGCGTGATGGTCGCCCCCTCCGGCTGTGCTGCGATGACAGCATCGCGTGACCGGCGGACAATCGACCGCTCCAGCACTCTGTCCAGCCCGGCGCGGCTCTCCGCCGATAGTCCGCGGTGCGCCGGCTCCTTGGGAGCGCGGCCCCCGAGCTGTGCCTCTGCCTCAGCGAACTGCTCCCGCCATGACGCGACCCCGGCACCGCTCAGGGCGTCGTCGCGGTCCATGTACAGTGACAACAGGTTCCTGAGATCGGCGAGAGCGTTGTTGATGGGGGTGGCGCTGCCGAGTAGCAGCCGCTTGCGGTGCTCGCCGACCGTCATGAGCGCCCGCAAAGCGAGCCGGGCCTGCGATCCGATGCTGCGGAGGTAGTGGCCTTCGTCGCAGATGATCAGCGAGCAGTCGGAGTAGTCGAATTCTCGGCGGAGGCGATGTCGAATCTCCGCGAGCGGCACTGGTTCGCTGTCAGGCTGCTGGTTCGCCTGCTTCGTCACCTCCTCCACCACCTTGAAGACCTGCGAGCGGAACATCTCATAGGAGACGACACTGAAGTTGCGCCGTAGCTGCGGCGATTCCTGTAGGGCGGAATCGCCGGCCTTCCATCGTTCCCACACGCTCTTGCGGATCGCGGCGGGACACAGCACCAACACTGATCCGCCCTCCATCAGGGCAAGCCGCGCGAGGGCGCCCATCACATGCGTCTTGCCGAGCCCGGTCTCGTCGGCGAGCAGCGCCCCGCCGGTCTCGTTCAGCATCTGCCACAGCCGCGGCACCGCCGAGCGCTGATACCAGAGCAACTCCTCTCCGGGCGGCAAGGGCGGCTCCGGCGCGTCGACATAGCAGGCGTGGAGCATCCTCAGCCATATTTCGTGCGGCGAGCACGGCTCGAAGAGCGGCAGATAGATGCTCAGCAGGTCGTGCTTGTAGTCCTCTGCACGCCCCCACACAGACTTGAACCACTGCACGACTCTCGCTGCGTCGTCCTGCTGGACGCCGAGGTTCAACTCGGCGTTGCTCCGCATCCCTGCATGAGTCAGGTTCGACGACCCAGCGAGCGCGAGTGGTACGGCCGGGTGGTCGGCGATGAACGCCTTGCCGTGGAGGAACTGGCCGCGCAGCATCCTCACGCGCACGTCGCGGCTCTGGTCCCGGAGCCAGGCGACGAGCCGCCCGGCGTTCTGCCGGCGCTGGTAGTCCTGCCCGGCCGCGTCGGCCTGCGCCTTCATCCACACATCGAGGGCCTTCCGGTCCGATGTGCTGGGCAGCGTCGGGAGTCTCCCGTCCCGCGTGGCGGTCGGCTCGGAACCCAGCAGCAGCCGCACGCTCGGGTACTCGGCCAGTTCGTCGGCGATCCAGCGGAACCCCTCCGGGCTGAAATAGGGGGTGGACAGCAGCGCCTCATTGGAGTGCATGGAACGCCCAGCGGCGAGCAGATCGTTCACGGCGTCGCTCACATACGCCCGCGGCGGGTCGTTCGTCGCGAACTTCGGTGCTCTAGTCACGCGAACCTCCCCTCCCAGAGCAACCGTGCCACAAGATAGGCGTTACGGACCGAGGCGCGGCCCTCGGAGACGTTCAGATGACTGTGTCGGTGAGGACTATTCGCAGGGGACGGCCGCTGAGGGACTGAACGACCCGGAAGAACACCCATAGCACCTGGACTCACAACCGGGTCCCCCTCAAGATCGGCCACGACTTCCTGTTCGCGACATTCCCCGAGTCTGAGGCGTTCCCCTGGTTCACGGCTTACTTCACATTTGCGGGCCGCTGACCTGCACAAACGCGAGTCGGGGGCCGCGAGGGGCCAAGAAAGTGGCTCCGCTTCACACTTGGGCCGCGTAGTGTTGTGCAGGCCGCTAGCGACGCTTGCACTTGTTGAAGACGATGGTGCCGGGGATGGCGGTGATTGTGCCGAACAGCGCCATGCCGACGATGATAAGCAGCCCCCCCGCACCGACAGCGGTGCCAGAGGTGCCAGCGGCCAGACCGATGACACCAACAAGCGCCGCTAGCCCGACGATTATCCAGCCGGGCAGCGCCACCAGGAAGCCGATGCCTTGGCCTGTGGTCCAGTCCGGCTCACGCGAGCCAGATGGCGGATAGGCGGGCGCGGGACTGTGGGGGGATTGGTCTGACATGAGGTTTCTCCTTCTGCTGTCAGCGAGCCGCCGCACGTTAGCCACCGCATCACGCCCCGACCGGGGGACACGCGGTGGGGCTTGACGAGTTGGCGGGAGCTACCTACTCCCCTGCCGCGTCATCGTCCACACCGACTGGCTCGCGCTCGTCCACCCATCGGGCTAGCACGCTCAGAGCGGCCAGTTGCTCTTGCGCCTCCTGCTCAGTGATGTCAGGCGACGGATGCGCTTGAGGGTTGCGGATGCCCTGAGCGCAGCCCATCCCGCGATGCATCGCCCACCCTCACTGCTTCGCGATGCGGACCGTGGAGGGGACGGAAGCGGAGCCGATCACAGGCAGGACGAAACCGAGCGTGCGGACCGCTATTTGGAGGGACTCATCAAGGAGGTCGGTCAGCCTTCTCCCAAGGCAGTCACCGAAGCGGAGGCGCTCTGGGACAGCATCGAAAGAGCACGAACTGCCCAAGCCGTTGGGTGATGCTCGGCAAGCTCTACCGGTGGAGTTCGCCCAGCTACGTTGCAGGTCCTCTAGTGTGGTACAATACCGATATAGAGGATCATCCTGACTGTGAACTGGTGATTGGGCAGCCCCTTACGATTCTAGGTTCAGACGGCGAACCACTTACGCCTTCTCCCAGTAGTCAGGCAATACTCTCGGCGCGCGAGATTCGTCGCATTCTCGTGACCCATGTTGAAGTCGGAGCCGACACCGAGCAGGAAGCAACGCGCTCGGGCCAATAGCCTCCAGTCTCAAGACTGCGACCTCACAGCGCATCCCTCGGCGACCGAACCCGCTTGTCGCAGTGGCGCGAAACACGTCGCCGGCACCGGCTTGCACTGTCGCTCGGTCTTGGTGCTGCGGCGCGTGGATCTTGGCTATATCTCATGCCGCTAGCCAACTCAGGGTAGTTTGAAGAGTCATGTCTGATCTTCCCCCACCACCGCTGGACCCTGAGCCCTCGAAACAAACGCAACACGACCTCGCTACCAAGGCCTCAAGTCGCACACCTAGGCGGAAATCTCCAATCGCGGACGAAGCGGCCGTCGTTGGATTCGGGTGCTCGATCAGCTTTGTGCTCGTGTTCCCGATGGGGTTCTTCGTTCCGCAGCTCCGCCTATTCGAGGTGAGCTATGTCATTCTGCTCATAGGGCTCGGGCTCTCGATAATGGGGGTGAGCAGACGCGACACGAATCCCGGCCCTCGCAGCCTCGCGGTCGCGGGAATCGTCATAGCGGTTTGCATCCTCGTTGCAAGTCCCATCCTGCTCATCGGGGCAGCCCAAGTCTAGCGAGCGCACAGACAGCGAGCGCACAGACTCAACAGGAGCCCTCATCGGGCTCCACCTCGGCGAGCACCGGAGACAGGCCCCGCCGCAAGGTGTCGTTGACGACCTGCTTGAACGGCTGCCCCACCCGCTGAGCCTGTTCCTTGAGGGCCGCGGCCAAGTCGTCGTCGAGAGTCAACGTCGTTCGCATTTGGACATCATAGCATCTCTCTTAGATGATGCTTTGATGTCCAAAGGGCACCCGTCTAGGCGGCTTGGTCGGACATCTCCACCCCGAGGACCAGTGGGGCATCGACACCGCCCTGAGCACTGTATTCGACCTGCGCTGACGCTTGGCGAGATAGCGGGCGTTCACCAACCAATGATGCATTGGCCGTCGCTGATCTCGACCCGCCACTGACTGATCAGGTCCATCCCTAGCAACACATCACACGGCGTGGTGGAGTGCCTGCCTTCGAAGTGGTGCTCCGATCCCACGGCTTCGATCCGCGTGCGAAAATGATCCTCGGCCGGTGCCGTAGCAAACTGCGGGGTCGGCACGCGCACCTGCACGGGGTAGGTCGGTCTCTGCTGGCTTGCCATGTCTAGGGTGGTCACATCTGCGGTCCCGCTGGGGGCCACCCCCAGCTTCGTGACCAACTCGCTGCTGATGAAGCTCCGCGTCGCGCCGGTGTCCAGCAGACCTTCGACGTGTTCCGCGCCGCCGTGAGACGCCTCTGACACGGCCAGTCGCACCACAATGCGGGCGCGCTCAACCAGGATCTCGATTTTGGGCAACGCTACGGGAGGTCAGCCGATGGGACGGACGACGCGGTAGCCGACGCTGACCGCGCCGATGCCCTGAGTGGCGAAGTTCCCTTGCCCGAATCGTTCAATGCCAGCATCGTAGGCATCGATGCCCGCGTCGAAGATCTCGATCACTTCGCCGTCGCGCATGAGCGCTGAGCGGCCCCAATGATCACGCTCCAACGCTTCGCGATGCTCGGACGCGTAAGTCCGGGTGTGGAGTTGGACCGAACTCGCAGCTCCTGCTTGCGTGTCAGAGGCCATGGACCTTCCCCCTTCTGAGAAATGGTAGTCGCCCCGGTTCGATGAACCGCAAGCTAGCGAACTGGCAACAATTCTTGCGCTACTCGGGTTGCGCGGCGCGGATACCCGCACCAGATCACGGACTGCCGGTTCCCCGCAGAGGCGACGCCCTTGGCGAAAGAGGCCCCCGCAATGGACTTTCCTGCCCATCCCGACTGGCTCACGCCCGCCGCGTACGCTGCCCACTGGCAGCAACACCAACACCAACCCGAACACCCCATAGCACCTGGGACCCACAACCGGGTCCCCTTCAAGATCGGCCACGACTTCCTGTTCGCGACATTCCCCGAGTCTGAGGCGTTCCCCTGGTTCACGGCTTACTTCACATTTGCGGGCCACTGACCTGCACAAACGCGAGCAGGGCGCGGCCAGTCGGTGTAGAGAGCCTGGGTCTCGGTCATCAACGCAGAATCGGGCGAGTGCAGCACGCGAACTCAACCGCGGGCCGCTGCCTTCACGGCCAGTGCACGCCAGGGTATGGGTTCGGGTTGGAGACAGACCACCCGTGCAGGTGGCGTGCCAGGGAGGGAGCCAGCGCCGAGCCACGAGGGTGCTGGCACTTCCTGACAAAGACGACGGGCACGCACGGCGCGCCCGCGGCCAACCGGTCGCTGGTGATCGTGGCGAAGTCCGCGAAGTTCTCCGTCACGATCACCCGTTGCTGCTCGACGGCGGTCTCATAGACGGCGGCGTCATCGCTGCCCCCAAGCCCCGCCTCACCCACACTGAGCGCCTCATGGCCGAACGCGGCCAGCTCCGCCGCGGTGGCAGGCGGCAGCATCTCGTCGATCAGCCACCTCAAGGCGACAGCAGCTGCTCGCGCCGGTGAGCCTGGAGGCGGACCTCCTCGGCAGCACGCTCATCTGTTTCGATCAGCGCATCGACTTCTTCGGGGAACGACGCATAGAAGTCCGCCGCCAGCAGCACCGACGCTGCGCTCAGGCCGGTCTCGGCGACGAGGTTCTCGACACGGTCCATCCCCCGCCCCGGCGCAGCGGCGAGGTCTCGCACCACCTCCCACACGTCCGGGCCGCCCACTAGAGCGGCGCGTCGACCCAGGGGGCCGTTGCGGTAAACGACGCCGGGGAAACGGCGCGTCTTGAGGCCCTCGTCTAGCAAGGAGGAGACCAGTTGCGTGATCGAGGCGCCGACGGAGCGGCTCTCGACCTCGATGCGCTCCAGGAGTTCCTCGGGAAGACGGAACGATGTCGGTCGTGGCATGGCACACCTCGTAGCTTGCCGGATCTCTGTAGCTTGCTCGCACTACAGCACGCTACACTGTAGCAGGAAGTGCAACTCCCGGCCACCCCAAAGCAGTAACACGCTGACTCCAACGACCAGCAGAAGGCTCGTGCCAAGGCATGCCTTGGCACGTTGGAGTTGAAGCCCGGGTACTGCACTATCGTCGCCATCGTGGCGCTGGCCCGGATCGGGTGCTTGGCTCGTTGGAGTTGAAGCCCGGGTACTGCACTGCTAGCGCAGGGCTGGCAGGGTGTCAGGGTCCGAGCAGTGTGATCGGGACGACTCTGACGCCGTCGTCGCGTGTGTAGCTGTAGCCGCCGGCGGTGACCACGACCAGCGTCGGGCGCCGCCGCGGCCCGCTGTCGGGCAGGTTGTTGTCGACGCGCAGCAGCGATTCGGCTGCGTGTTGGACATTGTCGGCTCCACCGAGTTTGACCTCGACCAGCATCCTGTCTCCGGCGGGGCGTTCGATGACGGCGTCGACTTCCTGCCCGGCCGCGTCGCGCAGATGCGACACCTGCGCGGCCAGGGGCTGTGCCAGCACACGGAGGTCCCGCACGACCATCGACTCGAACAGTAGGCCGAATGTGTTGAGGTCCGACATCAGTCGATCCGGGGTCGCGGCGAGGGCCGCCGCGGCCTTCTGGCCCTGCAAGCCATTATACACAATAGCAGTCGCTTGCTATACAGTGTGATGGTCAACCGGTGTACGGGATGGCACCTGCCGAGCCCTCAAAGGTGTCCACCAGATCGGTACGGACCGGCACCACCCAGCAACTCCCACACACCCCGGCCCGCCCGGCTCAGACACCTGCCCCCCAACACCACAGCCAACAACCCAGTTGCTCAACACTCTCCTAGAGGTGCAGATCAGAGCGGCGAGAACGGGAATCACGGTGTCGCAGCGGGTTCCTCGTCGGCGGATGCCAACTCAATCGCATGCGCGGGCCCCAATCACTGCGGCGGAAGGCGTCCATGTTGATTGCGAGACGGGCGGTGCCCGCTTAGGACACGAACGACCAGACAGCGTCAGCGGGCAGCGGGGGAAGGTCGGGCAGGTCCTCCTCTTCCCAGGTGTCCAACAGAAGCTCCAGGGCGCGGGCGGCAGAGATCTCTTCGCGGCGATATAGGCTGAGCACCGCCCTCAGGTAGGCGTCAGGCAACTGCGGCGGTGAGAGTTCGTCGGCGACGAGCAGGTCGAGTTCGACGATGTCGGACCGACGCGTGCGCGTCGCACGTACCAGCGCCAGTTCCTCGGGTGATGCGATCTCCAGTTCGTCCAGTCGCCGTGCCAGCGTGGACATGTCCACGCGGTATTCGCTGGCAAGGCGCACAGCGTCCACCCGAGCCTCGTCTCCTCCGCGCCAGCGGTTCTTCAACACGGCAGCCGGCAGGAGCAGGGCCCGAGCGAAACGGTCTATACGCCCCTCGCGCTTCGCGGGAGGGGCTTCGGCCACACGCCAGTCCGTGGAGTACTCGTCGCCGAAGAGGTAGTGGCCGAACTCGTGGGCGAGAGTCAAACGCCGGCGGCCGGTCTGGTAGCTGCCGTTGACCACTGCCACACCACCTTGTGCCAGCAAGACGGATGCTCCGTCAGCTCCAGACTCGCCAAGCTCCCAGGAGAAGACCAGCAGGCCCAGGTCTGCGGCGCGTGCGCCCAACGCGGTCGCGGGCTCTTCACGGTCGTAGCCGAGCCTCCGTCGCGCCTCTGCCGCAGTGCCCTCGGCCTGCTCTGGAGCCTCCGGGAACTCCATCGCGGGGGTGGCGGTCAACTCGATCCCACCGAGGCGCTGGAGGAACTCGACCTCCCGGGCGACCCGTTCGGTGAAGCGATCCACGGTCGGGCTGGGAGCACCCGGCTCTGAAGCGTTCCGTCTCGACAGCACTGCCTGAGGAGCGTCTTCGAAGAACCACTCGATACGCATCTTGAAGGCCTCTGCGAACCGGACCAGCTCGGTCGCGCTGATGCCTCGCTTGTCGGTCTCGATCTTGGCCAAGGCGCTGCGATCCATCCCCACGCGCGTGGCGCACTCCTCTTGCGTGAGGCCTGCATCGCGTCGAGCGGCGGCCACGCGAGCCCCCAAGTGCCCGCTATCCCTGCTCACATGTTCGATTATAGAACACGAAGCGCTGCAACCAAGCGGGATTCTGATGCCAGGGCGGCGTGACGGCTGCCGGATCGCCGACAGTACGAGGGGATTGTCGAGTTGCTCGGTGAACTCGGTTCACAAGGGTCTCGATCCGACGGGCGGGTGTTGCCGAGCTAGTCCTCAGACTGCGTCGAGGCCCCGCCCGATGAACGGCGCCCGGCGC
>JAPOQG010000324.1 GCA_026710865.1 Acidimicrobiaceae bacterium
CCGTGGGCCTCGTAGAGGCGTCCCTTGATCCCGTTCCACGCCCCCATGTTCTCGGGCTCCTCCTGCAGCCAGACGATCTCGGTGGCGTTGGGGTAGCGCCGGAGCTCGTAGTCCACCGCCCCGAAGGGCCACGGGAAGAGCTGCTCCACCCGGCACACGGCCAGCGGGGCCCGGTGCTCGTCGCGCAGCTCGATGGCGGCGTAGCCCACCTTGCCGGTGCAGAAGACCACCCGGGTCACCGCCTCCGCGTCGAGGGCGCCGGCCTCGGCCGCGGGGTCGCCCACCACCTCCTCGAACGTTCCCGACGACAGGTTGTCGACCTTGGATCGGGCCGCCTTGGAGCGCAGCAGCGACTTGGGCGTGAACACGATCATGGGCTTGCGGACCCGGTGGATCATCTGGCGGCGCAGCAGGTGGAAGTACTGGGCGGCGGTGGTGGGCTGGCACACGTGCATGTTGTCCTCGGCGGCCAGCGTCAGGAACCGCTCGATGCGGGCCGACGAGTGCTCGGGGCCCTGGCCCTCCATGCCGTGGGGCAGCAGCAGCACGATCCCGCAGTGCTGGTCCCACTTGTCCTCGGCCGCCACCAGGAACTGGTCGATGATGATCTGGGCCCCGTTGGCGAAGTCGCCGAACTGGGCCTCCCAGATGACCAGGGCCTCCGGCTTGGCCACCGCGTAGCCGTACTCGAAGCCCAGCGCGGCGTACTCCGACAGCAGGGAGTCGTAGATCCACAGGTCGGCGTCCGGCGCGCACAGCACCGACAGCGGCACGTACTCCTCGCCGGTCAGGTAGTCCACCAGGGTGGAGTGCCGGTGCGAGAAGGTCCCCCGGCGGCTGTCCTGGCCGCTGAGCCGCACGGGCGTGTTCTCCATGAGCAGCGACCCGAAGGCCATCGCCTCGCCCAGCCCCCAGTCGAACTCGCCGCTGCGGAACATCTTGTTGCGCTGCTCGAACTGCCTGGCCAGCTTGGGGTGGACGGTGAAGCCCTCGGGCACGGTGTTGAGCGCCTGGTAGATGCGCTCCACGGTGACCGAGTCGATGGAGGTCCGGACGTGGGGGAGGACGCCCATCGGCTCCGGCGGGCGCCGGGCCCGGATGTTGTGGCCGGGCGACGCGTCGCGGGTCTCGTCCAGCGCGGCCTGGAGCTGCTCGCGGAACTCGGCCAGGGAGGCGTCGGCCTCCTCGGCGCTGATGTCGCCCCGCTTCAGCAGCGACTCGCGGTACTGGGTGCGGACGGTGGGCTTGGCGTCGATGCGGCGGTACATCTCCGGCAGCGTGTAGCTGGGGTCGTCGCCCTCGTTGTGCCCGTGGCGCCGGTAGCAGATCATGTCGATCACGACGTCCTTGTTGAACCGCCGGCGGTAGGCGAAGGCCAGGCGGGCGGCCCGCACGCAGGCCTCGGGATCGTCGCCGTTCACGTGGAAGATCGGCGCGCCGACCATCTTGGCCACGTCGGTGGAGTACTGGGTGGAGCGGGCCGCGTCCGGCGTGGTGGTGAAGCCGAGCTGGTTGTTGATCACCAGGTGGACGGTGCCGCCGACCCGGTACCCCCGGATGAGGCTCAGGTTGAACGTCTCGGCCACCACGCCCTGGCCCGCGAAGGCGGCGTCGCCGTGGATCAGCAGCGGCATCACCGGGTAGGAGCCGTAGTTGCTGTCGGGCGGGATGTTGTCCATCCGGGCCCGGGCCATGCCCACTACCACCGGGTCGACCGCCTCGAGGTGGGAGGGGTTGGCGGCCATCTCGACCAGCAGGTGCTTGCCCGACGGGCTCTCGTAGGCGCCGATCTGGCCCAGGTGGTACTTCACGTCGCCGCTGCCCTGGATCTGCTCCTCGGTGATGGCTCCCTCGAACTCCTTGAACAGCTCGTGGTAGGCCTTGCCCACCAGGTTGACCAGCACGTTGAGCCGCCCCCGGTGGGCCATGCCCATCACCACCTCGGCCAGGGGCTCGTCGGCCGCGCAGGTCAGCACCGCGTCGAGCAGCGGGATGGTCGACTCGGCCCCCTCCAGGCCGAAGCGCTTCTGGCCGACGTACTTGGTTCCCAGGAAGCTGCCGAGGGCCTCGGCTGCGTTGAGCTTGCTGAGGATGCGCAGCTGGTCCTCGTTCTTGAGCGTGGTGTCGGCCCCCTCGATCTGCTCCTGGATCCACCGCTTCTCCTCGGGCTCCTGGATGTGCATGTACTCCACGCCGACGGTGCGGCAGTAGGCGTCGCGCAGCACGCCCAGCAGGTCGCCGAGCTTCATCCGGCGCGTCCCGCCGACGGTTGCGTATATCCCGGTCTCGCTGCCGGTCAGGAACTCGCGGTCCAGGTCCCAGATGGTCAGCCCGTAGGTGGCCGGGTCGAGCTCGGCGTGCATCTGGGGCGCCTCGTCGCGCAGCGGGTTGAGGTCGGCGATCAGATGGCCCCGCACCCGGTACTGGTTGATGAGCTGGTTGACCTTGGCCTGCTTCTCGAGCATGGCCCCCTCGCGGTCGACCGGGTTGAAGTCGCGCCGCCACATGACCGCCGAGTAGGGGATGTGCAGCGCCCGGAACGCCTGGTCGTAGAAGCCGTCGGCGCCCAGCAGCAGGTCGTGGACCCTCTGCAGGAACAGTCCCGACTCGGCGCCCTGGATGACCCGGTGGTCGTAGGTGCTGCTGATCGTCACCAGCTTGCTCACGCCGAGGTCGGCCAGCAGCGACGGGTCGGCGGCCTCGTACTCGGTGGGGAACGCCAGCGCTCCGACCCCGACGATGGTTCCCTGCCCCGCCATCAGCCGGGGCACGGACTGCTGGGTGCCGATCGTGCCCGGGTTGGTGATGGTCACGGTCACGCCCCGCATGTCGTCGGCGGTAAGGCGGTTCTCGCGGATCTTGGCGATCTGCTCGTCGTAGCGGTCCACGAAGGCGTCGAAGTCGAGGGTGTCGGCGTCGTGGATGCACGGCACCATCAGCGAGCGGGTGCCGTCGTCGCGGGCGATGTCGACCGCGATCCCGAGGCCGATGTGATCGGGTCGCACGACCCTGGGCCTGCCCGCCGCGTCGGTGGCGTAGATGTTGTTCATCGCCGGGACCGTCTCGGTGATGGCCCGCACCACGGCGTAGCCGATGAGGTGCGTGAACGAGATCTTGCGGACCATCTTGCGGCCGAGGTGGCCGTTGACGATCTTGCGGTTGACCTCCAGGAGCTTGGCCGGGACCTCGCGGAAGCTGGTGGCCGTGGGAACGGCCAGGCTGGCCTCCATGTTGGAGACGATGCGGGCCCCGACCCCCCTGATCGGCTCGCCGACGGGAGCGTCGTCGCCGCCGGCCTCCGCCTCCGGCGCGCGCTGCCGTCTCGGCCGGCCGGCATCGGGCGGGGACGCGTCCGCCGCGGGGGCCCGGGGCGGGGCCGGGTCCGCGGCCGCGTCGTCGACCAGTGCACTGGGCACTGTCACGTCGGTGGCGGTGGTGTCGATGGTGGTGCGGGACGGGGCGGCCGCGGCCGCAGGGTCGGCCTTGGCGACCGGCGAGTCGGGCGTCTCGCCCTCGAACAGGGCCCGCCATGCCTCGTCCACCGACGCCGGGTCGGCCGCCCACAGATCGCGCATCTCGTCGACGATCCAGGCGTTGGTGCCCAGGTCGTCGCCGGGCTCGGCACGGATCGAGTCGGTCATGGCGACGATCCTACTTCCTGACGGGGATTGGAGAATAGGGAGCGAGTACCTCGTCGTGTCACCTAACGTCGATTCGCTCGGCCCCTGGGCGGGATAGGGTCGGCCCGTGCGGGTGGTCACCTGGAACGTCAACTCGCTGAAGGCCCGGCTGGACCGGGTGCAGCGCTGGATCGAGGCGTTCTCGCCCGATGTGCTGTGCCTTCAGGAGACCAAGCTCGCCGATGACGCCTTCCCGGCCCTGGCCTTCCAGTCGCTGGGCTACGACTGCTTCCACAACGGCGAGGGGCGCTGGAACGGCGTGGCCGTGCTCAGCAGGGTGGGCTTGGAGGATCCGGTGGCCGGATTCGGCGACGGCATCGACCCCGACCCCGACGCCCGGCTGGCGTGGGCCACCTGCGGGGGCGTGCGGGTGGCGTCGTGCTACGTCCCCAACGGCCGGGCCGTCGGCCACGACCATTATCACTACAAGCTCGACTGGCTGCGCCGGCTGCGGGCCTCTCTGGACGCCCAGGCCGATCCCGGCGCTCCCGCGCTGGTCTGCGGCGACTTCAACATCGCCCCCGACGACCGCGACGTGTACGACCCCGCCGCCTTCACCGACACGACCCATACCAGCGCGGCGGAGCGGGAGAGGCTCGCCGGCCTGCTGGAGTGGGGGCTGGTCGACGTCTTCCGCGAGCACCACGCCGGCGAGGGGCTGTTCACGTGGTGGGACTACCGGGGCGGCGACTTCCACAAGCGCAAGGGCATGCGCATCGACCTGGTGCTGGGGACCCGTGTTGCGGCCGGCGCGGCCCGCTTCGTGCTGATCGACCGCAACGAGCGCAAGGGCCCCAAGGACGACCCGCCCAGCGACCACGCGCCCCTGCTGGTCGACATCGAGCTGAACGGGGAGGCCTGAGGCGTGCTGACCCCGCTGGACGAGCACGCCCTGCTCGTCTTCTGGACCCAGCTGCTGGTGCTGGTGGCCGCGGCCCGGGCCGCCGGCTACGGCATGCGCCGGGTGGGGCTCCCGTCGGTGATCGGCCATCTCGCCGCCGGGGTGGTGCTGGGCCCCTCGGTGTTCGGGCAGGTCTGGCCCAGCGGCTTCGAGTGGTTCCTGCCCCATGAGGAGATCTCCTCGGGCGCCCTGTTCGCGGTCAGCTGGCTCGGGGTGGCCCTGCTGCTGGTGACGGCCGGATTCGAGACCGACCTCGCGCTGATCCGGCGCCTCGGGCGGGCCGCGGCCCTGGTCACCGGGTTCAGCCTGGTGGTGCCCCTGGCCGGCGGCCTGGTGACCGGCCTGCTGCTGCCCGACGGCTTCGTGGGCGGCGGAGCGGACCGGACCGTGTTCGCGCTGTTCGTCGCGGCCGCGCTGTCGGTGTCGGCGCTGGCGGTGATCGCCCGGATCCTGTCGGAGCTGGGTCTCATGAGACGGGACTTCGGGCAGATCACCGTGGCCGCGGGCATGGCCAACGATGTCGTCGGCTGGGTGATGCTGGCCGTGTTCGCGGGGTTCGCGTCCGCGGGCGAGGTTTCGGTCCCGGGGACGTTGCGGACGGTGCTGGGCCTCGCCGCGTTCCTGGCGCTGGCCATGACGCTGGGCCAGCGGGCGGTGGACGCGAGCCTGCGCCGCATCCGGCGCGACGGCCCCAACCTGCGGGGCGCGCTCGGCATAGCCGTCATCACGATGCTGCTGTTCGGGGTGGTCACCCAGGCGCTGGGGATCGAGGCCGTGCTCGGGGCGTTCGTGGCGGGGGTGGTGCTCAACCGCTCCCGGTTCCAGCAGCACGAGGTCGAGCACCACATCGAGTCGCTCACCAATGCCTTCCTGGCGCCGGTGTTCTTCGCCATGGCCGGGCTCAGGGTCGATCTCTCCCTCCTCGGCGAGGGCGAGGCGCTGGCCTGGGCGGGCGCGGTCATGGTGGTGGCGATAGTGGCCAAGTTCGCGGGCGCCTTCGTGGGGGCGAGGATGGCGGGCCAGTCGCAGCGGGCCGCGGTCGCGCTGGGCGCCGGGCTGAACGCCAGGGGAGCGCTGGAGATCGTGATCGCATCGGTGGGCCTGTCGCTCGGGGTGTTCAGCGAGACCGCCTACACGGTGATCGTGATCGTGCCGTTGGTGACGTCGGTGTTCGCCGCGGTGAGCCTGCGGCTGGCGGTGCGCGACTGGATGGGATCGCCCGCCGAGCGGGAGCGCCTCGAGCGCGAGGAGGCCCTGAGCCGCAACCTGGTGGTCCGGTCGTCGCGGCTGCTGCTGCCCTCGAGGGCGGAGCCCGCCTCCATCGCGGCCGCCCAGCTGATGCACTTCGCCTGGCCGGTGCAGGTTCCCGCCACCGTGATCTCGGTGACGGCCGACAGCGGGTCGGGCGCATCGTACGGGTCCGACGGCGCCGCGGGCGTCCGGTGGCCCGACATCGACATCATCCGCAGCGTGCTCCACGGGCGCGACGTGGACCACCGGCAGGTGCGGGTGGCCAGCGGCGCCGGCGCCGTGGTCGCGTCGGCCATCGTGGCCGAGGCCCGTCTGGGCTACGGCGCCATATGCGTCGGCGTGGCCGGCCGCCACGAGGGCCAGCTCTACTCGCCCATGGTCGACGAGCTCCTGCTGCACTCGCCGCTGCCGGTGGTGATCGTGCGCAGGGCCGAGGGCATCGAGACGCCCCTTCCGGGCGCCTTCACCCGTGCCATCGTGCCCGTCACCGGCACGCGGTCGTCGAGGGCCGCCCAGGAGGTCGCCTTCGGTGTGAGCGGGCAGCTGGGCACCGAGGTGGTGCTGACCCATGTCGTGCAGCGGCAACGGCCGCAGCTCCGGATGCTGCCGGAGCGGTTGACCCGAACCAAGCTGGCGACCCGCGTGCTGGGCGAGGACCGCAGCGAGTCGGCCCGGCAGGTGGTGGACTCGCTCATGGAATCGGCCCGGTCCCGGGGCTCGGAGATGGGCGTCGACGCCCGAGCCCTGGTGCCGGAGGGCTCGTCGGTGGCGTCGACGCTGGTGGCCGCGGCCGAGGAGCAGGAGGCCGACCTGGTGGTGCTGGGGGCGTCGCTGCGCAACGTGGACGGACGGCCGTTCCTGGGGCACACCGTTGAGACGGTCCTGGAGCGCTGCACCGCCAACGTCGCGGTGGTGGCCATGCCCCGGGCCGTCGAGGCCTAGCCGCCACAGCTTCTATAGACAGCAATAGACCATGAAAATGACTTGACTATCACTACAGTCGCGGTGTGGTCGAGATCCGAGCGTTCACCGACGGCCGGGGCCGTCAGCCGTTCCGCCGATGGTACGACGGGCTCGATCGCGCCGCCGCCGCCCGGGTGGACGCCGCCCTCGCCCGTATAGCGGATGGGAACCACTCGAGCATCAAGGGCCTCGGCGGCGGGCTGTTGGAGTGTCGCCTACACTTCGGGCCCGGCTACAGGGTCTACTTCGGCCGCGACGGGCGCGCGTTGGTCATCCTGCTTGCAGGGGGCACCAAGGACCGCCAGCACCAAGACATCGAGAAGGCCCGTGGACTCTGGCGAGAGTACAGGCGCAGCCAGCGCGAGGAGGCATGACATGGCGCTCACCAGCGATTACCACGAGATTGTGCAGGCCCGAGTCCGCCGCGATCCTGAGTTCAGAGAGGCCCGCCTCAAGGAGGCAGTCCAGTGCCTGCTCGCAGGCGAGGTAGGGGTCGTGAGGATACTCCTGCGCGATCAGGTAATCGCCACCGTCGGCTTCGAGCAGCTCGGTGTCATGACGGGCAGGTCATCGGAGACGCTGACGCAGATGTTCGGTCCGGATGGCGACCCGCTCGCCAGTGACCTTTTCGAGGTCATCGCCCTGCTGGCGCAGCACGACGGCGTGCGTCTGGAGATGAGCGCCGTTCGTGAGGAGCAGCCCGCCGAAGCAGGCGCGTCGAAGGCCTGATCTCTACGGTCTGCGGACGTGGATGGTCGCGGCGCCCACAGGTATCAGTGGTGTCCACGCGGATGATCGAACGATGGTTCTCATGCGCCGAGGCGTCCGAGCACTCAGCGATGTGCTCAGCAGTCACCTAGGCATGGCTGGGCGCCGCTGGGCTTTGAGTTCCTGGCGGGCCCCGGCCACACCCTCCAGGTTGCGGGTTCTCTGCGACTCCACGCCGTCGGCGCTCCGCGAGCTGCCGATCATCTCCAGCCACCGGGAGGGCTCCCGGTCGACGCTGTCGCCTCCCAGGTCGCGGCGGTTGCACCACAGGACGTGCAGTTCCTGCTCGGCCCGGGTCACGGCCACATGCAGCAGGCGGCGCTCCTCGGCCAGGGCCGGCGCGGTGCGGGCGTGGGCGATGGGAACGAACCCGTCCTCCAAGCCCACGATGTGGACGACGGGCCACTCCAGTCCCTTGGCCGCATGGAAGGTCATGAGGTCGACCCCGTCGGAGGGAGCGACGGCGCGGTCGTCGGCCCGCAGCGCCGTGCGGAAGGCTGCGACCGTGGCGTCCGGGTCCAGGCTCAGGTGGTCGTCGGCGAACTCCAGGAAGGCCTCGACCGTCGCCCGCGTCTCGGGCGTGGCCTCGACCGGCGTCGGGTCGGGCCGAATGGTCGCGGACTCGAGGCCGCGCAGCTCCCGGCGGGTCTCGGCCACGCAGGAGGCGAGGCTCGCACCGGCGGGCCACGCCTGCAGCAGGGCCGCGATCTCGGGCTTGCGGACCAGGCTGCGCTCGGTCGGGGCGGCCACCGGGATGCCGTGACGCAGCAGCGCCCGCCGCAGCGGCTCGAGCTGCGCGTTGGTCCGGGCCAGCACTGCCTGACGGCGCCAGCGCGAACCGGGCCGGTGGCGGTGCCGCACAGCCCGGGCCAGGACTGCGGCCTCGTCGGACCCGTCGCAGACACTGACGGTGGGCTCGTCCCCCGGCGGCCGCACCGCGGGCTGGGGCGCGCGGTCCAGGAGCCGCCCGGCCGCGGCCAGCACCTCAGGCGTCGACCGGAAGTTGGTGCGCATGTGCAGCACCGCGCAGCCCGGCAGGTGCTCGCCGACGGCGTCGATCAGGCCGGGATCGGCGCCGTTCCAGCCGTAGATGGCCTGGTCGGGGTCGCCGACCACCACCAGCGTCGAGTCCGGCCCCAGCCAGGAGCGCAGCAGGGCGAACTGCAGCGGGTTGATGTCCTGGAACTCGTCGACGAGCACGTGCTGGTGCAGCCAGCGGTGAGCCGCCGCGTGCTTGGGCTCGGTGGCCATCAGTTCCAGCGAGCGCGACAGCACGTCGTCGAAGTCGAGCACCCGGCGCCTGCCCTTGGCCGACTCGTAGTCGGCGTAGAGCTGGGCGAAGCGGTCGGCCCGGCCCCAGGGCGGTCGCCTGCCCGCGGCCCTCGCCTCGGCCGGGTACTCCTCGGGGATGACGAGGCGGGCCCGGCACCAGCCGATCTCGTTGACGATGTCGGCCACGGCGGCCCGGTCGGCCTTGGGGCGCAACTCGGCGACGAGCCCGGCGGCGTTCTCGAGGATCCGGGGCGGCCGGCGGCCGGAGTCGGCGGCGTGCCGGCGGAGCTGGGCCAGCGCGACGGCGTGGAAGGTCCCCGCCCTCACCTCGTCGTTGAGGCCGAGCCTGCGGAGGCGGGCCCGCAGCTCGCGGGCCGCCCGCCTGGTGAACGTCACCGCGAGGGTGCGGCGGGGATCGGCGCTGCCGTGGCTCGCCTGCCAGGCGATGCGGCGGGTGAGCACCCGGGTCTTGCCCGAGCCGGCGCCGGCGATGATGCACATCGGCGATGCCCGGGTCGTCACCGCGTCGCGCTGCTCGACGGTCAAGCCGGCCAGCAGCGGGTGTTCGGCGTCGTCCACGCCCCGACCCTACGGCCGGGGCGCTGCCGCGGCGAGCGGACCTCGCAGCGCTGGGCTCGGTACTGTCTGCGGCGGTGTTCATGATCGACGAGGCCCGCTTCGAGCGGATTGTGGGCGAGGCTCTCGACTCGCTGCCGCCCGAGCTGGGCGAGATGATGGAGAACGTCGCCGTGGTCGTGGAGGACGCCCACCCCGACGACGACCTCCTCGGCCTGTACGAGGGCGTGCCCCTGACCGAGCGGGCCGACTACGGCGGCATGGCCATGCCCGACCGGGTGACCGTCTACCGGCTGCCGATCTGCGCAGTCTGCGACAGCGAGGAGGAGCTGGTCGATCAGATAACCGTCACCGTCGTCCACGAGGTGGCCCACCACTTCGGCATCGACGACGACACGCTGGAGGAGCTCGGCTGGGACTGACCGCCCGCGCGCCGATCGCCTGACTCACGGCCACCGGGCTCGACTGGATGCCCGGGCGCCACAAGGCGCATCTTCCCAGCGCGGCCCGTACGACGGCAGGCCAGCGTCAGCCTCGTACATGCGAGGACGCCGACCGTCGGCGCAACAGCCCGACGGCGCGGGTCCGCGATCGCCCGGATCGGCAGGTGTACGTTGCGGCGTTGAGCCAGATGAGGGGCTACAGGGGAGATCCCATGAGCGTCACCGTCCGCCTTCTCGCAACCATCGCATCCCGATCGGCGCCGGCCGGACGGGCGCGCCGTCCCGTCTGCCGTCGCGTCGTCGTGTGCCTGGCCGCGGCCTGCCTGCTGGCGTCACTGGCCCCCGCCGGTATCGCAGCCGCGCAGGAGGAGGCTCCCGAAGAACCGCCCGACCGGGAAGTGCTGATGGAGCTCCACGCGTCCACCGGTGGCGACGGCTGGGATCGAAGCGACAACTGGGGCTCGGACCTGCCGCTGGACCGGTGGCACGGCGTTACCGCCGACAGCACCGGCCGGGTGGTGATCCTGGACCTGGCGTCCAACGGGCTCTTCGGGGAGATCCCGGCCTCCATCGGCGCTCTCGCCCGCCTGGGGATCCTGGACCTCGGCGACAACGACCTGTACGGGCAGATTCCCGTCGAGATCGGCGATCTCGTCAACCTGAGCCACCTGGACCTTCAGAACAACCGGCTCGACAGGAACATCCCCGCCGAGATCGGCGGCCTCACCCATCTGGAAGTGCTCGATCTCAAGCACAACCACCTGTTCGGGGCCATCCCCGCCGAGATCGGCGGCCTCGCCAACCTCAGGATCCTGGACCTGCGAGGCAACGGGTTCTCCCGCGGGCTGCCGGACTCTCTCGGCGGGCTCTCCAGCCTGACCCGCCTGGTGCTCAGCGAGAACCGGCTGTCCGGCGCGATACCGGCCGGGATGGGACGCCTGGAGAACCTCGTGTGGCTGGACATGAGCCGCAACTCGCTGTCGGGCGACATTCCCGCAGAGTTGGGCGATCTGGCCGGCCTGACCTGGCTCGATCTCAGCGCCAACAGCCTGTCGGGCCCGATTCCGGCCGAACTCGGCCGCCTGTCGCGGCTCGAGACGCTCAGCCTTTGGCTCAACGGGCTCACCGGGGAGATCCCCCCGGCGCTGGGCGACCTCGCCTCGCTGGAGGATCTGGGCCTCGGGCTCAACGACCTGTCCGGCACGATCCCGTCCGAGCTGGGAGCGCTGGCCGGGCTCCAGCGGCTCCGGCTCGGCCACAACCAGCTGTCGGGGCCCGTGCCCGCCGAGCTCGGCCGTCTGGGCGCGCTGCGGTACCTGTGGCTCGACAACAACGAGCTGTCGGGTCCCATCCCCGCTGAACTCGGCGACCTGCGCCTTCTGCGAGACCTGCGGCTCGAAGGCAACCGGCTGTCGGGTCCCATCCCCGCCGAGCTGGGCCGTCTCGGCGCGCTGCGGAGCCTGTACCTCCACGACAACCGGCTGTCCGGCGACATCCCGGCATCGGTCGGCGGTCTGGTCCACCTGGAGCGGCTGCGCCTCGACGGCAACGGCCTGTCCGGGGAGATTCCCCCGACTCTGGGCCGCATCACCGGTCTGGAGCACCTCAGTCTCGCCGACAACTGGCTCTACGGCCGGATTCCCGAGCAACTGGCGAGCCTCACCCGCCTGCAGCGGCTGAACCTGAGCGACAACGAGCTGTCGGGCTCCATCCCCGAAGGCATCGGCCGCCTGAAGAGGCTCACAGAGCTCGACCTGCACAACAACTCGCTCACCGGCGCGATCCCCTCGGAGATCGGCGGACTGGGCGAGCTCAGGCGGCTGAGGCTTCAGAACAACCGGCTGTCGGGCC
>JAPOQG010000195.1 GCA_026710865.1 Acidimicrobiaceae bacterium
CAGGCGACGCTCCCACAGCAGCTGCTGCTCGAAGCCCTCACGAGTGTCGCCGGAGAGCTCCGTGCCGATCTCAGCCCGCCAAGCAGCCAGATTGTGCTCCAGCCACTGCCGCAACTCCAGACGGGTCTCGTCCTGCTCCGAACTCCAGTTCAGATCCACCTGAGATCCCCGTCCCCACCGGCGCCCGTCCACCGTCACTCTATCCACACCAGATCGGCGGGCTAGGTGGGATCGAACCACGACGAACCACGACCAAGAGATCATGAGTCCCCTGCTCTGGCCACTGAGCTACGAGCCCGCATCGACCTCACGGCCGGGCCGGCGCGAGGTCGCTGCCGGGCCGAGGGCCTGCCGGTTCGACGTGGAGGGTGACGCACGGGCGGCGCAACCGTTGAAGCTCGGACGAGCCCGCCGACGGACCCACGCTCCGCACGGTTCGGGAGGCTGCGCAGGATGGGTCGTGTCCAACGTTCGCGCGCCGCATCGCCACTGGCCCGAGGAGAGTGGCGACCACGTCCCGAGGCGGGCAATTCTCGACTACCAAACCCCAGGTCAGAGGGTTGTCAACCATGCGAAACCGCATCACTCGGCAGTCTCTGGGGTGCTCGGGTCGAGGGTCCTTGCTCGCGGGAGGTCGGATTGTTTAGGGTGCGGCCATGGGACGCCCCAAGCGCAGGCGTGGCGGAGGCCGTGTCACACCCAAGAGGCCCCGGCCCGTCTATCGCGACGAGCTCGGTGCCGACCTTGAGTTCCTTGCGGGCGGGTACCGCTATGAAGTCCAGGTCCAGCTTCCCGACGACGACGACGACGCCGAGCCCGAGTTCCAGATCCTGGTGCAGGACGCCGAGTCCGTTGTCGAAGAACTGGCTTCGGCAGGCGCGGCCGACCTCGACGAAGCCGACTTCTGGGCTTCGTGCATCCAGAGCGCCATATCGACGAGAAGGTCTCCCGACGGTGTGGCTGCGCCGGTGTTCCTGGCTTGCGCCGAGCGGGCCGGTGGCCCGGCCGGCGCCGTGCTGGCGGCCGCGGTCGCGGCCTATGGCCCTGCAGAGGCCAGATCCGACGCCCGCCGCGCGTTGCGCCGCATCCGGCAGTCGGGCGCGGAGGTGCCCGCCTGGGCTGACGCGCTGGGCGAGGCGGCGCCGCTTCGGGCGAGCAGGGCCACCGACCGGTGGGGCGAGCGGAGCCGGCTGCGCATCGACTTCCGGCGCCCCGACGGCAGCGAGCACTCGCTGTCGGTCTCCATCGACCCGTTCTGGCAGGCCATGGCGAGCGGCTTCCTAATGGTCCGCGCCGGTGCCGCCCACAGCGGCGAACGCGCCGGGGAGAGCGCGGCGAACTGCGGGGCCGCAGCCGATGACGGCCCCGAGCGGGCCCCGAGCGTGCTCGACCTGCGCCAGTCCAGCGGCGAGCGTCCGCCGGCCGCGGCCCGCGGCGACGGCGTGCGCGTGGAGCGGTTGGACCTCGCCGAGGCTCGGGCGATCGTGGAGGCCGGCCTGGCCGTCAGCGACAGATACGACGTACGCGACGATGACGAGGACTCCTTGGCCGACGGCTTGGACAGCGATCTGCGGGCGTTGCTCGAGCAGCGGCTGTCGCTGCTGCCGGCAGGCGGCCACGCCCCGGCCGCGCCTTCGTTCGACGGGGCCGCGGCGTCGAGCCATCTGAGTGATTTCGTCTCGCTGGGGCTGCGCTTGGGCGAGCATGACCTGCAGATGCAAGAACTCACCGGCACCATGCTCGGCTTCGCCATGATGTGCCACGACGGCGACATCTTGAGGTGGACCCCGCCGCGGGTGGAGGAGTTCATAGAGGAGTGGATTCCCCGCTACGGACTGTTCTGCGCGGACTGTCTGGAAGCCCACGCCCACCCGCCCGAGGAAGAATGGCTCACGACGGTGGAGTCGGCGTTCCCCCGCTGGCTGCGCTTCGCCGCCGAGCGCCGCGACCTCGCCGCTGAGGGCCTCCAGGAGAGCCTCGACCAAGCCCGCAGGTCGCTGAGGCAGATGCGTCTGCGGAACACCGGCTCGCCCGTGCGGGTCGCCTGACTGCACGTCAGCCACTTCGGGTGCCGTTGCGGACAGGAGACCCGGCACCACAACGCGAGCTTGCCTTTTCAAGGGTTTCTAATGGTTGTGGAGGGTTGTTGTCACACCCCCTGTCTATGGTTGCGGGCATGGAATCCACCCGCACCGCAAGCTGTGATGTCTCGGTCTCGGTGCCGCAGACCGACGTTTGCGGGCTCAGCGACGCCGGGCTCGATGACCGGCTGGCCGCGCTGGGGCGTGAGCGGTGCCGGGTGGAGGCGCTGCTGGCCGAGGCGGTCGCGGAGAAGCGGCGCCGTGTCGGTGGCCGCGCCGCGGCGGCGACCCTTCGCGAGCGGCTGCGCGTCTCGGCCGCTCAGGCGACCGCGGAGGTCGCGCTGGCTTCGTCGGTGGCCTCAGAGTTCCCCGCCACGCTGGCCGCGTGGCGCGCCGGGGAGATCACCTCGGGCCACGCCCGCGTCATCGCCAGAGTCGGAGCCGACCCCGACCACGCCGACGAGCCCGCCCTGCTGCAGATGGCCCAAGGGGTGCCTGTCGACCTGTTCGGGCGCATGACCCGCCAGTACGCGGCCCACACCGACTCCTGTGCCGAGCACAACCGCCAGCACGCCAACCGCTGGGCGTCGCTGGTGCAGGACCCCGACGGGTCATGGCGGCTCTCGGCCTACTACGACCACGACACCGGCAAGCGCATCAGCTTGGCGTTCAACCAGATGGTGCGCACCTACCGCAACCGCGTCGCCGTCAACGGCATAGACCGCACCAACAGCGGCACACCGGCGCAGCGCCGCGCCGACGCCTTGGCCAACCTCATCACCGGCGAGGGACCCCACAACCGGCCCGACACCACCCTTTTGGTCATCGCCGACTACGACACCGTCTCACGCGAACTGCACAACCTGCGCCACGACGACGCCACGCCCGTACCCGCCGAACGGATCGCCAACATCGCCGCAGAAGCCAAGATCCTGCCGGCCATCTTCAACGCCGACGGCGACCCCCTATGGCTCGGACGGGCCGCACGCGACGCCAGCGCAGGCCAGCGCATCGCGCTCGCAGCCCGCGACGGCGGCTGCGTCAACTGCGCCGCGCCCGCCGAAGGAGGCGAACCCCACCACATCGAATGGTACAGCCGAGGCGGACCCACCGACATCGACAACCTCGCACTGCTGTGCGAACGCTGCCACCACCTCATACACGACGACGGATGGCAACTCCACCGCCACAACGGCCAACTCAGACTCCGGCCACCCGCACCGCCGTCAACACCAACCCGACCCCGCCACAACACCCACCCCCAGCGCGACAACCACCCCAGACCCCAACACAACCCCATCCTGCGAACCTGATCGGGCTTTCGGGATCGGCGAGTCGAGTCCGGGCAGCTGGGTGCGCCCGGCGCGGGCGGACCGCGGCGAGCGCGAGGGGCTCACCACGAGTGAGCGCACAGAGTTGGCGCAGTTGCGCCGCGGAACGCCCGAGGGTCAACGCTCGCTCTCAACAGTCCTGCACCACTCCTCGCACAGAAGCCCGCCAGTCGGGCCGTACCCCCGGCCCGAGCCTTGAGACCCCTCGGCGAGTGCTTCCCCGGGCGGCTGCTCCATCTGCTGACAACCCGAAGACCAGGGAGCCGAGAGCCCCGGATGAGCAAGCGACCACAGGACAGCCCAAGGCTGGACCAAGCGATCCACCGACACCGGGACCAGGCGATCTACCACCGGGGCAGGGTGCGGGCCGCGGCCATCAGTGCCCTGAATGCATGGGACTACCTCGACCGGCTCCGCGTCCGCAGCAAGTGGCCCGGGACGGACGACGACCGCACCAACGCCCACGCCGCCGCATGGCGCCGCGCCGCCGATGCTGCCACCGAGGACCTGCACGACGCGCTCGACGCCTTGGTCGACGCCACCGAAGCCGCCGCCGAGGCCGAAGCCCTCGCGCTCGACGCCCTGGCCGCCGCCAAGGCCGACCGGGACGTCGAAGAGGTGAGCACCCCACGAGATTCCTGACCTGCCGTCCCCCAGGCACCTCAGACTCGCCCTCACAAGCAGCCATCTGGTGCAGCCGGCCACCCAACAACAGCCCCGCCCGCCCGCTCCCTGACCGCCTACTACCACCAACACTTGGAACCAACCGGCTAGCTCTCGGCGCCTTCACCGTCGGGAGGCCCGTCGGAGATGATGATGAACACCTCGAGCCCGGCCGACACCGGGAACCCGTGCGGCGGGTCGGTGTCGATTATCTCCCCCTCCGCGACGTCGCTCGACGGCTCCCGCCGCTCCGCGACCCGGAAGCCCTGACCGATCAGCGTCTGGATCGCGTCGAAGGGCGACTGGCCCCGGACGTCGGGCACGAAGATCTGCCCCGGACCGGTGGAGACGGTGATCGTCACCGCCTCGCCCAGCGCGAGCTCCGTCCCCGACGTCGGCTCCTGGAAGACCACAGTGCCTGCCTCGGCCTGGCTGGGGCCTTCGATCACGATGACACCGAAGCCGGCGTTCCTGAGTATCTCCTCGGCATCGACCCGGTTGCGGCCCCGCACCGCCGGGACTCTGGGAATCTCGCCCTGGCTGACGGTCAGGGCCACGATGCCGTCCTCGGCGATCCGCTGGCCGGCGGG
>JAPOQG010000333.1 GCA_026710865.1 Acidimicrobiaceae bacterium
CCCCCCCCCGCGGCCCCCGCCCCCCCCCCCCCCCGGTGCCGACACAGTCGGCGCCGGCGCCGTCACGCGGCCCACTTCTTCTCATGGCTGCTGCGGCGCCACACAGCAAACGGCTCCTTCGACCTGTTCACGAACACGCAACAGATGCGAAGAACAGGCCCTCCCCTACACGGTTCGACGCCACAGCAGGTCCAGGACCCGCAGGATAGCTCCGCGAGTTCCCTGACCCGCTCGACAAACATGCGCCCTCCCATATGTAACTGCACTGCGTCATTCAAACATCATACACTGTCGGAGGCATCGATGGAGCAGTCAGGCAGCGTCCCTCGGGACTGTCGGACGCTCCCTTGTCAAGCCGCTAGTGCGTGGGGCTGTTGTCGGGTGGTTTCGTCGCGCCACATTCGGCGGATGATGCGGTTGGCGAGGTGGCGTTTGTGGGCTCGCCGGGCTTCGCGTCGGGTCTTGCCTTCGCTGGCTTTGCGGGTCAGGTAGGCGGCCGCTTGGGGCTGGCTGCGCTGCTGGGTTACGTGGTGCGGCCACTATGACGCCTGGAAGCGCGCCGATGACGAGATCGCCCGCATTCAGACCTCACACGGCTCGAAGTTCGCCGCCTGGCCGCCCGGCGTCTATGAGCGATGGGAGCGGGCCTTCGCAGCGCGGAGCCGAGCCGCGGACATGCCTTGGCGACTTGCGCTCACTGGCGGTGTCTACGGTCGGCGTGGGCGCGGTGCCGGTGGGTGGCGGGTTGGTGGTCGTGGCCGTGGGCGCCGACATCGGCTGGGTGGGTCGCCCCTTCACGTCTGGATGGCGGCCCGCCTCATCATGATGCTCGGTCGTTGCGCCGGCCCGGCGTCGTGGGTCACCGGCGTAGACCGCTGAGCGGGGCACCGACACAGCGCTACCTGAGTTGCGAAGGCCCATGGAGGTTCAACAATGCCAGCTATGACCTGGGCAGACCGTGTTTCCGAACCCTCTGGGCGAGAACGCTCAGCATTCGCGGCGTAACGTCCTTCCTCACCTTGTCACGCACAACGGCGGGCAGGCCGATGAGCAGCGCTCCTTTGAGCGGGCCGTCGGTTAGCTCCACATCCCGGTACGTGCGATTCAATTGCTTGTTGACGGCTTCTTCATGCACTCCGCTGGGCGATCCGCTGAGTTTGCGAACGGATTTCCAAGCATCCGTTGCCAATGTGATGACGTATTCTGGTGCTGGACTGACCAAACACAGCACCCTCTTGCCAACCATCGGTCCATGGTCCCGCAGAGGCTCGGGGATGTCCTTAAGACTGGATGCTCGGTAAGGAACGATATTGCCAGACGGTGTATTCCGAAGGAGAGCAACAGCATCGGGGCCGATGCGTGCCTCCGGCTCCAAGTCGGCTCGCCTTGATGCCTCCATTGCAACGCACGGATCAGCACCCGCCATCACCATCGCAATGCCTTGAACAGCTCTCTGGAGACGATGTTGGCCTCGACTCTGATCGCGGCCCCCATCAAGCCACGAGCTGTCCAAGTAAGCCGAGTATCCCCGCTCCGTGAAGGGAATTTCGTTCTCCCGTCGAGTGGCACAGGAAGGAGGGCCAGCCGGGTTCATTCCGAGGATCACGACTCCGCTGCCTGCCTCAAAGCTCGCAACACTCGAGTACAACAAACAGAAGTTCGGGATCTTGGGGTCGGTTCCCATCCAGCCGTGGACACGGCACTTGGCCGTGCACTCCTCCCGCAATTGCCGTAGTTCTTCCCTGATGCTTGACATTGGCTCTCTTTCCGTCACACGCCAGCTGTCCTGTCCGAGGTTGAGGTCGCCCCGGCGGTCTTCGGGGGGACCGGGAATCAGTCAGATGTTGGCCCGTGGGTCAACTGCTGCAGGAGTCGGTTGACGGCGGCGCCGTCGGCTCGGCCCTTGGTGGCCCTCATCACCTGGCCGATGAAGAACCCGGCCAGCTTCTTGCGGTCGGCGTCGTCGCCGGAGCAGAACCGCCGCCACTCGTCGGGGTTGCTAGCGATCACCTGGTCGACGGTGACAGCCAGATCGTGGCCGGCCATGGCTTGGAAGCCGCGGCGCTCGGAGATCGCCTCCGGCGTCTCGCCCGACTCGACGATGTCCGCCAGGATCTGCTTGGCCTGGGTGGCGGTGACCCGTCCCGAAGCCTCCAGGGCGACCAGCGAGGCCAGGCCGTCCGGCGTCACCTTCGACCAGTCCTCCACCGCCAAGTCGTTGGCCACCCGGGTGACAGTCAATCCCGGGTCTGCCCCGGCCGAGATGGCGGCGAGTACCAAGCCGTCCTGGTCACGCTCCACCAGCAGGGCGGCGTCGGAGGCCGGCACCGCTCCGGCGCCAGCCGCGACGAGCTCGGCCCGGCGGGCTGCGGGCAGCGGCGGCAAGGCGGCGTCGATGGCGGCGACGGTCTCGGCTGACGGGGCCAGCGGCACCAGATCGGGATCCTGGAAGTAGCGGTAGTCCTCGGCGTCCTCCTTGGAGCGGCCCGGCGTGGTGCGACCGCCCGCTTCGTCCCAGTGGCGGGTCTCCTGGCGGGGCCGCTCCCCGCTCGACCACAGGTCGACGTGGCGGCGAGCCTCGAAGGTGATGGCCCGACCGAGTGAGCGCAGCGAGCTCAGGTTCTTGATCTCGCAACGGGTGCGCAGCTCGTCGGAGCCGGTGGGGCGCACAGACACGTTGGCGTCCACCCGCATGGAGCCCTCCTCCATCCGGGCGTCGGACACGCCGATGGACAGCAGGATGGCCCTCAGCTCCCGCACGAAGGCCCGGGCCTGCTCGGCGGTGCGGATGTCGGGGCGGCTCACGATCTCCACCAGCGGCACGCCGGCCCGGTTGTAGTCCACCAGCGCGTAGTCGGCGTCGTGGATCCGCCCGCCGCCACCCACATGGGTGGTCTTGCCGGTGTCCTCCTCGATGTGGGCCCGCTCGATGCCCACCACATGCCCGTCGGGCAGCTTGAGGCGCCCGTCGATGTTGGTGGGCTGGTCGTACTGGGATATCTGGTAGTCCTTGGGCATGTCGGGGTAGAAGTAGTTCTTGCGGGCGAACACCGCCGGACGCACCTCGCACCCGAGGGCCCGGCCCAGGCGCATGGCGAAGTCCACCGCAGCCGCGTTGACCACCGGAAGCGAGCCGGGCAGGCCCAGGCACACCGGGCACACATTGGTGTTGGGCTCGTCGCCGAAGCGGTTGGCGCAGGCGCAGAACAGCTTGGTGGCCGTGCTCAGCTCGACGTGGACCTCGAGACCGACCACGAGCTCCCAGCCGTCGTCGAGGGCCGTCTCGCGCCCGGTGGCGGCCCCGCTCACGGCGCGTTCCCGTCGCCGGGCGCGGCCCGCTCCAGTGCGGCCGCGACCTTGAGGATGAGCCGCTCCGACAGGGCCGGGCCCATGACCTGCACGCCGACGGGGAGACCGTCGTCGCCCCGGCCGAACGGCACCGAGATCGCCGGGTGGCCGGTGAGGTTGGACGGGATGGTGCACACGTCGTTGAGGTACATCAGCAGCGGGTCGGCGGTCTTGGCTCCCAGCTCGAACGCGGTGGTCGGCGCGGTCGGGCACAGCAGGACGTCGACGTCCTCGTAGACGGCGGCGAACTCCTGCAGCATGAGGGTGCGCACTCTCAGCGCCTTGCCGTAGAAGGCGTCGTAGTAGCCCGCGGACAGGGCGTAGGTGCCGAGCATGATCCTGCGCTTGACCTCCGCTCCGAAGCCGGCCGTGCGGGTGGCGACGTTCATCTCCGCGGCGTTGGCCGCGTCGACCCTGAGCCCGTAGCGCACGCCGTCGTAGCGGGCCAGATTGCTGGAGGCCTCCGCCGGGGCGATCAAGTAGTACGCCGACAGGCCCAGCACCGCGGAGGGCACCGACACCGTCCGCACATCGGCGCCGGCCTGCTCCAGGGCCTCGGCGGCGTCCTGCACCCGCGACAGCACGTCGTCGGCCACGCCCTCCACGCCGCCCGCCGCGGGTCCGTCGTTGCCGGTGCGGCCGGTCTCCTGCCGCGGCCCGCCGCCGCAGAGCTCGGCGAGCACCCCGACCCTCAGTCCATCGACGCCGTCGGCGAGCGCCCCCTCCACCGGCTCCTGCGGCCGGTCGAGCGAGGTCGAGTCCAGGGGGTCGTGGCCGGCGATGGCCTGGTAGCAGGCGGCCGCGTCGGCCACGGTTGCTCCGAACGGGCCGATCTGGTCGAGCGAGGACGCGAAGGCGATCAGGCCGTAGCGCGACACCCGCCCGTAGGTGGGCTTCATCCCCACCACACCGCACAGCGCGGCGGGCTGGCGGATGGATCCCCCGGTGTCGGACCCGAGGGCCAGCGCGGCGAAGCCGGCCGCCACGGCCGCGGCCGAGCCTCCGCTGGAGCCTCCCGGCACCCGGCTGGTGTCGCGGGGGTTGCGGGTCGGGCCGAAAGCGGAGTTCTCGGTGGAGGAGCCCATGGCGAACTCGTCGAGGTTGGTCTTGCCGACGATCACCGCGCCCGCGGCCCTCAGACGCTCGACGACGGTGGCGCTGTACGGGGGCCGCCAGCCCTCGAGCATCCGCGACGAGCAGGTGGTGGGGATGCCCCGGGTGCAGAGGTTGTCCTTCAGGGCCACCGGCACCCCCGCCAGGGGCCCCACCGGCTCGCCCCGGTCCAGCGCGGCATCGACGCGGTCGGCGTCGGCGAGAGCCTCCTCGGCCAGCACCAGGTTGAAGGCGCCTATCTCGCCGTCGCCCTCGCCTATGCGGTCCAGGCAGTCCTCCGCCACGGAGCGGGCGGTGCGCTCCCCGGAAGCCACCGCCGCGGCGACGCCCAACGCAGTCACGACGCTTCCTCCCCGATCGCCGGCCGCTCGAGCCGCCTCCGCCGACTCACGGCACCTCACCCATCGGCGGCCGCTTGAGCCACCCTCGTCGACTCACGGCGCCTCGCCCAGAATCGGCGGCACCCGGAACTGGCCCTCTGCCACCGACGGCGCCTGGGCGAGGACCTCGTCGCGCGCCAGCGACGGCCGCACCTCATCGGCTCTGGTCACGTCGGTGAGCGGCTGAGGATGAGACGTGGGCTCGATGCCGGAGACGTCCAGCGCCTCGACGTCGGCCGCGTGGTCGAGCACGGCCGACAGCTGCGCGGCGAGTTCGTCGAGTTCGCTGTCGCTGAAGCGCAGCCGGGCCAGCCGGGCTACGTGGGCGGCCTCGTCTCGGCTGATTCGACCGGACACTCAGGCAATATAGCCGGAGGGTTACCCGGCCTCGGAGGGGCCGTCCGACACCAGCAGGTCCACCGCGGCGCCCACCTCCAGTTCGTATACGCCGTCGGGCACGTCGAGTCCGACCACCAGGCCCGGCGGGACGACAGGATCGTTGACGAGCGTCTCGCCGGACGGGTCCAGGCCCAGGTCCTCGAGCTCGTCGGTGGCGTCCTGCACCGTCATGCCGTAGAGGAAGCGCAGGTCCGACACCGGTATCAGCGGCTCGCCCAGCGACACGAACAGGTCCAGCGTGGCCCCCTCGACCAGGGAGACACCCGCGGGAGGCTCGGTGCGCACCACCCGGCCGCGGCCGGTGCCGGGCTCGCGCACCAGTATCTCGTTGACCTCCCAGCCCAGGTCGACCGCGACCGGCATCGCGTCGGCAAGCGTCCGGCCTTCCAGCTCGGGCACCGCCGGGTGGTCCGCGCCTCTCAGGAACAAGGCCCAGACCCCGGCTGCAGCCCCGCCGAGAACCAGGATCGCGGCCAGGACGATTCCCGGCCAGCGCCAGCGGGGAGCGTCGTCGAGCGGTACCGCCGAACGCTCCGACACCGAGGGGCCGACCCGCGCGAAGTCCTCGGTCCGATCGAAGGCCGCTGCGGCCGAAGCGACCGGAGGGCTGTACTGGGACGGGAGAGGAATCGGATCCGGCCGCGGGAGGAGGTTCGCCACTCTCAGCAACTCCTCGGCCAGGTCTGCCGCGCTCAGCCGCTCGGCGGGTTCAGCCGCGGCGGCCCGCGCCAGCACCGCATGCAGGGGGCCGAGCGCGCTCAAGGAGGCCGCGGAGGCATCGTCACCGTCGTCGGAGGTCAGGACCCTGGATCCGGTCACGGCCTCGCAGAGGAGCAGCGCCAGGTCATGCACGTCCTGGGTCTGCTCCAGCGGCGAGTAGCTCCGAGCAGCCGCTCCTTGCTCGTGCGAGCCCTCCTGCGGCTCGGTCGCCGGTTCGG
>JAPOQG010000334.1 GCA_026710865.1 Acidimicrobiaceae bacterium
GTCATCAAAGGAGTAGCGCCGGGAGCCTGGCTGGGGGCCTCGAAGCCGCCCGACTCGTCTACATAGCAGATGTACATGGTCGTTCCTGCGGCTGGGCCAGCCTCCGATCATAGCCCCACAGCCCTACGGGGATGCCTTGCCCGCCGACCCCAAGAAGCCCCCTCAAACGCAGCTACGGCCGCCTAGTAGGCGACCGTAGGGGGTGGCGTTCGGCCCCGACCCCAACTGGAGCCGAAGCCTAGGCGCCGGTGTAATGGTACGCCCGCATGATAACACGAGGCTCACAGACGATTGCAACCTGCTTGGGACATTCGTGGGCGTGATCCCCACTCTTAGTAGTGATCGGCGTGTCTAGGAGTTGAGCGGAGCAGCGCCGATGAACCCACCCGGCGCGATCAGGGATGGGCAGATCTTGAGGGGACGGGCATTCAACGAGCCGATGCGGGTCGTCGCCGTCCGCGCGGGCAGCGACGGAGACATGGAGGCAGGCCTGGTCGGCCAGCGCACACAGCAGTTCCGCCAAGTGACGCTGAGCGCGGCCGACATCGAGGCCTTGGAGATCATCGACCCCACTCCGACTTTCGACGGCGACGGGCGGCATCTGCGCCTGGGCCTTCACGCTTACGCGCTCAGCATCGCCCACGAGTTCGATCCCTGCCTCAGTCTCTCGATCGCGAACGTCGATGCGCTGCCGCACCAGCTGGAGGCGGTGTTCGAGCACTTCCTGAAGCTCCCCAGCGTGCGGTTCCTGCTGGCCGACGACGCCGGCGCGGGCAAGACGATCATGGCCGGCCTGCTGGTGGGTGCGGCTGATCCCGGTGCGAGACCGCGGCAAGCAGCTCTTCGGGGACGCGGGCGCCGGTGTGCTGGCCGACGGGCTCGAGACTGCCGCCGCCTACGACCCGCAGCTCAGCCTGTTCCCCGATGCGGCACCGGAGGTTCACGGCCGTGCCCGCCGGCGCGGTGCAACTGGCGAACTGGGCGATCTCGACGCCGCTTCAAACGCCACCACGCTGGACCGCATCCACGCCGCCATGCTGTTGCAAGGCTCGGGCCGCACACAGGCGCTGCGGGCCCTGCTGCAGGCTGAGCAGGAGCGCGGCCCGGACTTCCTGCGCCTCGCCAACGCCCTGTCCGCGCTGTACCCGCGCGGCAGTGACGAGAAGCGGCTCCTCGACGCGATGCTGCTGGCAGCGAGGTAGCGTTCCTCTCATGGATGCCACCGAGACGAGGCCGCCGCTCGACGACTACGAACTGTTGAAGCGCATCACCGTGCGCTCCGACATCTTCGGCGGCAAGCCGATCATCCGCGACATGCGGTTCGCGGTCGAGCACGTCCTGGGGAAGCTGGCCGCAGGCGACAGCGTCGAGACCATCCTCGACGAGTACGAGATTCTGGAGCCCGAGGACATTCAGGCCTGCCTGGTCTACGCCTATCGCTCCATCGTCGGCGAAACTGTCCATGATCACATTCTGATTCATTAGAAACATTGAACGAGGCCTATATTGGGTGGTGCCGACCGAAGCCGAAGGCCGGAGCGGGTCAGCTAGCGGCCCATCAAGCGCTTCAGCGACCTCTCCGGGGGTGGCGTCGGGGGTAGCGACCGCCAGCGGCGGGCCGGTAGCGTGCCGCCCCGGTGAACGAACCGGACCCGACCACCAAACCACGGGTCGCCTATCGGCTGGCCTATGAGGAAGTAATCCGCTGGCGAGCCGAACTGGACGCCCAACTGGAACGCATTCGGACTAGAGCCATGGCGTTCTTCGCTGTGGCGGTGATCGCTGCGGGCACCGGCCTGGCCAGCTTCCCGACGGGGTCGCCTTCGCCCCGCCCGTCGGTTCTGTGGGTGTTCGTGATCGGCGGGGGAGTACTCGTCAACCTCGCCGCCGTGCCGGAAGTGCTGCGAAGCCCGGAAGGTCCGTTCGGCGACAGCCCGTACACGCTGGTAGCACGGGGCGACGACGTTGACCTGTTCCCCACAGACAACTTGGTGTACCGCGACCTGGCTCTGTGGGGTCACGAGAACGTCCTTCAACTGTATGTACAGGTCAACGCCCGCCGGTACTGGCTATATGTGAGCATGGCGGGGATCACGCTGGTGTTGGCGGGCCTCGCTGGGCTGCACTGGAACAGGCTGTTTCCCTAACCGTTGCCCTGCCGCCGCCCTCGGCGCTCCCGGGCCGCCGCCACCGTCTGCTTGGCCACGGCAATCATCTCTCGGCGCTCGGTCGGGCGCTGAGGGTTCACCGGGGAGATCGGTTCCAGTCGAGGCACCGATTCCTCGGCAGCATCCTGCGCCGCGGCTCCGTCGCCGCCGTCGTCTGCATCTTCCGGTCCCATCGGTCTCTCCCTTCCTGCACGGCCGAAC
>JAPOQG010000336.1 GCA_026710865.1 Acidimicrobiaceae bacterium
ACGGGCGGACCGAGGCCCGCAGCCGACACGGCACCGTCGAGCACTCCACCAGCCGCACTGATGACAGCCGCCGCCGCCTCCGTCCGGCCGTCGGCGGTCCCCAGGTCGGCGATCACCTCCGCTTCTCGCCGGTCGATGCCGACGACTTGGTGTCCTGCGGCCTCTAGACGGCGCCGGGTGGCCGCGCCCATCCCCGAGGCGGAGCCGCTGATCGCATAAGTGCCCATGGTCTCACCCGACCGCGTACAGCAGGATGTCGGCGTCGAGAAGCACAAGAAGTCACCTGGCCTGCGGTCCCTCGAGAACGTCGATGGCGTCAGCGACATGGGTGACTTCGATCCGCAGCCCCAGCGGGTGGGTCTGCTGCACGAATGGCCGCCGTTCGGCTGGAGCCAGCAGACCGCGGCAGGTCAGGTGGTTGACGGCTTCGGACACTCCGATCCTCGACTCCTTTCGCAGCCGGGCCGCAGCCTTGCCAATATCTTCGTCATCTTCGTCGAAGTTGACTGTGGTTCTCATGCCTGTCGAATCTAGCGATTGCATGCGAGCAAAGGCGCATGAGCATGTTCGTGCTGCGGTGGCCATGCGGCACCGCCATCACGTCGGCAGCGGCACGGGGTTTCGCCGGAGGCAGACTCGAATCGAGACAGGTCGAGCGCCTGCTCGACCTGTCTGAACATGTCGGTCAGACATTCTCAAGCGGCTGAAGCCGCTGGATTGCGTCGTACCTCCTGGTCAGGGCAGGTACTGCTCGCAGATGTCGGTGATCTCCCCGTCCTCTAGCACCGTCGGGCTCACGGTACAGCCCCTTCGCGACCACGGAGCCAGTTCGAGCAGGCAACGCCTCGCACCCGCGGAATGGGGAACCCATCGGTGAAGGGACCGGTGCCGTGCTCGGAGGCGAGGATCTTGAGCTCGCCGTCGAGGCGGAACGTTGCCGAATACCACCAGACTTCGACATCCTCCGGCGGCTGGTCTGGATCGGCAAGATACCGAGCGTATGAGTCTTCGGTGGGCTCAGCCTCGCTGGTGACGATCTCAACGATCCCATCGTTCATCGTGCAGACGATGTTCATCCAGCATCCGATGGGAACGCAACTGAAGCCCCACGCCTGGTGCAGAAAGCGCCAGTCGCCGGTGTGATCGGGGCGGGGGTCCTCCACGGCCCGCAGTGCGCAGGCGTCGGCGTCCCAGTCGAGCAGGACGCCCCACTGGGCGGTGTTGCCACCGACGTCGAGAAACAGTTCCTCGTCGCCGTCACCGTCGAGATCGACCGCGTCGAGCAGCCCCTGCGCATACTCGAGGGTGGTGGGTGCCGCGAAACGGTCCGGCGCGGCGCGGACCCACACCTCTCTCCGTTCGTCGTCGGTGAAGAGTTCTTCGTCGTAACCGTCGCCGTCGATATCGGCCTCGCCCAATGGAATCGTCGGTGCGACCCGTTCGCCGAGCGACTGTGCGCACGCGTCCAAGAGCGCGGCAGTCGTCGGTGTTTCGGTGGTGGTCTGGGTCAGTGCTGTGGTGTCCGGTGCGGGGGTGGTCGTCGGTGTTTCGGTGGTGGTCTGGGTCGGTGCCGTGGTGTCCGGCGCGAGGGTCGTTGGTGTTTCGGTGGTGGTCTGGGTCGGCGCTGTGGTGTCGGGCGCGTGGGTGGTGGTCGGTGTTTCGGTGGTGGTCTGGGTCGGCGCTGTGGTGTCGGGCGCGGGGGTGGTCCGCTCGGCCGCGTCGAGGCCATTCTTGTCGCCGTCGTGGCTCGGGGCCAGACACGCAGCGGAAATAACCGCTAGCAGGAACGAGGCACCGCCGATGGCGATGCGGCCGCGGGCGGCGGGAGGCGACCGTCGGCCGCTCGACGTCAGTCGAGAACGAGCCACCGAATCTCCTGACGGCCGGTCGCAAGCGGTCGCCGAACTCCGGCTGCTCGGCTCCCGCTCAACAAGGCTGAGCGCCCGCAGACGATCGACCTAGAAGGTCAGTGCCCTTCACAGTGCCGGCACTCATCACGACCGCGGTCGAGGCACACCACACCTCCTGTTGGAGCGACAGACTACCGCGGTGCGCTGCTGTGGTGGCAGCGAGGCGACGGCGTCGCGTCCCTGCGTCGCCGCGTCGGGAAGTCGTGGCCGAGAGGCGCGTGCGAGGCGGTCGCCCGCCCTCTCGGCCCCTCGGCGGGCGCCGACTGTCGCGACCGGGTGCCGGAGGGCCAGACTGTGAGCATGGACAGAGACGCAATCGTCAACCAGATCGAGCTCGACGGGCGCCGCATGATCGAGGTGGCCCGTTCCGACCTCGAAGCGGCTGTGCCCACCTGTGGCGACTGGAAGCTGCGCGACCTGGCCGGGCACATGGGATGGGTCCACGGCCTGGTGGGCAGCTACGTGGCTGGCCGGGCCACCGAGCCCCTGGGCCGCGAGCAGATGCCCCAGGTGCCCGAGGACGACACGGCGGTGGACTTCGCGGCGGCGGCGCTGGACCGGCTCGTCGAAGCCCTGGCCAGCATCGAGCCCGACACCCCGGTGTGGAACTGGTCGCCCCGGCCCGACGCCGGCTTCTACTTCCGCCGGATGCTGCACGAGACCAGCGTTCACCGCTGGGACGCCGAGAACGCGGTCGGCGCGACCGGCCCGGTCGACGGCGACCAGGGGACCGACGGGGTGGACGAGTTCTTCGAGTTCGTGCTGCCCAACGCCCAGAAGCGCAAGCGGCGGGATCTGCCGGCGGGGAGCCTTCACCTGCACCGCACCGACGGCGACGGCGAGTGGATCGTGCACGCCGAAGGCGATGACGTGGTGTTCGAACGGGCCCATGTGAAGGGCGACGCCGCGGTGCGGGGACCGGGCGGCGCCCTGTTCCTGGCCATGTGGAACCGGCTGCCGCTCGACGGCGGCTCGCTGTCTGTGGTCGGCGACGAGGCCACCGCCCGGGCATGGGCGGCTCTCGCTCCGTGACCGAGGGCGCCGACCGTTCAGGAACCGAGCCGGACAGCTCACAGGCCGCACTCGTCTCGGAGGCGTCCAGCGCTTCTGGGGCGTCCGGCGTCTCGGAGGTGTCCAGCGCTTCTGGGGCGTCCGGCGTCTCGGAGGTGTCCAGCGCTTCTGGGGCGTCCGGCGTCCCGGAGGTGTCCGGCGTCCCGGAGGTGTCCGACGCTTCTGGGGTGTCCGGCGTCTCGGAGGTGTCCGACGCCGATCCTTCCGGCGCGAGTTCCGCGGTGGCACAGTCCCGTCGCGTCGCTCGGGGCGGCGGCAGCCAACTCGACCAGTTGATGCCGGTCGTGCTGTTCCTCGTGTTCTACAACCTCGAGGCCGCCCAGGTCGCCGGCCTGAACAACATCGAGGTCGCAGTGATAGCGGCCACCGCATGGTCGATCAAGGCGGCCTACAGCCGTGTGCGCCGGGGACTGCCCATCGGCAAGTGGCTGCCGGCGATAACCGCGTACCTGGTCGTGAGGGCCGCGGTCAGCATCGCGGTGGAGCGCGATCTGGTGGACTTCGGGGCGAGCTCGGAGGCTGTGTACTTCGGCATCGGCATCGGCACCAAGATGCTGATCGGGCTGGCAGCCGCAGCCACGATCATCGCGGGCAGGCCGTTCGCGCTGTGGGCGGTGCGCTTCGTGCCCGACCTGCCCGAGGCTCTGCGGGAGGACCGGCGCTTCGTGGCCACTATGCGCCACGTGACCTGGGTCATCGCGTTCTACGAGATCGGCTCGTCCGTGTGGGACATCTGGCTGTTCAACAACGCGGGAGTCAGTTCGTTCGTCATCATCCGCTACCTGGGGAACTACGTGGCCTCGTTCGTGCTGATCTTCGCCTCCCTGGTGTACGTGGACCGCAGATTCGCGAGCATCGAGGGCTGTCCGAGACTGGTGGATCTGATCAGCCGGGCCACGAGGCGCCGGGCTCCGAGCGCGCCGTGACCGCAGACGGGCCAACGCCGGGCCGGCTGCGGGGCAGGTCGGTGCTCGTCACCGGCGGCGGCACCGGCATCGGCAGGGCTTGCGCGGCCCGGCTGGCGTCGGAGGGGGCGACGGTGACGATCTGCGGGCGGACCGAGCAGAGGTTGGCCGAGGCCGCGGCCGCCATCTCGTGCGGTGACGGGGGATCGGTGTCCTACGAGGTCGCCGACGTCACCTCCGAGGAGGACATGGCCCGCGTCGCCCGGGCGGCGGCAAACGCCGGCGGGCGCCTGCACGGGGTGGTGGCCAACGCCGGCGGCGGCGGTCGCATGGGGCCGTACCACCTGCTCGACACCGACGACTTCAAGCGGGTGCTCGATCTCAACGTGGTCGGCACCATGCTCACCATCAAGCACACGGTGGAGCCCATGGCCGCCGCGGGCGGCGGGTCCTTCGTGGCGATGTCGTCGCTGGCCGGGGCCGTGACCCACCCTTACTTCGGGGCCTACACCGCGGGCAAGGCCGGCATCGAGGCGATGATGCGCAACGCGGCCGACGAGTTCGGGCCCGCGGGCGTGCGCTTCAACGCGGTCAGGCCCGGGTTCATCGCCACCGAGATCATGGAGGCCATCCCCCGCGACTCGGCGGTGTACGACAGCTACGTGCGCAACACGCCCCTCGGCGGGGTGGGCGAGCCCTCCGACGTGGCCGCGCTGGCAGCCTTCCTGATCTCCGACGAGGCCCGCTGGATCACCGGCACCGCCATCAACGTCGATGGCGGGCACAGCCTGCGGCGCGGGCCCGACTTCGGATCGTTCCTGCCCTACGGCGACGACGTGAGGACGGGCAGGGCCCGGCCCTAGACGGCGCGCAGCCTCTCCCATTCGTCGAGCAGGCTGGAGTCGACCTCCCGCACCATCGCGCCCAGCCATTCGATCACCTCGGCCAGGCGGTCGTCGACCGCCGCGGTCGGCACGGTCTGGGCCAGCGCCTTGTAGCAGTCGGTCAGGTAGCGCAGCACCAGGCCCTCGGAGCGCTTGAGCCCGTAGCGGCTCACGTACTGGTTGAAGGTGTCGGCGTGCTCGACCATGTCGCGCACCACCGACTTGGGGCTGGGACGCAGATGCCCGACCCACGGGTGGTGGCGGGCGAACACGTCGAAGGCCGGCTCGATGAACTCGGCCTCGGGTCTGGGCCAGGTCACCTCGGCCAGCCGGGCCATGCGCTCCTCGTACTCGACGCCCTCGGTCTTCATCTCGGTCATGAGCTCGTCGCGCGCCTTGTCCCGCTGCGCCAGCAGCACCGCCATCGGGTCCTCCAGCACCGACTCGGCGACGCTGAGGACCTGCAGGTGGTAGCCGGTCGTCTCCGGATCGAGGACCGAGACGGCCTCCACCGCGAACAGCCCGAGGGGCTGGTTCAGCCGGAACTCGTCCTGGAGGTCGAGGTTCACCCGCACCGGGCGGCCCCGATCGTCGGGCTCGTCGAGCACCTCCACGATCTCGGCGTCGATCAGCGACCGGAACACGCCCACCGCCTTGCGGATGTGGGCGCGCTGGCGGGGGCGGGGCTCGTGGTTGTCGACCAGCAGGCGCTTCATGGCCGTGCAGCCGTCGCCGGGCCGGTCCAGGACGTTGAGCATCATGGCGTGGGTCACGTCGAAGCTCGACTCCAACGTCTCGGGGGCGCCCTCCCACAGCCGGGTCAGGGTCTTGTCGTCGTAGTGGGCGTAGCCCCGCTCGGGAGGCTTCTTGCGCACCAGTTTGCGAAGCTTCCTGGGGTCGCCCGCGGCTCGCATCACGGCCCGCTTGTTCTCCACCGCGTGCTCGGGGGCCTGGACCCAGACGCTGCCGACGGTGTCGAATCCCCGCCGCCCGGCCCGGCCCGCGATCTGCTGGAAGTCCCGCACCGACAGCACCCGGGTGCGCCGGCCGTCGTACTTGTAGAGCTGGGTGAACAGCACCGTGCGGATGGGGACGTTCACGCCCACGCCGAGGGTGTCGGTGCCGCAGATCAGCTTGAGATGGCCCTGCTGGGCGAGCTTCTCCACCAGCAGCCGGTACTTGGGCAGCATCCCGGCGTGATGCACCCCGATGCCGGCCAGCACGAAGCGGCGCAGGTCCTTGCCGATCGGGGTGTCGAAGCGGAACCCGCCCACGGCCTCCTTCACCGCAGCCTTCTCGTCGGGTCCGAGAACCTTGAGGCTGGTGAGGCTCTGGGCCCGGGCGGTGGCCTCCCGCTGGGTGAAGTGCACGATGTAGACGGGGGCGCGGCCCGTCTCGAGCAGCTGCTCGATGGAGACGTGCAGCGGGGTCTCCCGGTACTCGACGTCGAGTGGGACCGGACGCTCTGCCGACGCCACCAGCGCGGTGTCGCGCCCGGTGCGGGCGGTCAGATCCTGGCGGAGGGCGGTGGTGTTGCCGAGAGTGGCCGACATCAGCAGGAACCGGGCCGTGGGAAGCTGCAGCAGCGGCACCTGCCAGGCCCATCCCCGGTCGCGGTCGCCGTAGTAGTGGAACTCGTCCATCACCACCAGGTCCGCAGGCGTGTCGGCGCCGGATCGCAGGGCTCGCTGGGCCAGGATCTCCGCGGTGCAGGCGATCACCGGGGCGTTGCCGTTGACCGAAGCGTCGCCGGTGACCATTCCCACCTCCGACGGCCCGAACGCCGCGGTCAGCTCGAAGAACTTCTCGCTGACCAGGGCCTTGATCGGGGCGGTGTAGACGGCCCGGCGGCCCTGGGCCAGCACGGCGAAGGCCCCGGCCATGGCCACCAGCGACTTGCCCGAGCCGGTGGGCGTGGACAGCACCACGTTCTCGCCGGCCAGCAGGCGCAGCACCGCCTCCTCCTGGTGCGGGTACAGCTCCAGGCCGGCCGCGGCCGACCAGTCGATGAAGGCGTCCAGCAGTTCGTCGGCGCCGGGGGCGCCGGGCAGGAAGTCGCCGAGGGCGGGCAGGGCCATTCGGTCCGCAGGCTAGGGGCGAGCGCCGGGCAGGAGCGCATTAGCGTTGAGCCGATGGCGAACGACGATCCACCGGCGACCGGCGCCGGGTCGTCGGCGGCTGGGGACGCCCGGATCGGTCCGAGGCTCTGGGCGCTGTTCGGGGTGACCTTCTTCTCGATGGCGATGACCATGGGGCAGCTCACGATCCTGGGCAAGCAGGTCTTCGACATGACCGGCGAACCGCTCTACCTGGGGCTGTTGGGACTGGCGGAGTTCGTGCCCGCCTTCCTGCTCGCACCGGTCACCGGGATGGTCGCGGACCGCTTCGAGCGCCGCTTCGTGTACGCGTGGGGTCTCGGCGGCGAGGCTCTCGCCTCGGTCGGGCTGTTCTTCTACGTGGCGACCGATCCGACGTCGGTGCTTCCCATATACGGCCTGGTGGTCGTGTTCGGCGCGGCGCGGGCCTTCCTGATGGCGGTGAGCCGGGCCCTGCCGGTGGATCTGGCGCCCGCAGCGGCCCGGGAGCGGACGGTGGCGTTGAACGTCGCCGCGTGGCAGGCGGGCTTCATCGTGGGTCCCGCCACGTTCGGCTTCGCCTTCGAGGTAGACCCGGCCTTTCCGTACCTGCTGGCCGCCTGGTCCTCGGCGGCCGCGATCGGCTTGCTCATGCTGCTGCCGCCGAGCGGGGTGCAGCGGGCTGCGTCGGCGGCCGGGGCCGGGGTGCGGGTCGCGCTGGGACGCGCCCTCGAGGGCCTGCGCTACGTCCGGCGCAACCGGGTGGTGCTCGGAGCGATCTCCCTCGACCTCTTCGCGGTCTTCATGGGGGGCGCCCATGCGCTGCTGCCCGCCATCGCCGAGGAGCGCCTCGGGGTTGGCGCGGTGGGCCTCGGCTGGCTGGCGGCCGCGTTCGGCATCGGGGCCTCAGCGGTGATGGTCGCCCTGTCGGTGCGACCGCTGAGGCGGCGGGTGGGCCCGTCGCTGATGGCAGTGGTGGCCGCGTTCGGCGTGGGCGCGGTCGTGCTCGGACTGACCCGCCTGTATGTGGTCGCCTTCGCGGCGCTGCTGGTGATGGGAGCGGCCGACGCCGTCAGCGTCTTCATCCGCAGCGCTCTCGTCCCGCTGGCCACGCCCGAGGACATGCGGGGACGGGTCATGGCCGTGGAGTACGTCTTCATCGGCGGCTCGAGCGAGCTGGGAGCATTCAAGTCGGGCGTCGCCGGAGCCGTCCTGGGCGTCGCTGGGGCGGTGGTGTTCGGCGGCGTGGGCGCCCTGGCCGTGGTGGCCATCTGGTGGTTCGCCTTCGGTGATCTGCGCAGCATCGACCGCTTCGCCGAAGTGCATCCCGCCGGCTAGTCGCGGACAGGCCCGTTCGGGGCCCGGGTTGGGGCGGCGTTAGCGTTGGCTGATGCCGAACGACGATCCGAGGGAGCCCGGCTCCGGGTCGTCGGAGGCCCAGGCCGCCCGGATCGGCCCCCGGCTGTGGGCCCTGCCCGTCGTCATCTTCCTGACCGCGGCCATGACCGTGGGCCAGATCACGATCCTGGGCAAGCAGGTGTTCGACATGACCGGCAGGACGCTGGATCTCGGCCTGCTCGGTCTGGCGGAGTTCGTCCCCACCCTGCTGCTCGCGCCCCTCAGCGGCGTGCTGTCGGACCGGTTCGACCGCCGACGCATGTACGCCTGCGGACTCATCGGCGAGGCGGCCGCATCTGCGGGGCTGTACTTATACGTCGCGTCGGATCCGACGTCGGTGGTGCCGATCTTCGCCCTCGTGTTCGCCTTCGGTGCCGCCCGGTCGGTGCTCAGCGCGGCCAGCCGGGTGATGCCGGTGGACTTGGCGCCGCCGGGAGCGGTGGAGCGGATGGTGGCGGTGTGCATGGCGGGTTGGCAGGCCGGCTTCGCTGTCGGGCCGGTCGTGTTCGGCTTCGTCTTCGTGGTCGACGTGGCCGCGCCCTACATGCTGGCCGCGGCCGCCGCGCTGGCGGCGGCGGCCCTTCTCGTGGTCGTGCCCGCCAGCGGAGTGGCCCGCTCGTCGGCCGCTTCGAGCGCCGGTGTGCGGGGCGTGATCGTCCACGCCCTGCAGGGGCTTCGCTTCATCCGATCCAACCGGGTGGTGCTGGGCATCATCTCCCTCGACCTTTTCGCGGTGCTGTTCGGCGGAGCGGTGGCGCTGCTGCCCGCCATAGCCGAGGAGCGGCTCGGAGTGGGGGCGGTCGGCCTCGGGTGGTTGCGAGGCGCGGTGGGCATCGGGGCCTTGGCGACAATGGCCGTCCTGGCCGTGCGGCCCCTGACCCGGCGGGTGGGCCCGACGCTGATGGCGGCCGTGGCGGTGTTCGGCGTGGGGACGATCGCGCTCGGCCTGACCCGCTCCTATGCGGTGGCGTTCGTCGTGCTCGTGGTGCTTAGCGGCGCCGACTCGGTGAGCGTCTTCGTGCGCAGCACGCTGGTGCCGCTGGCAACCCCGGAGGACACCAGGGGCCGGGTGATGGCCGTCGAGTACACGTTCGTGGGGGCCTCCAACGAGCTCGGCGCGTTCGAATCGGGCGTGGCCGGCGCACTGCTCGGGGTGGCCGGCGCCGTCGTGTTCGGCGGGGTCGGAACCCTGGCGGTGGTGGCCGCCTGGTGGGTGCTGTTCCCGGAGCTGAGGCGCATCAACCGCTTCGCCGAGGTGCGTCCCCAGAGGTAGTGCCCAGCCGTGTCGGGTTCGGGCGATCCCGGCATGTTCACCGGCCTCGTCACGGGTCTGTTGCGGTGAACGCCTCGAACCGCTCGGGCCGGTCGCTTCCGTACTGCCAGTACTCGAAGCTTGGTGGATCGTTCCAGACGCCGACCAGTGTCCCTCCATCTTGGAACGGGTGGCTGGTTTGCTGGTAGCTGGGGTGGTCCACGCCGACGGTCCAGCAGGTCACCGCTAAGCGGTCGCCGGTTAAGGGGTCGCGGGTCTGCCCGCAAACGAACCCGTCGCCTGTCATGAAATCCGACGTGAACTCGTCGCCCTGCGGGACTCTTGCTGGCCGCGGAGGCTGCACGTCGGTGCTCCACTCCCAGCACCAGGGCACGCCGAGTCTG
>JAPOQG010000337.1 GCA_026710865.1 Acidimicrobiaceae bacterium
CGGCCTGAGCAGGCAGGGAGGATGACCCAGTGACAGCCGATCCGTTCACTCTGTGGCATCCGGTGGCGTCGGCGCACGACGTGCCCTACCGCCACGTCCACCACGCCCAGCTGCTGGGCCGGGAGCTGGCGGTGTGGCGGGCAGACGACGACTTCGTGAACGTGTGGGAGAACCGCTGCCTGCACCGGGGGGTGCGCCTCTCCATCGGAGCCAACGACGGGACCGAGCTGCGCTGCCAGTACCACGGCTGGCGCTATGCCAACCGGTCGGCGGGATGCACCTACATCCCCGCCCATCCGGCCGACGCGCCGGCCCGGACCATCTGCAACCGCACCTTCGGTTCGGTGGAGCGCTACGGGCTGATCTGGTCGGGCGAGTCGCCGGTCGGCGACCCGCCCGTGATCGATGCGCTGGAGGCCGGGACGCCGTTCGGGTTGCGCAACCTGCCGGTCAACGCCTCGGCGGAGCTGGCGGTCAGGCATCTGCAAACCCACCGATTCGCACCCTCCGAGCGGCTCGACGCAGCCCTCGACGCAGCCCCCGCGCAGACACCCGACACACCCTCCAACGAGCGGCTCGACACATCCCCCGCGCAGGTGTCGGTGGATCGGGTCGACGACTACTCGGTGGCGCTCACCGCCCGGGCCGGCGGCTCGCAGTCCAGCGTGGTGTTCTTCGTGCAGCCGGTCGACTCCGGTCGCTGCGTGATCCGGGGCGTGCTGACCGAGACCCCGCCCGCTGACGATCAGCTGGCCGTCTGGCGCCATCACGCCACCGAGCTCAACGGGTTGGTGGTGATGATCGAGGCCGAGGCCGCCTCGCGGCCCGCCCCCGAGCCGATGGTTCCGGTCCTGCAGCAGGTCCCGCTGCATCTGGCCGAGGTGCCGGACGCACCGGCCGGCCCTCAGCCCGCTCTGCGGGTGCAGGTCCAGCGCAAGTTCGAGACCGCGGCCGGTGTGGCCGCCTTCGAGCTGGCGCCTCTCGAGGGGGTGCTGCCCACCTTCCAGCCGGGGGCCCACATCGACGTGCACCTCCCCAACGGGCTGGTGCGCCAGTACTCGCTCACCAACGGCCCCGGGGAGTCGTCGCGCTACCGCATCGGCGTCAAGCTGGAGCCCGACTCCAGCGGCGGGTCGCGCTGCCTGCACGAGACCGTGCGGGAGGGAGACGTGCTCGCCATCTCCGAGCCCCGCAACAACTTCCCCCTGCGGCGGGACTCGAACCGGACGATCCTGGTGGCCGGGGGCATCGGCATCACGCCGCTGCTGGCCATGGCCCAGTCCCTGGACCGCATGTCCCTCGCCTTCGAGCTGCACTGCTTCGCCCAGTCCGGCGACCACATCGCGTTCGCTGAGGTCGTGGAGGGGCTGGGCCGGTCGGTGGTGCGCCATCTGGGGCTGTCGCCCGATGAGACGGTGGCCGAGATCCGGCGCCTGGTGGTCGGCTACGAGACGTTCGCCAATCTCTACGTGTGCGGTCCGGGGCCGATGCTGGAGGCGGTGCGGCGCGAGGCCGCAGCCGCCGGCTGGCCCGACGACGCCGTCCATTTCGAGTACTTCAAGAACACCAACGAGATCGACGACTCGTCGACGTTCGAGGTGGCCCTGGCCCGCTCGGCGATGACGGTGACCGTGCCGGCGGGAGCGACGATCCTGGAGGTGCTGCGCGGGCATGGCGTGATCATGCCGTCGTCGTGCGAGCAGGGGGCCTGCGGCACGTGCGTGGCCACCGTGCTGGAGGGCGAGCCCGACCATCAGGACGTGTACCTCAACGACTCCGAGCACCGGGCCGGCGACCGGATCATGACCTGCGTGTCCCGGTCCTCATCCGACCGTCTCGTGCTGGACCTGTAGGCGGCCGGGGTGCGGCCATGATCAAGCTGTACGACACGGCCGGGATGCGGCCATGATCAAGCTGTACGACTACGTGCTGTCGGTCAACTGCTACAAGCAGCGGCTGCTGCTGAGCATCCTGGAGGTGCCCTACGAGACGGTCCCAGTCGACTTCTACCCGGGCTGGGAGCACAAGAGCGAGGAGTTCAAGAAGATCAACCCGCTGGGCCACATCCCGGTCATCGACGACGACGGCTACATCCTGTGGGACGCCCACGCCATCCTCGTGTACCTGGCGGCCGAGTACGACCCGAGCGGGCAGTGGTACCCGACCGGCGATCCCAAGCTGGTGGGCGAGACCGCCTCGTGGATGCTGTTCGCGGAGGGCACCACCAACACCGCGTCGGCGGCCCGGCTGTGCGTCAACCTCGAGTACGACTTCGATCTGGAGGCCTGCCAGGCCGGCGCCCACCGGCTGTTCCGGGTGCTGGACGAGCACCTGTGGTTCCACGAGCGCCAGGGGCTGGACTGGGTGTGCTCCGGCTCGCACCCCACCATCGCCGATCTTGCTCTGTTCCCCGACGTCGTGCTGTCGGAGGAGGGCGGCATCTCCCGGATGGACTATCCGGCGCTGAGGCGCTGGACCGACCGGGTGAGGCGCATCCCCGGCTTCGTGCCGATGCCCGGGATCTTCCCCCCGCCCCCGGGCTGAGCTAGGGCTCGGCCCGCCGGGCCGGCTGCGGGCTCTAGGACGTGCCGAAGGTCAGCCCGAGGTCTTTGAGCCAGCGGCGGTAGGCGACTGCGGTCTTGTCGGCCCGGACGTGCAGCTCGGCCTGCAGCTCCAGCGGCAGCAACTCGGGCCGCTGGGACTCCACGATCGGGATGTCCTGCAGGACGATCTCGTCGATGTAGGCGCCGAACTCCTCGTCGGACATGTCGTGGTTGTAGTTCATCGAGTTCCACATCCAGCCGACGCTGTTGTGCTCGTCGACGGGGGTCACCGCGAAGTACATGGTGTAGCGCTCGGGGCCGCCGCCGGGAACCGACAGCGCGATGTAGGCGGTGAGGGGCCGCAGCACCCGGTACAGCCATTGGGCCATCTTGGCCTCGCCCGAGCCGTCGGGGTTGGGGGTCCAGGTGTTGATGTCGAGCGCGGTGATGCTGTCGGGGCCGGTCTCCACGATGTAGTCGCCGAGCTCGGCGTGGTCGCGGTCGCCGAGGATGCCCTCGTGCACGAACGGGAAGTGGCTGGCATCCAGGAAGTTCTCGATGACTCTGGGGGCGGCGGCCCTGATGGGGTACGGGCCGCCGAGGACGTGGCGGAATGCGGGGTCGTCCCACTCGTCATATTGCGGCGGCGAGTTGGAGGGCCGGCCCAGCGAGGCCCAGATCAAGCCGTGGACCTCGGTCGCCGCGTAGACGGTGGCGCACGCCCTCGCCGGGGGGCGCTGATGGGGCCGGGAGGGAATGTGGACGCATCTGCCGGACCGGTCGTAGGTCCAGCCGTGGTAGGCGCACTCCAGGCCGCGGTCTGTGACCTGACCCAGCGACAGGCGGGTGCCGCGGTGCACGCACAGGTCCTTCCAGGCCATGACGGTGCCGTCCCGGCGCCAGACGACCAGGTCCTCGCCCAGCAGGCGGGTCCCGGCCACCTGCTGATCGCCCACATCGCAGGAGCGGGCCACCGCGTGCCAATCGTTCACCAGCACCGGATCGTCGATCATCCCACCCCCCGCCTCGGACGGCCGCTCAGCGGCGCGGTGTGGGCGAGAGCCCTTGGCGCCACCGCGGTGTCGCTCCCGCTCTTGTTCGCCTTGCTCACGGGCCGCTCGGGTCGGCGGGCACTGCCCACGGCCTCGCTCGGCGGCTCGCGAACATCCGCACGACTCACCCTCCATCCGCCCGGCCGCTCAGCCTCGGACCGGGGCGGGCACCACGCCGTAGGTGACGCCCAGGTCGGCCAGCCAGCGCCGGTAGGCGATGGCCGAACGGTCGGCGCGGATGGGGGTCTCGGCCCGGGGGTCGAGGGGCAGGAGCTTGGGGTGCTGGTTCTCCAGGATGGGCTTGTCCTGGGCGAAGATCAGCAGCTGGTAGGCCTTGATCTCGTTGTCGGTGCTGGTGTCGTCGATGACGCCCATGTAGTTGTGGGCCCGCACCCGGTCGGCGCTCATGGGCTGCACCCAGATGGCGCAGACGTCCTCGGCGGAGGGGTCGGGCAGGCTGTCGTAGAAGAGCATCACGCAGTAGGGGTGCGGGACCCGGTAGCGGTAGCGCATCACCACCGGGGCGTCGAAGTTGACGCCGACCTTGGGCACCAGCATGTCGCACTTGGTGGCGTGGACCTCGCCGTCGCGGATCTCGACGTCGTACTCGACCACCTCGGTGTGGGGTAACACGCCGAGGGAGCCCTCGTGGACGTAGGGGAAGTGGGCCAGGTCCAGGAAGTTCTCCACTGCCCGGGGCGCGGAGGTGGCCACGCCGACGGTGCCGGCGTTCATGTTGCGTCTGCGGGGATGGTGGTACTCCGGCAGCGGGAAGAGATCGGCGGGGGGATCGCCGAGGCTGGTCCACAGGTAGCCGTACTCGGGCTTGGCCGGCAGGGCCTCTACTCCGTTCAGCACGGCGGGATCCGCGGGCGCACCGGCGGGCAGGGCCGGCGATGAGCGCCAGACGAGGCACTCGCCGTCGCCGGTGACGGTGAAGCTGACGCGCTCGTCGAGCAGGAGGGTGTCGTTCACGACGCCGACGCCGATCTCGTCGAGGGCGCTGATGACGTGCCACTGGTTCAGGATCACCGGGTCTGTGCAGCCCGGCAGCGCCATCGTCACTGTTGTCTTCCTGTTCTGATAACCGCTGCTTATCAGTGTGTCACCCCGCCGGCGCCGACGCAATCCCCCTCCCCGAAACTGATGGCCAAACCGCCCCACACGGCCCACCATCCACATCAACCCCACCCCCAGCAGACCTAACGCCGCTACGGTCTCGCGCCGGGGCAGCACCACCACAGCCCCACACCCCACAAGCCCACGACAGGACGATCTCGCGCCCGGTCACACAACCAACCCGAGATCCTGAGGACGGGGCGGGGGTTCGGGGCCGCGGGCGTGGGGCGATAGGTTTGGGGGGATGGCGCGGACGGTCACCCCCACCGGTGCGGGCTCAGGCGAGCGGGTTCCGCCGCTTCGGCGCCGTCGGCGGGAGCTTCCCTGGCCGCTGAACATCTACCAGACCTCGGTCGGCAAGAAGTACGTGATGGCCGTCACCGGGATCGGGCTGCTGGCCTTCGTGGTCGTTCACATGATCGGCAACCTGCACCTGTACGAGGGCCCGACCCAGCTCAACGAGTACGCCGAGGCGCTGCGGGACCTGGGCGGCCACCTGGTGCCCCGCACGCTGATCCTGTGGGTGATGCGCATCGGGCTGCTGGCCATGTTCGTGCTGCACATCCACAGCGCCTGGTCGCTCAAGGAGATCAGCCGGCGCAGCAGTCCCAAGGCCAACTGGGTCAGCGGCAACAAGCGCTACGCCGGCGGGCAGGACTACGTGGCCGTCAACTTCGCCAGCCGCACCATGCGCTGGACCGGCCCCATCATCGGCCTGTACGTGCTGTTCCACCTGGCCGACCTCACCTGGGGATGGTGGCTGGGCGGCGACTACATCCGGGGTGACGTGTACCACAACGTGGTGGAGTCGCTGTCGTCGCTGCCGGTGGCCATCATCTACATCGTGGCCAACGTGGCCCTGTCGGTGCACATCTACCACGGCATGTGGTCGGCGTTCCAGACGCTCGGTGTCAACAATCCCCGGTTCAACCACCTGCGGCGGGGGCTGGCCACGGTGATCGCCGGGGCGATCCTGGTCGGCAACCTCAGCTTCCCGATCATGGTGCAGGCGGGGGTGGTCGCATGAGCGTGGCACTGGACGCCAGGATCCCGGACGGGCCCATCGCCGAAAAGTGGGACAACCACAAGTTCTCGGTGAAGCTGGTCAACCCGGCCAACAAGCGGCGCTTCAAGATCCTGGTGGTGGGCACCGGGCTGGCCGGGGCGTCGGCCGCGGCGTCGCTGGCCGAGCTGGGCTACAAGGTGGAGGCGTTCACGTTCCACGACTCGCCCCGGCGGGCCCACTCCATCGCGGCCCAGGGCGGCATCAACGCGGCCAAGAACTACCGCAATGACGGCGACTCGGTCTACCGGCTCTTCTACGACACCGTCAAGGGCGGCGACTACCGCTCCCGGGAGGCCAACGTCTACCGGCTCTCGCAGGTGTCGCTCAACATCATCGACCAGTGCGCGGCCCAGGGGGTGCCCTTCGCCCGGGAGTACGGCGGCCTGCTGGCCAACCGGTCCTTCGGCGGCGCCCAGGTGAGCCGCACCTTCTACGCCCGGGGCCAGACCGGCCAGCAGCTGCTGCTGGGCGCCTACCAGGCCATGGCCTCCCAGATCGCGGCCGGCGGCGTCACCCTGCACAACCGGACCGACGTGCTCGACATCGTGGTCAAGGACGGCGAGGCGGTCGGGATCGTCACCCGGGACCTGCTCACCGGCGAGGTGCGGGCCCACAGCGGCCATGCGGTGGTGCTGGCCACCGGCGGATACGGCAACGTCTACTACCTGTCCACCAACGCCATGAACTGCAACGTCACCGCGGCGTGGCGGGCCCACCGGCGGGGGGCGGCCTTCGCCAACCCGTGCTACACCCAGATCCATCCCACCTGCATCCCGGCCAGCGACGAGTTCCAGTCGAAGCTGACCCTCATGTCGGAGTCGCTGCGAAACGACGGGCGCATCTGGGTGCCCCGCAACTCCGACGACGCCCGGGCCGCAGCCGACATCGGCGACGCCGACCGCTACTACTTCCTGGAGGAGAAGTACCCGGCGTTCGGCAACCTGGTGCCCCGCGACGTGGCGTCCCGCAACGCCAAGACGGTGGTCGACCAGGGCCTGGGGGTGGGGCCGCTGCGCAACGGCGTGTACCTCGACTTCGCCGACGTGATCGCCCGCGACGGCGAGAGCGTGGTGCGGGAGAAGTACGGGAACCTGCTCGACATGTACGAGCGCATCACCGGTGAGGATCCCTACCGGTCCCCCATGCGCATCTACCCGGCCACCCACTACACCATGGGCGGGCTGTGGGTGGACTACAACCTGATGACCAACGTGCCCGGCCTGTACGCGCTGGGCGAGTGCAACTTCTCCGACCACGGGGCCAACCGGCTGGGCGCATCGGCGCTGATGCAGGGCCTGGCCGACGGCTACTTCGTGCTGCCCTACACCATCGGCGACTACCTGGCGCCGAAGCTGGGGGCGGCGCCGGTGCCGACCGACGATCCCGCCTTCGCGGCGGCGGTGGCCGAGGTCGACGACCGCACCCGGGGCTGGCTGGCCAAGCGGGGCACCAAGTCGGTGGACCACTACCACCGGGAGCTGGGCAAGATCGTGTGGGAGTACTGCGGCATGGCCCGCAACCGCACCGGCCTGGAGAAGGCCCTCAGCGAGATCCCGGCGCTGCGGGAGGAGTTCCGGGCCAACGTGAAGGTGCTGGGCTCGGCCGACACCACCAACCAGTCGCTGGAGCAGGTCAACCGGGTGGACGACTTCATGGAGATGGCCGAGCTGAAGGTGCGAGACGCGCTGCACCGCGAGGAGTCCTGCGGCGGGCACTTCCGCGAGGAGCACCAGACCCCTGAGGGCGAGGCCCTGCGCGACGACGAGAACTTCAGCTATGTGGCCGCCTGGGACTGGCAGGGCCCGGATCAGCCCCAGGAGCTGGTCAAGGAGCCGCTGGAGTTCGAGAACGTGAAGCTCACCCAGAGGAGCTACAAGTGAGCGCCGGCAACGGGCACCAGGCGACCATGCGGCTGAAGCTGCGGATCTGGCGCCAGGCCGGACCCGACGAGCCGGGCAGCTTCCTGGACGTGGACGCCCACGACATCCCGGAGGACTGCTCGTTCCTGGAGATGCTCGACATCGTCAACGAGCGCCTAATGGACGACGACATCGAGCCCGTCACCTTCGCCCACGACTGCCGGGAGGGCATCTGCGGCACCTGCGGGGTGATGATCAACGGGCGGCCCCACGGGCCCGAGAAGGCCACCGCCACCTGCCAGCTGCACATGCGCAAGTTCCGCGACGGCGACGAGATCGTGATCGAGCCGTTCCGGGCGGCGTCGTTCCCGGTGATCAAGGACCTGATGGTGGACCGGCGGGCCTTCGACCGGATCATCGAGTCGGGCGGCTTCATCTCGGCGCCCACCGGCACCGCCCCCGACGCCAACGAGATCCCGGTCCCCAAGGACGTGGCCGACTTCGCCATGGACGCGGCGGCCTGTATCGGCTGCGGGGCGTGCGTGGCGGCCTGCCCCAACTCGGCGGCCCAGCTGTTCACCGCGGCCAAACTCGGCCATCTCAACGTGCTGCCCCAGGGCCAGCCGGAGCGCTGGAGGCGGGCCGAGGCGATGGTGGAGACGATGGAGTCGTTCTTCGGGTCGTGCACCAACCACGGCGAGTGCACCGAGGCCTGCCCCAAGGAGATCAGCCTCGACTTCATCGCGGTGCTGAACCGGGACTACCTCAAGGCCAAGGTCAAGAACCGCCGCCTCGCCTCCCAGACCTGATTCGAGTGCGGTCGGGGGACGGGCCGGGCGCAGAATCTCGGGAGACTTCTGTGGACCTGGCACATACAACCAACCCGAGATTCCGGGGCGGGCCGCCGGTGCGGTGGTCGCAGAATTCTTGGGGCGAGTTCTGTGGACCTGGCACACGAAACCAACCCGAGATTCCGGGGTTAGGACGGGGGCGGGGTGATGAGCGGGCGTGAGACGGGTTGGGGTCCGGGGCGGCGCGTCGCGCTAAACCTCGCCCGGGGGGTTGCCATGGGCGCGGCCGACGTGGTGCCGGGCGTGTCGGGCGGCACGATCGCGGTGGTGCTCGGCATCTACGAGCGACTGCTGGGCTCCATCCGGACGCTTGCGGCCGCGGCCGGGCGGCTGCTGCGAGGCGACTGGCGGGGCTGCGGGCAGCGGCTCCGCTCCGTGGACTGGTGGCTGATCGTGCCGTTGCTGGCCGGCATCCTCGCCACGATCGTGCTGCTGGCCTCGGTGATCGAGACGCTGCTGGAGGAGCACCCCGAGCCGATGGCGGGTCTGTTCTGCGGCCTGGTGGCCGCGTCGGCGGTGGCGGCGTGCCGGCTGTTCGAGTGGCGGGGCGGGGACCGGCTCACCTTGATGGTGGCGTCAGCGGTCGGGACGTTCGCCCTGCTGGGCGTCCAGTCCGGCCCAGTGGCCGACCCTTCGCTGCCGGTGCTGGCCGGGGCCGGGGCGGTGGCCGTGTGCGCCATGATCCTGCCGGGCATTTCCGGGGCGTTCCTGCTTCTGATGCTGGGCATGTACGGGGCGGTCATCAGCGTCGTGACCGATCTCCGCTACGTGGAGGCGGCCGTGTTCCTGGCAGGGGCGGCGGTGGGGCTGGCCCTGTTCTCGACCGTGCTGGGCCGGCTGATCGACACAGCCCGCAACCCGGTGATGGCGGTTCTGGTGGGGTTGATGGCCGGGTCGTTGCGGGTGTTGTGGCCGTGGCCCAACGGCGTGGGCGTGATCAGCCGCCACGAGAACGAGGTGATCTCGGGGACCAGCCTGGCCTGGCCCGGCGCCACCGAATGGCTGGCCCCCACCTTGGCCGCGGTCGCCGGTTTCGCGATCGTGCTGATCATCACCCGCCTAGCCCGGAATGTCCACAGCGGGCCGGAGGCAAGATCGTCGGGCGAGTTCTGAGTCTCGGGCCAGTCCGTCGAATCTCGGGTTGGTTTCGTGTGGCAGGTCCACAGAACCAACCCGAGATCGACTAGCTGAACCGGGACTGCGGGGCTGGGCCATCTAGGGCGTGGTGCTCCAGTATTCCCGGTGGATGACGGAGGCCTCCTCGATCAGGTGGGGGCCGGGCGAGACCGGGTGGTGGCCCGGCGCTTGGCCGACCTTGCTCCGGGCGTGATGTATGAGGTATACATCACTCCGCTGATGGCCCGGGGCCGCCCGCAGGCGGCCTCGATCGAGTGACATAGGGGGACCGTCACATGCGCAGAGTGGACGCCGAGGTAGTCGACGCCTACATCGACCCTGACCGGTGCTGCAACCAGGGCAGCATCGTCAAGCTCCAGAACGGCGAGCTGCTGCTGGGATACAACGAGGAGCGGGGCCAGACGCACGCCGACACCGGCCGGTCGTGCCTGATCAAGTCCTCCGACGGCGGCAAGAGCTGGGATCCCAGCACGCGGGTGGTGGTGGAGGACTACACCGAGCACACCGGCAACTGGGACTGCGCCTTCGCCCAGATCAGCGACGGCACCATCATCATGCACACCCGCATCTGCGGCTTCATCAACGCCCCCGGTGCCATCGCCAACCGCATCGACGAGCAGGCGATGGGCTATATCCGGCCTCACCAGACCGGCTATGCGGTCTACAAGTCCAAGGACAACGGTCAGACGTGGGACGGGCCGATCCCGGTCAGCACCTACCCGATCGCGGACTCGGGCACTGCGGTCTGCCTGGCCGGCGGCACCGGGTCCGGCCATGTGGTCGAGCTGCCCGACGGGGGGCTGCTGATGCCTCTGGAGGGCACCCTCAGCCCCGACGGCTACATCCTCGGCGGCGGGGTCAACTGGGAGCCGTCGCGCTGCTTCCTGCTGCGCTCCGACGACGGCGGGAACAACTGGCACCACTGGGGGACGATGGCCTTCGACCCGGCCTCGATCATCAACTTCCAGGAGCCGTCGCTGACCCGCATGTCCAACGGCCGGCTGGTGTCGATGATCCGGGTGCTGTTCCGGCCGGCCCGCTACGACTACCAGTGGGTGACCCACTCCGAGGACGACGGCGTGACCTGGGCGCCGCCCACACGGACCAGGCTGTGGGGCTATCCCGCCGACATGATCCAACTCCAGGACGGCCGGGTGCTGAGCGTGTACAGCTACCGGGCCGAGCCCATGGACGTTCGGGGCTGCACGTCCACCGACGGCATCAACTGGGATCCCGCCGACGAGTTCATCATCGCCGACTGCCACTCGCCCGAGCGCGACGTCCACCCGCAGTACTGGCATATCGGCTACCCGACGGTGGTGCAGCTCGACGACGGCACGATCGTGGCCGCCTACCACGAGTACACCAAGGACGAGTGGCCCATCCAGTACATGCAGACCGCCCGTTTCCGGCTCGACTGAGAGACCGGCTCGACTGGGAGAGCTGCCCTGTCCCCACCGGAGCGAAGAGCGAGCGCTCGCGGGTTGCGAGCGTCTTGCGATGCAGCGCTGCGTTTCCCGCTCCTGTTCGCTTCGCTCACGGGCCGCTCAGGCCACGGCCTCGCTTGACGCCCCGTGAAATCGGGTCGCGATTCCGCTCGGCCTCTGAGGCTGCTGATCGCCGTAGACGCCTTCGGCGACGACCACATCCGAGACTTGTGCGAGGCCGCCGGGGGTCGGGCGGTCTGTGACCGGCTCGGCCAGGACGCCTCCGCCGCGGAGTACCGGCGGGCGATGGCCGCGGCCGATGTCATGGTCGGCTGGCCCGACCCCGACCTGCTGGCCGCGAGCCCGCTGCGGCTGCTGCTGCTGCCCAGCGCCGGCTACGAGGAGTACCTGACCCCGGAGCTGGCCGCCAAGGATCCGCTGGTGGTGTGCAACGCCGGGGGCGCCTACTCCGAGGGGGTGGCCGAGCACTGCGTGGCCATGATGCTGGCGCTGGTGCGGCACCTGCCGGAGTACCTCGCAGCGATGGAGCCGCGCCGCTGGGAGCACCTGCACCGCCACCGCCGGCTGTCGGGCTCGACGGCATGCGTGATCGGGCTGGGGACCCTGGGATCGGCCATCGCCCGGCGGTGCGCGGCGCTGGGCATGAGCGTGGTCGGTGTGCGCAAGCACGCGGACCGGCACAGCCCGGCGGTGTCGAAGGTGTTCGGGCCCGAAGACCTGGTTCGAGCGGTGGCCGGCGCCGACCATGTGGTGGGGGCGCTGCCGGGCGGGGCGGCCACCCGGGGGTTGATCAGCCGGGACGTGTTCTCGGCCATGAAGCCGGGGGCCTACTTCTGCAACGTGGGCCGGGGGGCGTCGGTCGACGAGGAGGCCCTGGTCGAGCGGCTGGCCGGCGGCAGCCTGGCCGGAGCCGGCCTCGACGTGTTCGCCGCCGAGCCGCTCGGGAGTGACAGCCCGCTGTGGAGCATGGAGAATGTCATCGTGACGCCCCATGTCGCCGGCTACACCTGGGACTACGCCGACGAGCTGTGCGAGGTGTTCGCAACCAATCTGGCCGCCCATGTGACGGGCGAGCCGCCGCCCGACGTGATCGACGTGTCACCGCCGGCGCCGTGAACTGGCGAGGCA
>JAPOQG010000339.1 GCA_026710865.1 Acidimicrobiaceae bacterium
CACCGCGGTGTGCTGGGGCGCCGTCGCGGGTCTGCGGCCCCCGCCGGGGGAGTTCATCTCGGTGAGCGCCGCGGGCCGGGGGGGCCGCCCCTGCGGCATCCGAGAAGACAACAGCGTGGCGTGCTGGGGATACGGCCCCTAGGGCGAGCCCCCCGCATGGGTCGCGCCGCTCGTCGATGCGTCGATCGGCCACAGGACGTCATGTGGCGTGCAGGCCGACGGCGCGGTCGCCTGTTGGGACAACCACACCAAAGCAGACCCCTACCTCGTCTCGGGCACAGAGCCCCCACAGGGCGAGTTCGTGAAGGTGTCTATGGTCGGCGACGGCGGCTACTGCGCGCTGCGCAACGACGGATCGGTCGTGTGCGACAACTACTGGGGCTCCAGCAGGCTGCAGCCCCCCGACGGAGAGTTCACCGATGTCACCGCAGGCGACGAACACGCCTGCGCCATCCGCACAGACGGCACCGTCGCCTGCTGGGGCAGCCCCGCCGAGGCAACAACAGTGATGCCGAGCCCATGAGCGGGCGAGCCGGACCCGGAACATGGATCGGGCCCGTGTGCAAGGATCGGGGGCATGACTCCGAGTTCGTTGGGCTCCGCACACAGGCGGTCCCGCAGGATCGCATGGCGCGGCGCGGTTGAGCGGGGCTGTTGTGGTGGAGCGGTGGTGGCTGGCTGTGGCGCTGGTCGCGGTGTTGGTGGTTGTTGTGTCGTGCTCGGACGCCGGAGGCCCCCACGGGTCGGCTGACGGCGGGGCTCTTGGCGGGTCAGCGGGCGGGCTGGATGCTTCCGGGGGTTCTGGGGATGCGGGCGGGCTGGATGCTTCCGGGGGTTCTGGGGATGCGGGCGGTGGTGGGGATGGTGGTGGTTTTGGGGATGCGGGCGGTTCTGGGGATGGTGGTGGTTTTGGGGATCCCGGTGTGGCCTATGTGGGTGTGGGCCGGACGGATGCTCCTGGTGGGGTGTTCGTGGATGTGTCTGCGGGCGAGCGCACGTCTTGTGGGGTGCGCGCCGGGGGTGCGTTGGAGTGCTGGGGCGACGGGTTCGGGGAGGATGTTCCCGTTGGGAGCTTCACGCGGGTGTCGGTGAGCCACGACCCGTATGACCGTTACGGGTGCGCGCTGGGCGAGGACGGGTCGGTGGTGTGTTGGGGGCGCGTACTCGGCGGTTACGCCGGCGATCCCGATGGCGTGTTCGTTGATGTGGCCGCGGGCGTTGGCACTGGCTGTGGGCTGCGCGGGGGCGGTGAGGTGGTGTGCTGGGGCGTCGGTGGGAGTGCAACCTGGGGGATGTGGACTGTGGATCCGTTCGCGGGCCGCGCCGGCGCGGACGCGGGAGGTCTCATCTCGTTGTTTGGGGGCTTTTCTCATTGGTGCGGGCTTGATGCGGCTGGGGTGCTGGTGTGTTGGGGCGGTCCCGTGTCGCGGGGCGTGTCCGATCCGCCGGTGGGGAAGTTCGTTGAGGTGTCGGGGGCGGCTGGTGGGGGCTGGGGCGGTTGGGGCGGCGGGGGCGCGGATTATGTGTGCGGGCTGCGCGCCGGCGGGGAGATCGATTGTTGGGCGGCCGAGTTCGGGTCGCATGACGCTGGTCGCTGGGTGTATCAGGAGTCTGGGCCCTATGAGGGCCATGAGGTGCTCGAGAGGGTGGAGGTGTCGTCGGATTATGGGCAGGCGGAGCCGCCGGCGGGGCGTTTCGTGTCGGTGTCGGCGGCGCCCGAGCACGCCTGCGCGGTGGACACGAGCGGGCGGGTGGTGTGCTGGGGCAGCGACTACCGCCACCAGCTCGACCCGGCGGTGCCGGGGCGGGGCTGGAGCGTCAACAACCACTACTGCCGCTACCGTCCCGGATATGACTATGGGCCGCCTCCGGGGCCGGTGGACTGCCGGGTGGGCCGGGGCGTCAGCGACGACGGCTCTTGGGTGAGCGAGGAGATCACGCGCGGGGATCCGAGTTGGGGCTCATGGGAGTTCTGGGGGGTCTATGACGAGGCGGCGGACCCGCTGCGGGGCCCCTTCGTGGAGGTGTCCGCGGGCGGCCGCGGCGGTTGCGGGCTGCGCGCCGACGCGGCGCTGGTGTGCTGGGGAGTGGGCATCTACGGCGCCGGCTCCGACGCCCTCGATGGGGCCTTCACCGCGGTGGCGGTGGGCGATCTCCACGCCTGCGCTTTGCGTGAGCGGCCCGACGACACAGACAGCAACGTGGTGTGCTGGGGCATCGCCAACCTGCCCCTGCCGCAGTCGCATGCGTGCAGGCGCAGCGCCGACGGCGAGGGCTATTGGAATTGCTCGGGCCCGGACCCCGACTACGGCTACCCGCTGTGGCGGAACCAGACTGAGGCCCCCGCGGGCTCCTACACCCAGATCTCTGCCGGCGCGAACCACACCTGCGCGATCACACAGGATCAGGCGGCGGTGTGCTGGGGCGACAACCGCGCCGGCCAGAGCGACGCGCCCGAAGGCGAGTTCACGCAGGTGTCCGCGGTCGATGACAGCTCCTGCGCGCTGAGCGTCGACGGCACCCCGGTGTGTTGGGGCGCGAATGCCGGTCTGCGGCCCCCGCCGGGAGAGTTCACCTCGGTGAGCGCCGCGGGGCGTTGGGGCCGCCCCTGCGGCATCCGCCCCGACGGCGCCGTGCAGTGCTGGGGCCAGGAGGGCCGCTACGGCGAGCCCCCCGAATGGGTGGGGCCGCTGGTTGACGCGTCGGTCGGGCAGCACGGGTCATGTGGAGTGCGTGCCGACGCGTCGTTGGCATGCTGGGACAACCGCACCAAAGCAGACCCGCATCTCGCTGCGGGCACGCAGCCCCCCGAGGGCGAGTTCATGGCGGTTCCTGTGGCCCACTACGGCGGCTACTGCGCGCTGCGCGCCCACGGTTCGATCGATTGCCGGATACGCGACGGGCAACGGGACTACGAGCCGCCCTCGGGGGAGTTCACCCGCATCGCACGGGGCGTCCGCCACGCCTGCGCCATCCGCACCGACGGCACGGTGGCCTGCTGGGGCAGCCCCGCTGACGAGGACGACACGAGCGTCATGCCCAGCCCGTACGGATGAGGCGTCCGCCGAGACGCCTGAGCCGTGGCGCCAGCGGGCCGCGGCGGAGTCCGGCTTTGGCCCGCGACGGGAACACGGTGACGTCCACCAGCGCCCGCAGGCGGCACCTGTTGGTGTCGGCGGCGTGCGCCTTGGGTGTTCTCGCGGGTTCTGCGGCTCCGGCCGCGGCCCAGCAGCCGCCCGGCCCTGGGGCGCCGAAGGTGCCCTTGACGGCGACGGCAGGGACCGCAGCCGCGGCTGCGGCTGTGCTGGGCGAGGGCTTCGTGCTGGCCGGCGAGTGGGTCGCTTCTGGGGTGGTGTGGCTGGACTGGGACGACATCGACGACGCGGCCGCATACGAGTTGATGTATCGCGGCGCGGACGGTTGGGCGCTGCTGTCGCAGGATGCGCCGGTGGGCGGTGCGGCGGTGCGCTTCGAGGGTTCTTCGGCGCGGGTGGCGGGCCTTTCTGCTGATGTGGGCGAGTATTGGTTCGCGGTGAGGGCCCGCAACGCCTTCGGGGTGTCGGTGTGGTCTGACAGCGCGCGGGTCGCGGTGCCTGACTACGCGCTCGAAGTACCGGGGGCCGAGCCGTTGTTTGATCCGTTCACCGCGCCGACGCGCTCGGGCATCGACCTGGAGCGCCTGCGCGAGGCGGTGGCCACCATCGCGCCCGGCGACGCGGACTGCACCGCGGCCCCTGCGCTGACTGTGGCCGGAGTAACGGTGGTAGATCGCCCGGTTGGACTTGATGACCCCGATGTCGAGTTGGCGGTTGCCGAGGTGGCCCGCGTTGCTGGCGGCTGCCTGCTGGTGGAGTACGTGGCGCTGGAGGGCCGCAGCGTGGCGCAGGTGCGGGAGCTGCTCACCGAAGAGGACAGCGTGCTGGCGGTGGGAGCGCCGGTGCGAGGTGCCCGGATCGCTCACGACGGCGGGGCGCACTCCTCGCACGGCACCACTCACCACGACGACGGAGACGGAGAGCAATGGCATCTGCCTCAGCCCACGATGAACAAGCTGTGGACCGCCTGGGAACCCGACCGGCCTGTCATCGTGGCCGTTCTCGACACGGGCGTGGACGAGCAGCACCCCGACTTGGATGACCGCATAGTCACCGGCGGGCTCGAAGAATGCCACCGGCGCGACCCCGACGGGCACGGCACCCACGTCGCGGGAATCGTCGCTGCCGAGCACCACGATCCCCCGGCGACGAACCAGCACGTGGCCGGTGTTGCGCCTGGCGCGCAGATCCTGCCCCTTCGGGTGCTCGAGCGAGCCGGCTGCGATCCCGCCATGCAAGCAACCGAGGCCGTGGCCGCGGCGGTCAACAACGGCGCGCGGGTGATCAACATGTCGCTCATCTGGAGCTCGGGCCATCGCAGCGAAGACGACCAGAATGTGGGCGGCATCCCCATCGACCGCGACGTCACATCGGACACCTTCGAACTCGCGTTGCGGGCCGCGTCGATGCTGGGTGTCGTGTCGGTCGCGGCCGCAGGCAATTGCGGCAACGACGAAGAGATCACTGTCGACGGAAAGACAAAGAAGAGCTGGGAACACAACAAGTGCTCGGGCCACAACTTCGACCACGCGCCCGCGATCTATGCCACCACCGGCGACGTGATCACCGTCGCTGCCATCAACAGGAATGGCAAGCGCCGCGAATCAAGCACCGCCAACGAACACGTCGACATCGCCGCGCCCGGCGGCGGCATCCTGTCCACAGACCACTGCACAAACATCGGACCGCCCGCCCACCGGGTTGTCAGCTGCGGAACCGCTTTGAGCTCGGGCACGTCAATGGCGTCACCGTTCGTGGCCGGGGTGGTGGCGCACATGTTGAACCGTCATCCGCAGGCGGCCGTCGGTGAGGTGCGCCGAGCGCTGGAGTTGACGGCGATGGCCCCTCCTGCGGGGGAAATGCTGTCACGCCGTGGCAGGCTCAATGACCCCCCTGTCGCGCCGCCGTCTCGCGAGTTCGGCAGCGGCATCGTGAACCCCGCTGGGGCGGTCGCGAGGCTGGGCGAGATCGTGGCTGGGGTTGAGGCGGCCGATGCGGGCGGGTTTGTGGAGGTGGACGCGGGCGCGCGGCATAGCTGCGGGCGGCGCGCCGGCGGACGGGTGCGGTGCTGGGGCGACAACGGTGTGGCGGTCAACACGCCGGTGCTGGAGTTCGATCAGGTGTCGGTGCCGACGGGGCCCGCGGACCATGCGTGTGGGGTGACCGAGGGCCCGGTGGCGGTGCGCGGCTCGCGCCGTGTCGAGGCGTTGTGTTGGAGCGGCAGCGGCCGGGGCGCCCCGCAGGTGGTGCAGGGCGCGTTCGATCAGGTCGTGGCCGGTTTCGCGCGGAGTTGCGGGCTGCGCCCCGGCAAGTCTGTGGTGTGTTGGGACAATGACACCGGTGCGGGCCGCTACGTCCCCGGCGGGGAGTTCAAGGAGATTGCTGGGGGCTGGCTGCATTTCTGCGGTCTTCGCGCTGATGGTTCGGTGCAGTGTTGGGGTGACAGCACCCACGGTCAGACCAGCGCGCCCGAGGGGGTGGCGTTCCTCGCGGTGGACGCCGGAGGCGATCACAGCTGCGGGGTGACCGTCGGCGGCGGGGTGCGCTGCTGGGGCGCGGCGGCGGCGTTGGCGGGGATGCCCGCGGCGACCCAGAGGGGGTTCGTGGCGGTGGACGCGGGCCACGGCCACAGTTGCGCGATCGTGCAGGCTGGCCCGGGCCCGCACTCCAGAGACGACGGTGGCCGCGTGACATGCTGGGGAGACAACGCCTACGGCCAGGCCGACGCGCCCGAAGCGAGGTTCACGCAGGTGTCCGCGGGCTGGCGGCACAGTTGCGGCCGCCGCCCCGACGCGACGGTGGTGTGCTGGGGCTCTGACGGCAACGGCCAGGCGCCGCAGGCCCGCCTGTCGAGCCTGTCGCTGATGTCGGCCGGTGGCGCCGAGTTGATCTCCTTTGAGCCCGCAGTTACCGACTACACCGTCATCGCGGAGCCCGGCGAGGCCACACTGGCCCTCACCGTCGCCGACCACGGCACCTCCGGGCCCAAGAGCCCCGAACCCACCCCACCGGACTCCGAGCCGGGGACTGGGGGGCATCAGGTGATGCTGGCTGATGGGCTGGTGATCGAGGTGACGGTGGAGGCGTTGTTCGGGTTCGGGGAGTCGCGCACCTACCGGATCAACATTGTGGAGCCGCCGCGGCTGGCGTCGCTGAGCGTGGTCCCGGCGGGTTCTGACTGCATGCCGGTGTGCGCGCCGTTGGCTCTGGATCCGGTGTTCGATCCTGGGGTGTTCGACTATCGGGTGGCTGCTGGTGAGGATGTGGGGCTGGTGACGGTGTCGGTGTCGGCCTCGACCGGCGAGGCGGTGGTGGCGCCCGGCGACGCGGATGCGGCTGGGGGCCATCAGGTGGCGTTGAACACCAACTCGGGGTTCTCGGCGGTGTCCGCGGGCGGCAACTTCTCGTGCGGGTTGAAGTCCAGCGGGCGCGTGGAGTGCTGGGGCGACAACGACGCCGGCCAGCTCGCGGCGCCCTTGGGGGTGTTCTCGGCGGTGTCTGCGGGTACTCGTCACGCCTGCGCGATCGGGTCGGGGGGCGCGGTGTCGTGTTGGGGGCGGAACCTCGAGGAGCAGACCGATGCGCCGGCGGGGTCGTTCAGCGCGGTCAGCGCCGGGGGGTTCCATTCCTGTGGGCTGGGGTCGGATGGCTCGGTGACGTGCTGGGGCGACGATCTAGACGCGTCACCGCCGGCGGGGTCGTTCAAGCAGGTGGAGGCCGGGTCGTTCCACACCTGCGGGGTCGGCGCGTCCGATCGGGTGTCGTGTTGGGGCTGGGATCTGTTTGACTCCACCACCGCGCCCGGCGGCGCGTTCGGTGCGGTGTCGGCGGGGACGTTCTTCGCGTGCGGGCTCAGGACCGGCGGCAGCGTCGAGTGTTGGGGCACCAACGACAGCGGCCAGTCCCGTGCGCCGTCGGGGACCTTCAGCGCGGTGTCCGCGGGAGTGGTGCACGCCTGCGGGCTCAGACCAGCCGGCGCCGCGGTGTGCTGGGGCGGCAACACCGCGGGGCAGTCCCGTGCGCTGTCGGGGACCTTCAGCGCGGTGTCCGCGGGGGCCGGGCACAGTTGCGGGCTGCGGCCCGCGGGGACCGTGGAGTGCTGGGGGTCGCCGCCGGCGCGCCTGAAGGTGGCGGCGCCCGCGGAGATCGCTGTGACCGTCACCAGCGCCACCGACACGTCCGTGGCCGCGGTCTACACCGTGTCGGTGTCGCGCGCCGCGGCGGTGAGCGCCCAGCAGTCCGAACAGCCCCGACCCGGCCCCGCCGAGGGCGCCGGCGCATCAACCAGCGCCGGCGCCGCAGCGTGCGACGGTGACCCCCGATGCGAGATGGTGCTCGCCGACGCGTCCGGACGCGCCGGTGCTGCACCCGACACACAAGGCGCCGCCGCCGCACCGTCACAGCCCGATGCGTCCGACGCGCCCCGCGCCCGGCCGGACCAACACCACAGCACAAACGGCGCCAGCGGCGACAACCCGCCCAGCAACAGCGACACCGAGCAAGCGCCGGCGCCGCGCCGCAACCGCTCAGCAGCACCCCAGACGGTGGCGTGCCCCGCCTCCCCGGCCGGCACGGCCGCTGCGGTGCAGATCGCCGACGACATCCTGCGGGCCGAGATCGTGCGCCGCCTCGGCAAGGCGCCCGGCTCTGCGGTCACAGCCGCGGAGATGGCTGAGCTCACGTCGCTGGAGGTGCCCGCCGATGGCGCGCAGGCCGTGTCGAGCCTCGCGGGGCTCGAGCACGCCACCGGCCTCACGACGTTGAGCGTGGCAGGCCACGACGTGTCGTCGCTGCAGCCGTTGTCGTGCCTGAACGGCCTCATCACCGTCGATGTCTCCAACAACGAGATATCCGACATCGGCGCCATGTCGGCGCACAGCGCCCTGACGGCGCTGGACCTCTCGGGCAACAACATCGCCGACATCGCCTCGCTGTCACAGCTCAGCGGTCTCAGGAGCCTCAACCTGGGCCGCAACCAGATCACCGGGCTCGGGCCGCTGCGGGGCCTCTCCAGCCTCGAGCGGCTCTACCTCTACGACAACCAGATCACCGACTTGGCGCCTCTGGCCGACTTGAGCAGGCTCACGACGCTGCACCTGGACCACAACGACATCACCGACGTCTCGGCGCTGTCTGGGCTCACGAGTCTCGCTGTGCTGGGGCTCGGCGACAACAGCATCGCCGATGTCGCGCCGCTGGCGGGCCTGACCGGTTTGGAGACGCTGTATGTGTTCGACAACGACATCGTCGACGCCTCATCTCTGGCGGCCCTCGGCGGGCTGGGGGTGCTGTGGATCGACGGCAACGACATCGCCAGCCCCTACCGGGTGCCGCGCCTTGGCGGCCTGGGCTATCTCGATGCGCGCCACAACCTGGTCTCTGATGTCGCGCCCCTCGACACGGCCGCCGCGCCCGAAGCGGCGCTGCCCCGCGACCCCCGGCGGGTGGCCACGATCCATATCAGCGACCCGGGTCTGCGGTCGGTGCTGCTGGCCGCGACAGGCAGGAGCCCCGGCGGCTCCCTCGACGCCGACGAGGTCGCGGCCATCGAACGCCTCGACATCACCGCCGTCGAGCTCGGCGGCCTCTCTGAGCTGCGCGCCCTGAAGTCGCTGCGACGCCTCAACCTGCACCACAACAGCCTCAACGGACTCGACGACCTCCCCGCGCTGGAAGGACTCGACACGCTGTTCGTCGACTTCAACAACATCACAGACCTCGCCCCGCTCACAGCGCTCAGAGGGCTCAGATCCCTCGGGCTCGTCGGCAACCACATCGCCGACCTCGAACCCCTCGCGGCGCTCACCGGGCTCGAATCGCTGTACCTGTCAGCCAACAACATCACAGACCTCACCGCGCTCGCCGGGCTGCGCAGACTGCACCACCTGCGCCTCACCACCAACAACATCGCAGACCTCGAACCCCTCAAAGAACTCACCGCGCTCACCCAACTGCACCTGCGCCACAACAACATCACCAGCCTCGAGCCCCTCGCCGGGCTCACCGCGCTCACACACCTCGACCTGCGAGACAACGACATCACCAGCCTCGAGCCCCTCGCCGGGCTCACCGAACTCCAGGACCTCCACATCGGCGGCAACCACATCACCGACTACAGCCCCCTCGACCACCTCACCGCACTCACCATCCACGGACGCGACAACCAGACCCCGCAAGGCTGAGCCGACCAGCCCCGGTGCAGGCGTGTTGTGCTTGCCTGTCTTCGGGGCGGTACCGTCGCGCCATGGCGGACGTGCCGGAGCGCCGGCCCGTGACTGTGGCCTGGGACGAGGCTCGGGAGGTGCTGGTGGTGGTGCTGGTGATCGCGGCGCTCCTGCACCTCGTCGCGCCGGTGATCCGTTATGCCGGGATCGGCTATCGGTCGGGGTGGGAGGATCTGTACAGCGCCCTGACCAACGTCAACGCCCTCACCGGGCTTCTTCTGCTGGGGGCCGCGGTCACGGTGTGCACCACCCCGCCCGCGGACATGGTGCCCCGGCTCCGGCAGACGGTGTACTGGGCCTCGGTGGCGGTGGCCGCGCTCGGTGTCCTCGCGGTCGTGAACGTCCTGTCGGTGCCGTCCGCCGGCGACGCGGCCGCCGTGCGGCTGGCGGTGGTGGCCTGGCGTCCGGGACCGGCCGTGCTGCTGTCGGGTTGCGCGGCCTGGACGGCCCGCCGGGTCGTGCTGTTCGGATGACGCTTCGCTGACGCGTCGCGGGCCGCCGCGCCGGTAAGCTTCCGGCCCGTGTCGGAGTTCCTGCGCACCTATCTGACCGTCGGCATCTTCGGCGCTCTGGGCGTGGGCATCGTGGCGGCGCTGCTCGGCGTGGGGCGCATCCTGCGACCGTCGCGCCCGACCCCGGCCAAGGTGGAGAACTACGAGTCCGGCGTGGACCCCGTCGGAGACATGTGGTCGCAGGCCAACATCCGCTACTACGTCTTCGCGCTGCTGTTCGTGCTGTTCGACGTGGAGGCCGTCTTCATCTTCCCGTGGGCCGCCCGCCTGGAGGCCTACGCGCTGTTCGGCCTGGTCGAGATGGCGATATTCATCTTCATCCTGCTCCTCGGCCTGCTCTACGCCTGGCGAAAGAGGATGCTCAGATGGGTCTGACCGCGCTGGCGGGCTGCCGCCCTGGAATCGATATCGGCATGACCTCGAGTCGCTCGGCGGGGGTTGCCCGATGGGTCTAGTCGAGTCGGGCAAGGTCCCCAAGCCGCTGTCGACCCTGCTCAACATGAGCCGCAAGTACTCGCTGTGGGTGTACCAGTGGGGCCTGGCCTGCTGCGCCATCGAGATGGGTGCCGCCTTCGGCTCGCCCCGCTACGACGTCATGCGCCTCGGGGTGATCCCCCTGCCGGCCAGCCCCCGGCAGGCCGACCTGGTGGTCATCTCCGGCACCGTGACCGACAAGATGGCCCCGTCGGTGCGCCGCCTCTACGAGCAGATGCCCGACCCCAAGTACGTGATCTCCATGGGATCGTGCGCCAACTGCGGCGGGCCCTACTGGGACAGCTACTCGGTCACCAAGGGCGTCGACCAGATCGTGCCGGTGGACGTGTACGTGCCCGGCTGCCCGCCCCGGCCCGAAGCCCTGCTCGAGGGGATCGTGATGCTTCAGGAGCGCATCCAGAACGAGGACATGGGCGAGCGCTGGAGGGGTGAGCCGATTGTCATCGACTGACGCCGCCCCATCCGAGACCGAAGCCGCTGAAGCGGCTGCCGACGCCGAGGCCGAGGCGCTCCTGGCGCGGGCCCGCGGCGTGCTGGGCGAGGCGCTGGTCGGGTCGCACATCGCTGCGGGCGAGCTGTGGCTGCGGGTCGACCGCGAGTCATGGGCGGACCTCGCGGGATGGCTGCGCGACGGGGAGGGCTTCACGTTCTTCAGCTTCCTGTCGGCCATCGACTGGATGGCGTCGCCGTTCGGCCGCGACATGGACAGCACCGTCGACAACGTGCTCGACCCGCCCGAGCCGAAGGAGGCCGCACCGACCGAGACCGGCGTGGCCGGCGGCGACACCCGCTTCCAGCTGCTGGCCCGGGTCAGCGATGTGGCCACCGGACGCTCGGTGATCGCCAAGGCGGACCTTCCCACCGAGGACCTGCGGGCCGCCAGCTGGGTGCCTGTCTACCCCGGAGCCGACTGGCACGAGCGCGAGGCCTGGGAGATGTTCGGGATCGCATTCGACGGTCACCCCGGGCTGCGTCACATCTACCTTCCCGGCGAGTTCGAGGGCCACCCGCTGCGCAAGGACTACCCGCTGCTGGCCCGCCGGGTGAAGCCCTGGCCCGGCATCGTCGACGTGGAGCTGATGCCCGAGGTGACCGACGACTCCGCCGGCGCCCCCGCCGCCGCGGAGGGCGGTGGCCAGTGACTGTCACCGAGCGCCAGCAGCTCAGCTACATCGCGGCCCAGGCCGCCGACGCCCGGGTGAACCTGGAGATCGAGACGGAGGGCATGACCCTCAACATCGGCCCCCAGCACCCGGCCACCCACGGGACGCTGCGCATCGTGGCCAAGCTCGACGGCGAGCAGGTGGTGTCGGCCGACCCGGTGATGGGCTACATGCACCGCGGCTACGAGAAGCTGGCCGAGGTGCGCACCTACCCGCAGGTGACCACCCTCATCAACCGCATCGACTGGCTGGGCAGCTTCGCCAACGAGGTGCCCTTCATCCTGGCCGCCGAGCGCCTCATGGGAATAGAGGCGCCGCCCCGGGCCCAGTGGATCCGCACGATCCTCTTCGAGCTGAGCCGGATCGCCAACATCACGCTGTTCCTGGGCGACATGGCCGTGCAGGTGGGCGCCATCACCCCGGTGTTCTTCGCCTTCCGCGACCGCGAGCATGTGCTCAACCAGATCGAGGCCGCCACCGGCGGGCGCTTCCACCCCAACTTCGACCGCATCGGCGGCCTCAAGGACGACCTGCCGGCGGGCTGGGTGGCCGAGACCCGCCAGGCCATGCGCAAGATCCGCGGCTTCTGCGACGAGATCGAGGAGCTCGTGCAGGGCAACGAGATCTTCCAGGCCCGCACCCGGGGCATCGGCGTGATCCCGCCCGACGTCGGGCTGTCCTACGGCCTGTCCGGGGCCAACATCAGGGCCTCGGGCGTGGACTGGGACGTGCGCCGCGACAGCCCGTGCGGGCTGGTCCACGACCAGGTCGACTGGAAGGTGTGGACCCACCCCGACGGCGACTCGTTCGCCCGCTTCTGGGTGCGCCTGCAGGAGACCCGCGAGGCCACCAGGATCGTCGACCAGCTCCTCGACGACATCCCGCCGGGGCCGATCATGGCCAAGGTGCCCGTCATCATCAAGGTCCCCGCGGGCGAGGCCTACGTCGAGACGGAGAACCCGCTCGGCGTGATGGGCTACTACGTGGTGTCCAAGGGGGACCTGAACCCGTTCCGGGTGAAGATCCGCTCGGCGTCGTTCTCCAACGTGTCGATCACGCCCTGGCTGCTCAAGGGGGTCTACGTTCCCGACATCATCACCATCCTGGGAAGCCTCTACTTCATCCTCGGAGACATCGACCGATGATCCCGCGGTTCGCTGACACTGGAGCATTGGCCGGGGGTCGAGCAACGATCCCGCGGTGCGTTGACTCGGGAGCACTGGCGGGGGTCCGGACGATGATCTCTCGGTGCGTCATGCCCGGGACAGTCGCGGGGATCGACCGATGATCCCGCTGCTGGCGGAGCTCTCGTACTGGCAGATCACCTCGATCCGGGTGGGCGCGGGCTTGGTGGCGGTGCTGCTCGTGGCCGGCACGCTGGTCTACGCCCACCTGTTCAAGATGGTGAGCTTCATGCAGAGCCGGCTCGGCCCCATGGAGGCCGGCCCCTACGGGTCCCTGCAGCTCCTGGCCGAGATCGGCAAGTTCCTCCAGAAGGAGGACATCGTCCCCGCCCGGGCCGACCGCTTCGTGTTCAAGGCGGCCCCGTTCGTGGTGCTGACCTCCACGTTCCTGCTGCTGGTCGTGCTGCCGGGGGGCCCCGACGCCTGGTTCATCGCCAACGATCTGGGGATCTACCTGGCCATGGCCGTCAGCTCGGTGTCGGTGATCGGGATCCTCATGGCCGGATGGGGCTCGGCGTCGAAGTACTCCCTGCTCGGCGGGCTGCGGGCCACCGGCCAGCTCATCGCCTACGAGCTGCCGCTGCTGCTGGCGGTGGTCGGGGTGGTCATCCAGGCCGAGACCATGAACCTGCAGGGGATCGTGCTGTCGCAGGCCAACGGCGAGATCTTCGGCTGGGGGATGATCGGCAACCCGTTCATCCTCACCCAGTTCGCCGGTTTCGCCATCTTCATGATCGCCATGCAGGCCGAGCTAACCCAGACCCCGTTCGACATGCCGGTGGCCGAGTCGGAGCTGGTCACCGGCTACATGACCGAGTACTCGGGCCTGCGGTTCCTGCTGTTCTTCATCGGGGAGTTCGCCACCGCCGGCGTGTTCTCGGCCATCGCCGCGGTGCTGTTCCTGGGCGGCTGGTACGTGCCGGGCCTCGACCCGGCCGACAACCTCTTCAACGTGATCGGCCCGCTGGTGCTGTTCGGCAAGGTGGTGGTCCTGACGTTTGTGGTCTTCTGGGTCCGGTTCACCTTCCCCCGCTTCCGCGAGGACCAGCTCCAGCGCCTGGCCTGGAAGTTCCTGGTGCCGCTGGCCCTGGCCAACATCGTGGTCACCGGCGTCCTCAAGGTCCTCGTCTGACCTAGGAAGTGCCAGCCCACGATGTATCAGACCGGAAGCACGATCAAGGAAACGCTAGAGGAAATCCACTGCCACAATCTTGTGCTTCCCGCCATTCAACGCGAATTCGTTTGGAGGTCTGAGCAGATTTGCCGCCTGTTCGACAGTATCATGCAAGGATACCCTTTCGGCACGTTCCTCTACTGGCGAGTAGCTCCCGAGAATAGCGGGAAGTTCAAGTTCTTCGATTTCGTTCGAGATTACCACCAACGTGACAATCCCCATTGCCCTCCTCTTCCCACTTTACATAATCGTCAGGTAACAGCAGTACTGGACGGACAGCAACGCTTGACAGCTCTCAACATTGGTTTGCACGGCAGTATCTCTCGAAAGTTGCCCTACAAGTGGTGGAACAATCCCGATGCCTTTCCAGAGACAATACTACACCTAGACTTGCTTTGGACACCAGACGAGGATGAAGAAGAGGGACTCAGATATAAGTTTCGATTCTTGACTGAATCACATGCAAGTCTAGTTCAGGAAAGTATTTGTTGGTTTCCGGTAAAGCAAATACTGGACTTTGATAATGCAGGGCCAGCCATGACACGTTGGCTCAACCAACGACTTACCCAGGAGCGAGTAGATGCTGCCTTCGAAACTCTCTTCAGGCTATATCAATACGTGCACACAGAACATCTTGTGGCCTACTATGAGGAGAAGGGGCAAGAACTAGATAAGGCACTTCAGATCTTCATTCGCATGAATGATGGAGGAACTACCCTATCTCATTCTGATCTGCTGCTTTCAATTGCAGTAGCTCAATGGAAGAATCTCGATGCTCGAGAAGAGATTCATCGTTTGGTAGATGAACTGAACCGCATCGGTTCGGGTTTCACCTTCTCTAAGGATCTAGTCTTGAAGGCAGGTCTGATGCTCAGCGAGATTGGCAGTGTCGGCTTCAAGGTTGACAACTTCAACCGCGAGAATATGGATACGCTTGAAGATTACTGGGAAGATATCAAGAGTGCACTGATCTTGACCGTGCGACTCGTCTCCTCGTTTGGATTCAGCGGACGGAATCTCACATCGCACAACTCCATTCTGCCGATTGCATACTATCTATACAAGAGAAGTCCGGGAGATGCTTACTTGAGTAAGAGCAGTTTCGAGCGGGACCGACGGAGTGTTCGCGACTGGCTGATCCGAAGTCTGTTGAAGACTGGAGTTTGGGGCAGTGGCTTGGACACATTGCTAACTGATCTCCGAGCGTCCATTAGAGATGCTAGACAAGACACCTTTCCGCATGAACGCCTTCGTGAAGCAATGGCACGGCGAGGCAAGGCTCTGCACTTCGATGATGAAGAGATCGAGGAATTGGCAGACATGCAGTATGGGAATAGATTGACATTCTCGTTGTTGTCCCTACTGTTTCCCTTCGTTGATCTTAGGAATAACTTCCATGTGGACCATATCTTTCCGTCGGCGCGGTTCACTGAGCGCAGGCTTAGGAAAGCTGGTGTTGATGAGGACTTGATTGACGACTTCAGAGAACAGCGGAACGGACTTGCTAATCTTCAACTGCTTCAAGGACCTGAGAACAACGAGAAGCGCGCCAAGATGCCAGCAAAATGGCTGGCCGCATTGGAGTCTGGAGCGTCCGACTATGCAGATAGGCATCTGTTGGGCGATGTGCCCGAATCGATTGCTGAATTCGATCAGTTCTATAAGGCGAGAAGAGAAAGATTGAAGCAGCGAATCACGGACCTGCTTGGTCGATAGGGCGTGGGCGGATGCCGGGCTGGCGCTTGTCGAGGCTGGCTTGCCGGGCGATCCGGCCTACGCAGACGCGGTTTAGCATGCCGGCCCAGGCAAGGCTGTCGGATGGACTCAGCGCGAGAGAGTGAGTCTCGCGGTCTGCGTCCCGATGCTTCGCGGCCGAAGCCGACGCGGGGTGCCGCAGCTGTGTCTCTTGTCTTCGCTGTCGGGCCAGGCTTCTCGGCACCGACCAAATCGTTCCTCACTGCGGTGCTGTCACGAGCGTCTTACGGTGGTGGGGGGAGACGGTTCAACGGCTCGACGAGGCACTGGTGTAGTTGGTTTGTGGGTCTCGTTCTTGGACGCGGGTCGGCGCGGCCTGGCGCGTAGGCTGGAATGGGGGTGGCCCTCCTGGGAGACGGGACGATGGACAGTGTCGCTGTGAGCAGCTACCGGTGCTTCGGAGAGGAGCAGGCGGCTCGTCTCGCGCCGGTCACCCTCCTTGTGGGAGAGAACAGCACCGGCAAGAGTTCGCTGATGGCAATGATCCGTGCGCTGTGGGATGCCGTCTACGCCGACCGCGTGCCCGACTTCAAGGAGGAGCCCTACGATCTGGGCAGCTTCGACGAGATCCTCCACGACACAGGTGGCCGTGGAACGCGAGCGCCGAGCTTTGCTGCTCGTTTCGAAGTCCGCGCCGCGGCGTCTCGAAGCGGAGCCCGCTCGGAGCCCTGCCAGGCCGAGGTCGAGTTCGGACCGCACCAAGCGGCCCCGACACCCGTTCGGCGGCGCGTGTCGCGCGATGGATGCTGGCTGGAGCAGGACCTTAGCGCAGCAGGCTTCGGGGGAATCCGCTTCGGTACACCGCAGGGCGAATGGAAGAGCGAGGCATCCGGTGGCGGGCGCGCCTTCGCCTCCAACGCTGCGGACACCTTGCCGCCGTTGGATTCGGCGTTGTGGCACCTTCGCCGGATTGCAGACGAGGATCGTCCGGCTGTGTCGCGTGTTGAGCCTTTGCCCGGCTCCCCAGAGTTCACAGCTGAGATCGTCGAGGAGATCCGGCAGCGGATCGGGCACTTCCCGGGAGGTCGCCCGCACAGATCCCGTCCTTATGATCGGGCAAGGCCCTTCGCGAGCGCGCCGACACGGTCCCGGCCGCGGCGGACGTATGATCCCGCACGAGCAGCGCCCGATGCCGAGGGCGACTACGTGCCGACGCATCTGGCGTGGCTGTCGCTTCACGAGCCCGATACCTGGCAGAATCTCCAAGACCGGCTTGAGGAGTTCGGGAGCGCCGCGGGTCTCTTTGACGAGATCAGGGTGCGCCGGCTCGGGAGGACCGCTTCGGATCCGTTCCAACTCCAGGTCCGCAAGTTCGATAATGGACGAAAGGGGCCGATCCACAGTCTTGCAGACATGGGCTATGGCGTGAGCCAGATCCTGCCGCTCGCTGCTGAACTGCTGCGCGACGACAGCCCCCGGACGCTCCTCGTTCAACAGCCCGAGGTGCATCTGCATCCCAGTGCGCAGGCGGCCCTCGGTGCCCTGCTGTGCGAAGTCGCCGCCGGCGATAGACACGGCCGCCGCCTCATTATCGAAACCCACAGCGACTTCATCATCGACCGCGTCCGCATGTCGGTCCGAGATCAGGTTGGGGGGATGAGACCCGAAGACGTCTCGATCGTGTACTTCGAGCGGGACGGGCACGACGTAGTGATCCACAACTTGAGAGTGGACAAGAAAGGCAGCCTGCTCGACGCTCCGCCCGGTTACCGGCAGTTCTTCTTGGAGGAACTACAGCGCTCCATCGACCTGTGAGCCATGTGCGCGATCGTGGACACCAACGTCGTTGGCGAACTTTGGGATGGGGGCAGTTCTGCGGCGGGGCAGCGCTTCCGTCGCTGGGTCGAAGGTTCGAGCGGCCGGTTGGTAGTAGGCGGGCAGATCACGCGTGAGCTTGGATCAGGCAGCGCGGCACGATGGCTGCGAGAGTTGGACCGCGCGGGCAAGCTGACCAGAGTTGACGACAGCCAAGTCGACCGTCAAGCAGAAAGACTGAGAAGCGTCCCTGCCAGTGATCCCGGTTCGTGCAGATCCGACGATCATCACGTCATAGCACTGGCCCAGATCAGCGGAGCGCGACTGCTATTCTCCAACGACAAGGATCTGCACAAGGACTTCAAGAACAAGCAACTGATCGATCAGCCCTCGGGTACGGTCTACTCGACGTTGGCTCGTAAGGACTTCACTTCCCACCGCAGGGCACAGCTACGCAAGCACCAGTGCATGCCCTAGCAACTGGGCGGCTGGTACGTGCCGGGCCTCGACCCGGCCGACAACCTCTTCAACGTGATCGGCCCGCTGGTGCTGTTCGGCAAGGTGGTGGTCCTGACGTTCCTGGTCTTCTGGGTCCGGTTCACCTTCCCCCGCTTCCGCGAGGACCAGCTCCAGCGCCTGGCCTGGAAGTTCCTGGTGCCGCTGGCGCTGGCCAACATCGTGGTCACCGGCGTCCTCAAGGTCCTCATTTGACGGTCCAGATAGGTGGGACGAGGATCGGAGCAGCGAATCACGGATCTGCTTGGACGACAGGGTGCGGGTGGCTGCGGGGACGGTCTTGGCTGAAGCCCGTCTCGCGAGCAATCCTGCCAACGTAGGCGCGGTCGATGCCGGTACGGCGTGAGATCTCGCCGTAGGAGGCCCGGTCGTCGGCCCTGAGCGCGATCACGGCCACCTCCTTCTGCGAGAGGGCTCGCACACCTGAGATGGCCTCGCCGTCTGAGCCGGGCTGTTGCTGGAGCCAGTCGCAGAAGACGTCGTGGATGAAGCGGACCTCTCGCCCGTGGCGTTCCAGGACGCCGGCCCGGGCAAGCCTGTCGAGACTCGCGGCGGCCCGCCATCGGCCCAGATGCTGGTGCAGGAGGCCGGCCGCGGCCGCGCCGCCCCGCTCCGCCAGCAGCGCAAGGAGCTCCCGATCGGAGGTACCGAGCCGTCGCCACACTGGCAGCACGATGTGGGCGATCATGTCGTCGCGGGCCGCGGCGACACCGGCTGCGGCCTCGTGCTCGACGATGCCGGACGCGGGGTCGGCGGCGGCCTCCCAGGAATGGAAGCCGACGCTCTGAAGCAGGTACGGAGAGCCGCGCGCCGCCACCACCAGCGCCGCGACCGACTCCGACCGCAGCGCGCCGCCGGCTGTCGCCGCCGTCTCGGTGAGAAGATGCGCAGCCTCGTCGGAATTGATTGCGTCGAGTCTCACCCTGAGACATCGCCCGAAGAAGGTGATGGCGTCGTCGTCGAGAAGCGTGTCCTCCAACTCGGGCAGGCCCGCACCGAGGAACACCATCGGAAGCTGCCGGTTGCGGACCACCTCCTGCACCGCCACTGCGATGTCTCGCCCTGCGGCGGGGTCCATGGACTGCAGTTCGTCCACCGCGACAAGAACGCCGCGGCCCTCCTCCGAGGCGGCCGTCGCCAGCCCGACCAGCATTCTGGTGAGGCTGGCCGCGTGGAGCACGCTCGCCGTGCCCGCACCCCGAGGCTCCGCCGACCCGAAGCCGGCCGGTCGCCTGCCCCAGCCGGCCTCCGACGGCACGTCGCGGGCCGCGGCCACCAACTCGCCGACGATGTCCGACGAGGATGCCGACAGGGCGACCACTCCCCAGCCGCGGGTGGCAGCCTGGGAGCGGGCTGCATTGAGCATCACGGTCTTGCCCGAGCCGCGGGGGCCCAGCAGGATCATCGTCCGATAGGGGGTTCTCGGACCGTCGTCGTAGGCGGCGGCGATGCGCCCGAGCGCGTCGGCTCGGCCTGACACCACGGGGGGCATCGTGCCGAACGTCGGAACGAACGGGTTGATGCCGTGGCCGGGTCTCGCCGGAGGTGCCTGCGGACCGGGTGGACTGGTGTTCATCAAGCCCAAGAGTAGCTCTGAAAGTGCACAAACCTACAGTTGCAGGTTTGTGCACTCATCATTCTTGATGTGGTTGTGCCGGTGTGGTGCGGCCAACTACATCAAGAACGCAGGGGTTCAGACCAGGACCGCGCCCGCCGTCTCGGCCAGCCTGCGGTCGAGCGTGCGCACGGGTGCGGCGCTCGCCCGTTCGGCTGCGGAGAGGATCATGAGGTCTGAGAAGCCGGGACCTCCCTGGCCGTAGCGGTGCGCGGCGGCGGCCACGTCATCGGAATCCTCGACCACGAGGCTGTCCGAGGCCGTCAGATCCATCAAGGTCGCGGCGATCCGGCCCCGAGCGAAGCGGTAGCTCCTCTCGAGCACCCAGGCGACCTCGACGGCCACCTCGCGGCAGATGAAGCCCGGGTCGTCAGGGGTCAATCGATCCATCAGCGCACGAGCGGCGGCCGCCTGCACCGCGTCGTCGCCGACGAGGTAGCGCACGATCACGCTGGTGTCGAGCGCGGTCATCCCTCGGTCGCCCCCTCTGCGACGGCACGGTCCATGTCCTCCAGGCTCACGGCGGGGCCGTCATACTCGAGACTGCGAAAAAGCCGGCTCGTGGGCTGCACCGGCAGGATCAACACGCCTTCCTCCAGGATGACGTAGCGCACCTTGTCACCTGCCTTGACCGCCAACGAGTCCCGGACGGCCTTGGGCAACGTTGTCTGGCCCTTCACGGTGATGCTGGATTCGATCATACAATCAACTCCTAAGCTCTAGACGTCTGTGCCTTACATTCTAGATCAAAGTAATGCCATTTGCCAAGATGACTGGCCCGTGGCACTGCCTATGGTATGTTTAGGAACAAGTAATGCCATGCGGATCGGTTGAGCGACCTCGAAACCGGACAGACCTGCAAGTGTAGATTTGTGCAGCTTGTGTCCGTCTTGACGGGTGGCGCAGCTACTGTGCAACTCCGGCTAGAAGGCGGGTAAGTGCGGTCGCGGCCTGGCTGCCCTGTGTCGTGGACGGTGGCGGGAGGATCGGTAAGCTTGCGGCCCGTGTCCGAGCTTCTGAGCGTCTGCGTCTCTGGCGGCGCCTCGCGGTGACGACCAACCCGAAGGCGGTGATGTGATGGGTCTGGTGCCGGGTCTGGTCAAGGGGCTGGTGGTGACCGGCTCGACCGTGGTTCGCACGGTGTTCCCCAAGCGCGGTATGCGCACGCTGGTGCCCGCGCCGACGAAGGGCGCGGCCACCGTGCAGTACCCGCACGTGAAGGAGGCGCCGCCCACCCGGGCCCGAGGCGTGATCGCCCTGCACGAGGGCAACTGCACCGCCTGCATGCTGTGCGCGCGCGAGTGCCCCGACTGGTGCATCTACATCGAGGGCCACAAGGAGAAGGCGCCGCCGCGCCGCGCCGGGGGCAAGCCCCGCCAGGTCAACATCCTCGACCGCTTCGACATCGACTACGCGCTGTGCATGTTCTGCGGCATCTGCGTGGACGTGTGCCCCTTCGAGGCGCTGTTCTGGAGCCCGGAGTACGAGTTCTCCGAGCCCCGAATCGCGGATCTGCTCCACGACAAGGAGCGCCTCACGGAGTGGATGGAGACCGTGCCCGACTTCGAGGACTACGAGCCGGGGTCGCAGGCCAAGAAGCTGAGCGTGCCTCCGACATGAGCGCGGTGGCTCTCCTGGTCCGGTGCACCGCGAGGGTGGTTCCGAGATGAGCGCGGTGGCTCTCGCGGTTCGGCTTACGGCGATGGTGCCTCCGACATGACGTCGCCGGTGGTGCTGGCCGCGGCGGCCTCGGGCGGCGACCTGTTCGTCGCGCAGAACGTGTTCTTCGGCGTGATCGCGCTGGTGATGGTCGTTTCCGCACTCCGCTGCGTGACCACCAGCAACGTGGTTCACGCCGCGCTGTGGCTGGTGCTCGTGCTGGCCGGCGCGGCCGCCCAGTTCATCCTGCTGGGCTCGGAGTTCGTGGCCGTCACCCAGGTGCTGGTGTACATCGGCGCCATCATCGTGCTGTTCCTGTTCGGTATCATGCTCACCAAGGCCTCGATGGGCGACGACGACTCGGTGGCGACCGAGAAGCGGCTCATGGCCAGCCTGGTCGCCGTGCTGCTGGCCGTGGTGATGGGCGTCGCGCTGCTCGACAGCTACTCCGACACCCGGTTGGTGATCGACGAGCCCCAGCGCTTCGGGGCCGTGTCCGACGCCATCTTCAGCCAGTACATCGTGGCCTTCGAAGCAGTCTCGGTGCTGCTGCTGGCCGCCCTGATCGGCGCCATCGTCGTGGCCCGCAAGGAGTAGGGGGAGCTGTGATTCTCAACCAGTTCCTGCTGCTGGCCGCGGTGCTGTTCTGCATCGGCGTGTACGGCGTGCTGGCCCGGCGCAACGGGATCATGGTGTTGATGTCGGTGGAGATCATCCTCAACTCCGTCAACATCAACCTGGTCGCCTTCGGAGCCTTCCGCGACAACGTGGCCGGCGAGGTGTTCGCCCTGTTCGTGATCGCGGTCGCCGCGGCCGAGGTGGGCATCGGACTGGCCATCGTGCTGCTCATCTACCGCAACCGCCGGAGCATCGACCTCACCGAGGCCGATCTCCTCAAGGGCTGAGATGCGGCCGTCTGCGATGATCGCCACCGACCGGGCCGCCGTGACTGAGCCGGTCGGCCCGGCTGGCTCGACCCGTCAGACTGGCCCGGCCCGCGCAGCCATGGTGCTGTTGCCCGCAGGCGGCCGTCTGCGATGATCGCGTCCGCCGGATCGATTCTCGCCGCCGTTCTGGCCGCGGCCGAGGAGCCCGTGGCCCACGGGCCCAGCTCCGTGGCCAGCGCCGGGTTCTTCCTCGACTACGCCTGGCTGATCCCGCTGCTGCCCGCGCTGTCGTTCGCCGGGATCCTGTTGTTCGGCAAGCGCCTGCCCCGCAAGGGATCCGAGCTCGGGATCGCGGCCGTCGGCGGCTCCTTCGTGCTGGCGGTGGGCGCGGTGATCACCTGGATCGGCCACCGCGACGACTCCCACGAGGGCGTGCAGGCCGTGCACCGCACGGTGGGGTGGCTGCGCTCGGGAGGCGTCGAGTACGACGCCGGCATCCTGCTCGACGGCCTGTCGGTGATGATGCTTTTCGTCGTGACCGCGGTGTCGCTGCTGGTGCACATCTACAGCACCGACTATGTGGCCGGCGACGCCCGCTACACCCACTTCTTCGCATTCCTGAGCCTGTTCACCGCGGCCATGCTGTTCTTCGTCCTCAGCGACAACCTGCTGCAGATGATCGTCGGCTGGGAGCTGGTCGGCGTCTGCTCGTTCGTGCTGATCGGCCACTGGTGGGAGCACAAGGAGAACTCCGACGCCGCCCTCAAGGCCTTCTTCACCAACCGGGTGGGCGACATCGGGCTCCTTGTGGGCGTCTCGATCCTGTTCTTCGCCGCGGGCGGCACCTTCGACACGCTGAGGATCAGCGAGCGCATCAACGCCGGCGACGTGAGCCACACCGCGCTGGTGGTGGCCTCGCTGTGCCTGCTGGCCGCGGTGATGTCCAAGTCGGGCCAGTTCATCCTCCACACCTGGCTGCCCGACGCCATGGCCGGACCCACGCCGGTGTCCGCGCTCATCCACGCCGCCACGATGGTGGTGGCCGGCATCTACATGGTGGCCCGCCTGTACCCGGTGTTCTGGGAGGGCATGTCGATCGGCGGGTCCAGCATCAACGTGCTGGCGCTGGTCGGGGCGGTCACGCTGCTGTTCGGGGGGATGCTGGCCTTCACCCAGAACGACATCAAGAAGGTGCTGGCCTACTCCACCGTCAGCCAGCTCGGCTACATGGTGATGGCCCTCGGGGTGGGCGCCTGGACGGCGGCCATGTTCCACCTGTTCACCCACGCCTTCTTCAAGGCCTGCCTGTTCCTCGGCTCGGGCTCGGTGAGCCACGCGGTTCACAGCTTCGACATGAAGAACGACATGGGGGGCCTGCGCAAGGTGATGCCCCACACCTACCGCACCTTCATGGTGGCCACGGTGGCGCTGATGGGGCTGCCCCCTCTGGCCGGGTTCTGGTCCAAGGACGAGATCCTGGCCGGCACCGGCGGCTGGGGACTGTTCGGCGGCACCCACGGCAACGGGAACTACATCCTCATGCTGGTCATGGGCATGGTCGGTGCGGCCGTGACCGCGGCCTACATGACCCGGGTCGTGTACCTCACCTTCTTCGGGACGTACCGGGGCCACGGCCATCCCCACGAGTCCGGGCCGCGGATCCTGGGGCCGCTGTACGTGCTGGCGTTCTTCGCGGTGGTGGCCGGGCTGTTCAACATGCCCAAGGGCTTCCAGCTGTGGCCCGAGGCCTGGCAGGAGCGCTTCGGCCACTACGTCGAACCGGTGGCGGCCTACTTCCCGGCCATCGGCCACGCCAAGCCGAGCTGGTCGCTGGCCATCGTCTCGGTGCTGGTGGCGCTGATCGGGGCGGGCCTGGCCTGGCGCTACTACTTCAAGGGCGTGCAGAGCCGGTCGCAGGCCGCCGGCGCGTCGCTCACCGAGATCGACGACGGCCCGGTGTCCAGAGGCGGGCTGCCCAAGGCCGTCCACACCGCGCTGGTCAACAAGTACTACTTCGACCACCTCTACACCGGCGTCATCGTCAAGGCGGTGAAGGGCCCGCTGGCCAAGGCCGTCTACTGGTCCAACCAGCGCATCATCGACGGTGCCGTCAACCAGGCTGGCCGGCAGTCGGTGGCCGCGGGCCGCGCCGTCTATGACCATGTCGACCAGGGCCTCATCGACAACGTCATCGTCGACGGCTCGGGCCGGGCCTCCGACGGCGCCGGCGAGGGCCTGCGGACCATGCAGACCGGCAAGGTCCAGCAGTACGCCGCCATCCTCTTCGCGGCCGCCACCGTGCTCGCCGGCGTGTTCATCCTCGTGCTGTCGATATGACCCCCCACACCGTGCCGCACCTGCAACCCCCCACCGAATCCAGGAGCCTCTAGGACCACACCATGACCGACTTTCTCAACGATTGGGGCCTCACCGCAGTCACCTTCGTCCCGCTGGCCGGGGCGCTGGTGATGATGTTGATCCCCGCCGTCGAAGAGCAACTCCACAAGCAGGTGGCGTTGCTGGCGTCGCTGGCTGCGATGGTGATCGGCGGCCTGCTGATGCTCGACTTCGACTACGGCAACGCCGGGGCCCTCCAGTACGTGGTGGACGCCCGCTGGATCGACGTGATCAACAGCCGCTACATCCTCGGACTGGACGGGATATCGCTGCCGCTCATGGCGCTCACGCTGGTGGTGGTGCCGCTGTGCGTGATCTACTCCTGGGACCACATACCCGAGCCGGGCAACCCCAAGGCGTTCTTCATCCTGATGCTCATCCTCGAGACGGGCATGGTCGGCACGTTCGTGGCCCAGGACCTGATCCTGTTCTTCGTGTTCTTCGAGGTCGTGCTGTTGCCGATGTTCTTCATGATCGGCGTCTGGGGCGGCGAGAACCGGCGCTACGCCTCGATCAAGTTCTTCCTGTTCACCCTGTTCGGCTCGGCGCTGATGCTGCTGTCGTTCCTGGCGCTGTTCTTCCTGTCCACCGACCCGGCCACCGGCGAGTCGCTGCGCACTTTCGACATGCGGGTCCTGACCGACGTGGCCGGCGCGGGCATCCTCGGCGCGACCCAGATCTGGATCTTCGCGGGCATGTTCATCGGCTTCGGGGTGAAGGTGCCGATGTTCCCGTTCCACACCTGGCTGCCCGACGCCCACACCGAGGCGCCCACGGTGGGGTCGGTGATCCTGGCCGCGGTGCTGTTGAAGCTCGGCACCTACGGGTTCGTGCGCATCGCGGTGCCCATGCTGCCCTCCGGCGCCGAGTCGTGGGCGCCCTGGATCGGCCTGCTGGCGGTGATCGGCATCATCTACGGCGCTCTCGGGTGCCTGGCCCAGACCGACATGAAGCGCCTGATCGCCTTCTCGTCGGTGGCCCACATGGGCTTCGTGATGCTGGGGATCGCCACGCTCACCGACTTCGGGATCAACGCGGCCATCTTCGGCATGGTCGCCCACGGGATCATCACCGGGATGCTGTTCTTCCTGGCCGGCTCGGTGAAGGAGCGCTACCACACCCTGGAGATCCGCCGGCTGGGCGGGATGCTCGTCCAGGCGCCCCGGATGGGCTGGATCCTGGGGTTCGTGTCGATGGCGTCTCTGGGCCTTCCGGGCCTGGCCGGCTTCTGGGGCGAGTTCCCGGCCATCCTGTCGGCCTACTCGCCGGCGGACGGCCTGCCGGTCGAGACCTTCCGGACCTACATGGTGGTGGCCGCGGTGGGCACGGTCCTGGCCGCGGGGTACCTGCTGTGGCTGCTCCAGCGCACCGCCATGGGGGCGCCGCGGGAGGAGTTCGCCGACAGCCCCGACATCGTCGACGTCACCCGCACCGAGTGGATCGCGTGGGTGCCGCTGCTGGTGGGGATCATCCTGTTCGGGGTGGCGCCGGGCCTGATCTTCGACGTGACCGACCCGGCCGTGGTCGGCCTGCTGGCCTCCGGGGCCGGAGGCTGAGGCCCGCAATGCACTCCGTCCCCGCCCGGAATCGGCAGCGTCTTGCCCCGTTTGGGGGTCGTTGTGCTGCCAGTTCCGCCGTCGCTGGGGCGGGCTGTGTGAATTGGCAGCGTTTCGCACGGTATGCGGGCATTGTGCTGCCAGTTCGGTTGGCGGCGGGGGCTGACTCCCGGAATCGGCAGCGTTTTGCCCCTTATGGGGGTCGTTGTGCTGCCAGTTCCGCCGTCGCTGGGGCGGGCTGTGTGAATTGGCAGCGTTTTGCACGGTATGCGGGCATTGTGCTGCCAGTTCGGTTGGCGGCGGGGGCCACGACCTGATGCTGGGCACCGTCCTGACCCTGGCCTTCGAGCGGCCGGCGATCGACTGGCACGCGGTCGCGCCCGAGCTGACCCTGCTCGGTTTCGGAGCGCTGCTCACGCTGGTCGACATCGTCTGGCTGGAACGGGGCCGGGCCGTGGTGTCGGCGCTGGCGTCGTTCGGGCTGCTGGCGTCGATGGTGCCGGTGGTGACCCTGGCGTGGGACGGCGCCGACCGCTCGACGTTCTGGGGCGCCTACGTGGTCGACGACTACGCGCTGGTGATGAAGGCCGTGTTCCTGCTGGCCGGGTATGTGGTGGTGCTGCTGTCCACCAACTACATCGCCGAGGGCGACTACTGGGAGAACGAGTACTACCAGATGCTGCTGTCCGCGGTGCTGGGCATGGTGGTGATGGCCTCGGCCCGCGACTTGGTGACGATCTTCGTGGCCCTGGAGCTGCTGTCGATCCCGGCCTACCTGATGGCCACCTGGCGCAAGCGGGACCTGCGCAGCAACGAGGCCGGCCTCAAGTACTACCTGATGGGGGTGTTCGCCTCGGCGGTGCTGCTCTACGGCATGTCGCTGCTGTACGGCGCCACCGGCTCGACCATGCTCACCGACATCGACGCCGCGGTCTCCGGCGGCGGGGCGCCGCTGGCGGTGGTGACTCTCGGCGTGATCTTCGTGGTGGTCGGCTTCGGGTTCAAGGTGTCGGCGTTCCCGTTCCACACCTGGGCGCCCGACACCTACGAGGGCGCGCCCACGCCGGTGACCGCGTTCTTGTCGGTGGCCTCGAAGGCGGCCGGGTTCGTGGCCCTGCTGTCGCTGGTGTTCGTGGGCTTCTGGGGGCGGGCCGACGTCTACCAGCCGCTGATGTGGGTGCTGGCCGCGGCGTCGATGTTCGGCGGCAACCTGATGGCGCTGCGCCAGACCAACCTGGTGCGGCTGCTGGCCTATTCGGGCGTGGCCCAGGCCGGCTACATGCTGGCCCCGCTGGCGGTGGCGGGGGAGTCGCTGGCCACCGCCGACGACGCCCTGGCTGCGGTGGTGACCTACCTGGCCATCTACGCGGCCATGAACCTGGGCGCGTTCGCGGTGATCATCGCGGTGGCCCGGCGCACCGCCTCGGCCGAGATCGGCACCTACAAGGGCCTGTTCCGCTACTCGCCGGGTCTGGCCGTCGCCATGACGATCTTC
>JAPOQG010000387.1 GCA_026710865.1 Acidimicrobiaceae bacterium
CACCCATTAGCGCTTGAGACATGTTCGCTTGTGGGTCCAAGTCGATCGCCAAGACGTTGAGGGATAGCGCGAACCTCTTGCAGAGCAGGGTCGCGATGGTCGTCTTGCCGACGCCGCCCTTCATGTTGATCACAGAAATGGCGACTGCCACGCCTGCCTCCCAGCATGTGTCTACACCCGTGCGCTAACGCTGCCACCATAGCGGCACGGCCCAGCCAAGTCGTGCGAGGGAGGCGACACGCGCCCAACCCGGCAGGCTGCCCAGCTTGGCAGCCTGTACTCGCGCTCGATGCGCTGCCTGCACTCTGCCGCAAGCTCAACAAAACTCATAGGTGCCCGGATGCTCCGTCAACGTGTTGGCGAACAGCAGCAAGTCGCCGCGCTCGGGTCGAATCAGCCCGTCATCTGCTGCCCACGAACGCCAGCGCTAGGGCTGTGTACACGGCGCACAATGCCGCGGACTTGCGACATCGCCTCATTCAAGACCGACATGACGGGGCTGGGCCGAGGCCGTCATCGTCTGGACCGGACGAGCGGGTTGTTGTCTTCATGATGCTCTGGTATATCCAACACCATGCTATCTCACGTGAGGCCGGAGGAGGATGGCCGGGTCGCGGGTGGCACCCGCCCCGATGCCGACGGCGAACTCCCCGACGACTACGCGGAGTGGGACGCCTACGTTCCTGACGGCGTCCACGTCTCCGAGGCTGAGAAGCAGAGGCTCCGGGGGGAGCACGAGAAGTACGTCGCTGAGTTGATTGAGGAAGTCGGCGAGCCGACACCCGAAGAGATGGCGCAGGCGGAGGCCTGGTGGCGTCCGATCAAAGAGCACCTGCGCAAGAGTTCCGGCACATGAGCGTCCTGGTCCTCGACTCGGGTGCAGTCACCAGCCTGGCACGCCGAGACCGTCGACGCGCCGCGAACGCTCGCCATTCTGGTGCGGGCACTCCGCAGCCCACAGTCGTTCCCGCAGTCGTTCTGGTCGAATGCCTGACGGGACGTCAGCGCACCGACGCGGCGGTCAACCGCTTCTTGAAGAAGTGCAAGGTCATCGACGCTCCCGATGAGAGGCTGGCCCGCCGGGCCGGCTCTCTGCGGGCCGCGGGCCGGTCAGGGCTCGGCCGTCGACGCAGTGGTGGTAGCGATGGCAGAGCCCGGCGGAGCGGTCCTGACCCACGACATCGAGGACCTTCAAGCGCTGGCCGCCCACGCCCGCAACGTCAGCGTCTTCGCGGCGTAACCGCGTCGTGGTGCAGGCGATCAGACTGCGTGGCCAGCAGGCGGGCTCGCCGGCGCCGGTGCGCGTCACGGCGCTGGACCCGCTGGCTAGATTGAACTTCGATACGCTCGACGCTAGGAGCCAGATGACCGACAGTTGGTGGCAGTATCCTCCCGGCGAGCCTGATGGGCATCTCGTTCTTCTGCCCGTCAAGGACCAAGCCGACCTCTGGGCTCTGGGTCCAGTCGACATCGGGGACTCCGAGTACGCGCTGGCCGTGCTGGCTGGTCCTTCTTGGCGGGCTGCGCAACTTCTGCCGTGGGCGAAGCCGGGCCAGGAGTGGTGGGTCGCAGGGCTAATCGTCGATGACCGGGTGGCACCAAAGGGTCACTCCTCATTCAGCATCGTGACCGATGTGTGCAAAGTCGTCGCAAACGGCAGGCATTTGCGATTGGACGGCGCCGAGGGTGTAGCCCTCAATGACGTGGGAAGCTACGAGTCGCTGTCGGAGGGCCGGGTTGCTGCTCAGAGATGGGTGCAGGCATCGGTTCCGGCCCGCATGCGGAAGTACGTCGCTGCGCTGTACGCCCCGCCGGAAGCGACACGGCAGCCGCTCGTGCCGGCTTCCGAGGCGTGACCGCCATTCTGAGCCAGTACGCCGCAACGGTCCGCGACATCGCCATCCTTGCAGCCGCTGCTCTAGCCCTGCTGAGCTTCGGGCTGAGCCTGCGGACCAGCGTGGATTCCGAACGGGGACGCGTCGTCGTGTGGCGACTGCCTCTGCTTCGCCATGTCAAGATTGAGGGCCAGGAGATTCGGAGGCCCTCGGCGCGCGAACTGGCCCAAGAGTCCGAAGACCAAGACAGCCGCACGCTAGTTGAGGGCGACCAGAACGCCGCAGCCAGCGCGGGACAGGCGACCCCAGGCGACACCGTCGAGCATGATGTAGAAGAGCCGCCGACAGCGGTGTCAGGGTGGGTCCATGTCCCCGCGGCCATGGACCGCTCTCGTGACCCGGTCAATCTCCCCATGATTCGCCTCGATCGCACACGACGTCTAGGGAAAACGAGGCTCTACCTTCGGGCCACGGTCGGCGATCAAGACCTGTTGGGCACCTTCCCGAACATTCGAGTCAATCGGCCGGGCGATCCCGCTGGCGAAGTCCACGTCCCGCTGACGGACTCGGATGCTGGGCGCCTACGCGACGCAATTGTTGGGAGTTGGGTCACAAGCCTGTGGTCGTGACGCCCCTGGCTGTGGCGTCCGAATTCACCAAGGCCGACGGTGCGCTGGAACAAACCGGGCGGCGTGCACGCATCACAATCCGATGGCGGCAAGGAAGGCCTCAGCTTCCTCGTCGGAGATTGTGTCGTCCTGAAGCATCTCAACGGATTCGACAATCCCCACGCCCTGCGCCGCGGCCAACTCATCCAACGACCGCATGGTCCAGAAGTCCTCAATGTCCAGCATCACCAACTGCGCCTCGAAGCCGGGGTTGCAGATGGCACCGACCCTGCACCGCTCCTCAAGGTCTCGGCCATCAGCACTTCGAGGGTCGGTGCTCTCGGTCGTCATACCGGCAGGTTCCCCTGGGAGGGTGCGGAAGCCGCGGCTGCGACGGTGGCCGCACCGGTGCGCAGGTTGGGCCAGGCGGCGATGAGGCCGTTGTAGGCACCGGCCTCGGTGGCCCAGCCCTTGTCGTTGGCCTTCTGATACAGCAGGTAGGCAAGCTGGCGGGCCCGATCGCTGTTTCCGCCAAGGACGTGTAGCAGTTCCGCTGCCTCAGACTCTGAGCGCTCCAGTGCGGCAGCCAAGTGTTGGGTGGCTTCCCACACCGTGAGCCGGTCGTCGTGCACGGGCGACCAATCGGGATCGAACTCGCCGCGCACGAACAGGCGGAACTTGCCCGCTCTGGCCTCACCGATGCCGGAGGCCTCGATGCCGTCTAGAGAGGTGTTCTTGGCCCGGGCAAGTCCGTCGGCTTCGCCTGCGGGAGCCGGGCTATAGCCGTGCTCGGCGAACCAAGTCAGCGCGAAGCGGGTGTCCGCATCGAGTTCAGCCTCTTCGCCATCGAGCACCTCGCCCAGTACATCGTTAATGATGGCCAGCGCGGCCGACACTGGCATCGACGATCCGTCGGCCTCCACCACCTTGGCGTAGCGGGAGAACACCTTGATACCCGGCCCGATGGCCGACTGGGCCATATCCACCGGCGCGATGTTGCCCGACTGCAACACCCACACCGCCCCGGGAAGCTCTTGGCGTAGCGCTGCCATGAACTCACCACGGGTAGCGAGAACCGCGGACTCGGGCCGTGGCCGACAGGCAAGCAGGACGGATGAGGCCAAGGCGTTCGTGCCAACCGACAACATCCTTCCGGATCTCTCGGTGCGCATCGGCCAAGTGGCACTGACCTGCAGGCCAGCATCGACAACTGCCTGTAGGAACGTATCCCAACCCGTTGTTCGGATCTCCCCTTCCTCGCTCTCGGTCGCCTTGTACGCGTAGTAGACCGTTGCGGGGCCGCTGGCTGGCTGATTCTGTGCAACATGCGCCATGAACTCTGCCATTCCAGACTGAAAGTGGTTCTCCGCCGCCTTCTTGGATCCATGCTGGAATCGGTTTGCGACGAGCTCTTGAGTCTTGGGTGTCAACAGGGTCGAACACTCGTCAGGCCACACGTCTGACAGGTTCCTGCGCAACCACACGTAGAAGAAGTCCGAGACTTCAGAGTATGTGACATTGTCGTAGTACGGCGGATCGGTCGATATCACGGCCGCTTCAGACTCCAAGACACGCGCTCGTGCATTCCTCTGAGTGGCCTCACCGATGGCGGTGGATGCAGGCATGTGCTCGACTGCCTTCTTCAGCCAAGTGACCATCGCCATCCAGCTGCCTGTGGAAGATGAGAATGGGTTGACTTCCGCAAAGTCCCAGGTCATTGGAATGGCCTGGCGACTGAATGTTCCACGGACGAACTCGCCGGAGCTACTCCATGTGCAAAGCGTCGACCAGTAGTCGGCGCACTTGTCGACAGCAAAGGCCAAGTAGGTCACGACCGCGTCGGCGTATGCGTCCGCCCCGCGGCCACCGTCACGAAGCCTTAATCCATCTATAGGCAGGCCTGCCTTCACCGCGTGCGATCGCACCCGCTTTGCGACCCTCCCGAGAAGCGCAGAGAACGTCGTGAGAGCTGTCAACTGCCGTGGCAAGAAGAGCTTCCACCACTCATCGAGGCCATAGACCTGAACGCTGATGCTCCGTGCCATGGATGGCAAGGGAAAGACCGGTTTCCACTCAGGCTCCTCGCACTGAGCGGCCTCGCAGTGCTGTCGGGTTGGCGGGCAATAAACTCGGCCTCGCTCGCCCTGCGCTGCCACAGCCATTAGCTGCTGGGCCATCCGTAACGTTCGAGCCTCGGTCCGGATGTAGTCAAGAGAGACCGCCGCGCCCGTAGCGACACAGGCTCCGCCAGCCCGATTCACGTTTCGCTCATGGGAGGGTTCGCCGCCTTCGCGTACTACGTAGTTGATGGTCATGGTGTCGCGGTCCATGATCGGTTCGATCCAGACCTTGGGCTTGCCCGGCCTCTTGGCGAGTGTCCACGACGCCACCAGCGGCACATGCCCGGACCAACTCGGGTCGGGCGATTCCACGGTGCGAGCCCAGATCCAGGCGATTGGTGTGAGCTTCTCGCCCTTCGGACTGGTGGCGTCGGGGTACAGATGCCCGATGCGCTTGTTGGCCTCCTTGCGCATCCACCTTCCGTAGGCCTCCACATCGGCAGCCAGCCCCTGAGCCCGCGCCCAAGTAGTGAGGGTCTTGTCGACATCGGGGTGTACCGGCGGCATCCCTGCGAAACGAGAGGGGATCTCGATCGTGGCCTTGTTGATAAGCACCGCCACGGGGTTCAGGTCACCTGCGAGCGCTGTGAGACCGAGCCGCTGAGCTTCCAGCGGTATGGCTCCTCCCCCGGCGAAGGGATCCAAGATCGGCGGCGGTCCGTCGGGAAAGCAACGGTCGATCTCAGCCCGGGCCTCGGCCAGCACGTCGGGGTTGTTGGAGTTCTCCCACTTGACGAGCCGCTCCAAGATTCCGAACAGTCGCTGCCGCTCAGCATCGATCCTGTTCGTGCGCTCCTCCTTCTGCTCGTCGGTCTCGCCGTCGGGGGCAGCGAACTCGTCATAACCGGAGGGATCGTCCACCAGCGACGCCCAGATCACCGCCCGAGCCGCCGCCAGCGGCCGCCGAGCCCACCAAAGATGCAGCGTCGACGGATGCCCATGCCGAATCGACTTCTCCCGCGCCGCCTCCCGGTTGATCGCCGCCAACGGCAGCGCCACCTCAATCAACTTCGGCCGATATCCCGCATCAGTCACAACCGCCCACAGTACCCGACCCCCGAGACGCCCCCGCGGCGACCAGCGGGTCGATGCTGCGCCCCGCCGTGCGGGGTTCACGGCGCGCGGCTCAGCGGCGCTGGCCCCGTAGAGGACATGGCCGCGGCGCTACTCGCCACAGCCCGTCCGCGCCACCGAGTTGATCGGGTACGCGGCGCGGGGCTGCGCAGCCTGACACGCCCGGCGCAGTCGTTGGCGTCGCGTCGCGAGATTGGAGAGTGACCTCTATCGAGCACGAGAGCGCGGATGGACGGAACTTGCTGGCGTGAGCCGGGCAACAGTGATCCCGAGCAGCACCTCAAGTTGCTGCCGGTGAAGAGGGTCGAGGATCTCTGGGCACTGGGCCCGGTCGACGTGGGAGGGCCGCTCCCGGTCATCGCCGTGCTGGCGGGCCCGCGATGGCGAGCCGACCAGCTGCTGCCCTGGGCAAGGCCAGGCGAGGAGTGGTGGGTAGCCGGGCTGAAGGTCGATGACAGGACAGCACCCCGAGGCCACAACTCGCGGAGCCTGGTCGCTGACGTGTGCCAGGTCGTCAAGCTGGGCACGCATCGGCACCTAGCCCGAGCCGAGGGCGTGACAGTACGAGGTCACCTCAGATCCCGCAGGCTGCCGGCCGTTCTCGCCGCCTGCTCTGGCAGCACCACATCGATGTCGCAATCCTTGAGGAACACGTTCGTGCGTGCGTCGATGCTCTGGCGCCCCGACACGCATTCGGCGAGCACGACGGAAGGCACGACCGGGGGCCAG
>JAPOQG010000198.1 GCA_026710865.1 Acidimicrobiaceae bacterium
CCCGGGTGTGGTGTCGGATCACCTCGTCGATCACCAGGCGCAGGAACTTCTCGCTGAAGGAGGGATCGAGGTTCGCCCGCTCGGCCAGCTCGCTCAGCCGGGCGATCTGCTCGTTCTCCCGCTCGGGGTCGGCGGGCGGCAGGCCGACTCGCGCCTTGTAGGCCCCGACCTGCCTGGTGACCTTGAACCGCTCGGCCAGCAGCAGGATCAGCGTGGCATCGATGTTGTCGATGCTCGACCGGAACGCCGCCAGTGTCTCGTCGATGCCATCGCCGCCCACGGCTAGGCAAGCTACCGCCGCCGGTGGACGGGACCGCCCGTTACGAGGCGAAGAGCCGCTCAGACCGTGGTCGCCCGCGAGGTGGGGGCGGGTCGGGTGCGTGGGCGGGTCCGTGGCGGATCCGCTCGGGCGGTGCGATGGTGTAGAGGCCTCTTCCGTCGGGTACTTCACGCCAGCCGTGGTGATGGATCTTCTGGTGGCAGGCCCAACACACCAACATCATGTTGTCGATGTTGGTGGCGCCGCCTTGTGACACCGGCTCCAGGTGATGGCCCTGGCATGTCCACATGTCGGCACCACAGCCCCCGCAGGCGCCGTAGCGGGCCCGCAGCGCGTTCATCTGGGCCTTGGTGGCGATCCGCTTGGCGTGGCCGTGCCACAGCGGCACACCCTCACTGCTGAACACCACCCCCTTGATCCGGGCGTCGCAGAAGTACTCCTCCAACACGCTCTGGGGGATCACGTCGCCCCCGCCGACCTCCGCGAAAGCCTCGGTGCCATCAGCGCTGAGATGCTGAACGATGGTGATGTCCGCCGAAGGCCTTCCGCCACACCCACACCGGGAACCGCCTCCGCGGCCGACACTGCCGGCCTCACCACCGCGGGCGCCGGCCCCGCGATCGACCTCGCCGGCACCGCCGCCGCGGGCACCGTCGGCAACATCATCCCTGCCGCCCCCGGCATTCTCGCGGTCGGCACCGCCACCGCGGGCACCGTCGGCATCATCGTGGTCGGCGTCGCCTACGGCGCTTCCAGTGGTGTCACGGTGGTTGTCTCGGGCACCGTCGGCAACATCATCCCTGCCGCCCCCGGCATTCTCGCGGTCGGCACCGCCACCGCGGGCACCGTCGGCATCATCGTGGTCGGCGTCGCTTACGGCGCTTCCGGTGGTGTCACGGTGGTTGTCTCGGGCGCTGGGGGCTTCTTCGGCTTTGGAGTAGATGCTGCCGTGTGAGGTCAAGGTGTCGAGCGCGTCGGCCATCCGCTGGTTGAGGCTGCGCTTGTCGCCGCCGGGGCTGTGCAGGTCGGCTCGCCGCAGCCGCTCGGCCTCCTGCACGAACCGCTTGCGCACCTTGGCCCCCGTCACCGGGTCCAACTCGCCCCGCAGGTGCACCATCCCATCGTCGCCGTCCCAGAAGCTCAACCGGCGGCGGGCCCGCTGGCGCCGGTACTCGCCCTCACCGCCGTCGTTCTGGCGCTTCACCGTCCAGCGGCCGGCCTCCCTGGCGAACTGCTCAGGAGACAGCTCAGCGGCCTTCTCCAACAACTCGGCGTCCCCGTCGACCTGAGAGGCACTCGTCCTGCCCGAGGCCCGCACCAGCGCCTTGGCGTTGGCGACGGAGACCTGGCCGGTCTCCACCGCGTCACGCACCGCCGGCATCGCCTGCAAACTCTGCGCGGTCTGGACCTGCCCCGCCGCGTCCTGCCGGTAGAGCCCCGCTGACCGGGCCAGCAACCCAACGCCCGAATCGCCATGACGCTCCCGGGCCGCGACGACAACTGCGGCATCGGCCTGCAGTACCGACAGCTGAGCACCGAACGCCTTCGATCCGGCCAGCACCTCCTGCACGTCCGCAATCGGCGTGGCCGGGTCGTTCACCAGGCGGATCAACTCGGCGAGACCCTCCCGCACCTGATCCCGCACCCGTCGTGCCGTCTCGATAGCCATGGACACATCATGCCATAGGGGTGTGACAACAGTCAACCATTCTTAAGATATTTCCCGTTGTCTCACACCCCCCAGCCAGGTGAGCGGCAGGCGGCCGGGCAACAGCCTCACCATGGCGGAGAGGCACGAGGTCCTCAATGTCTGGTGCACGGAACTCGACCGGGCCGCAGACAGCTTGCTGCCCAAGCGATTCCGCGATTCGTTCCGCCAGGCGCAGGCGGGGGTCCCCAAACACGGGGTGGGCCCCCCCCCCCCCCCCCCCCCCCCCGGCATCCAGGGCCGACTTTCCCGCCCAGCGCCCCAGCCCGAGCCCGCCCAGCAGCGCCCCAGCGCCGTCGAGCCCCCAGCAGCCCGGCCCAGCAGCCCGCCCAGCGCCGTCGAGCGCCCAGCAGCCCGGCCCCAGGCACGTCGAGCACGTCGAGCCCGAGCCCGTGGCCACGCCGCCCAGCAGCCCGGCCCAGGGACCTCGACCAGGTGACCGCGGCCACGTCGAGCGCTCAGCGCCGTCGAGCGGCCCCAGCAGCCCGCCCAACGCCGCCCAGCCCCGAAGTCCAGGCCCTCGATGCCGGCGCGGTGGCCACGTCGAGCACGTCGAGCCCGCCCAGCTCGTCGAGCCCGCCCAGCATCCCAGCGCCGCCCAGCCCCGCCCAGCGCCGCCCAGCCCCCAGCAGCCCGGCCCCCAGCCCGTCGAGCGCCCAGCCCCAGCGCCCAGCGCCGTCGAGCGCCCAGCCCGCCCAGCCCCTCGATGCCGGCGCGGTGGCCACGTCGAGCACGTCGAGCCCGCCCAGCGCCGTCGAGCTGGCACCCCGCGGGGGCCGGCCCTGGCCGAGCCCCCGTCGAGCTGGCCCCGTCCGTCCGCCCGCCCCAGCGGCCCCCGCCCCCGGTCCGGCCGCCCAGCTCGCCCCGGAGGAGGCCCCCAGCGGCCCCCGAGGCTATTGTTGAGCCCTCGCGGCGCGAGGGCGGCGCGCGTCAGGAGTGAATGCAGATGACCCCCCCCCCACCCCCGGACACGGAAGTCTCTGGCGTAGCCTGAGCGCAACAGCACGGCGGGCCCTGGCCGCGGCATGTGTGGTCGCGGCGGGACTCGCCTCCACCGCGGCGGGCGCAGCCGGGGCCGCCCAAGCCCAGCGGTTCCCCGACGTGCCCGCCGGCCACTACGCCCACGAAGCCATCGAGTGGGCCGCCGCCGTCGGCGTGACCGCCGGCTATGACGACGGCACCTTCAAACCCCAGCAGCCCCTCAGCAAACGCCACGCAACCGTGTTCATGCAACGCTACTACGACGAGATCCTCGGAGCCGACCAATCAGCCGACTTCACCCGCGGCGACATGATGGTCCTGCTCAAAGCCATCAACGACGGCGCCCTGCGCGGCGACACGCCCCAGCACACCACCCCGGGCGCAGCCGGCG
>JAPOQG010000340.1 GCA_026710865.1 Acidimicrobiaceae bacterium
CCGAGCATCGGGCGGCGAGATCGATGCGAGTGTCGGGCCCTGGGCCGACTCGATGTCCTTGGGGATGCGGTGGACGTTGTGGGACAGCAGGTTGGACGCGGCCTCGACCACCGCCGGCCGGCAGCGGTAGTTGACGTGCAGGAGATGGCGGGCCGCTCCGGGGAAGAAGCGCTCGTACTCGATCAGCCACCGGGGCGAGGCGCCCGAGTATCCGTAGATGGTCTGGTCGTCGTCACCCACGCCGAACACGTCGGCCCTCGGCCCGGCCAGCAGGCGGATCATCAGCAGGTGGGCAGGCGTGAGGTCCTGGAACTCGTCCACCAGCAGCACGCCGCACACCCGGCGGGCCGCGGCCCGGGCGCCAGGATCGGAGAGCAGCACGTCGATGGCCCGCACGATCTGATGGTCGAAGTCGACGACGCCCCGCTCGGACAGCGCCTCGGCGTAGGCCGGCGCCACGTCGCTGAAGCCCTCGACGTCGGGGGCGTAGTCGCGCTCGACCTCCGCCGGGTCGCGCAGTCCCAGCCGCGATGCGCTCAGCGCCTCCATCCAGGCAGCCAGCGGGTCGGTCATGGCCCGCCGGCGCCTCCGGGGTGCCCTCTCCCCCACCAATTCCTGCAGCAGGTCGCGCACGTCCCGCTCGCCGATCACCTCGACCCGGCCGTGGCGGGCCGGACGGGCGAACGGGCCGGTGCCGTTGCACACCGCCAGGGCCAGGCTGTTGAGGGTGCGAACCTCCAGCCCGGCCAGATCGGCGGTCCGCTCCTGCATCTCGGCCCGGGCCCGGACGTTGTAGGCCACCAGACACACCGCGGACGGGGCCACGCCCAGGTCGCGGACCAGCCAGCGGGCCCGCTCGGTCAGCACCCTGGTCTTGCCCGAACCGGCCGGAGCCACGATGCAGGCGCCCCCGCCGAGATGGCCCACAGCCTGCCGCTGGTCGGGCGCCAGGTCGGCGTCAGGCTCGCAGGGTCGCAGCGGTGAGAGTCGTCCCGCGGCCAGGTTCGCGGCCGGGATGAGTGCGATGCCCCTCAGGTCGGAGGGATCGAAGCAGTCCAGCGGCCCGCCGTCGCACCAGGCAGGATCGCCGGCGGACGAGGCGATGTCGCCAGGCTGGTCCGGGGCCGCAGGCCGGGCGCCTGACTCGAGCGCCCGCTCCCGGGGAGCGAACCGCAGCCGGTCGGGATCCCGGGCGTCCACCGCGTTGGCGGTGAGCAGGTGATTCCAGACCTCGTCGGTCAGCGTCAGGCCGGGTCCCAGTTCCCACCAGGGCTTCTCGAGCGTTGGCCCGGAGCCGGGCAGAGGACCGTCCAACTCGATGACCAGCCGCTCCCGGTCGTGCCACGCTGATCGCAGCCGCCTCCCCGTCGCCGCGTCGGGAGACGTTGTGCTCACCGATACCCGTGGGCACGCCTCCCATGGCCGGGGCGGAGGCAGGCCGGGAGCCACCAGCACGCTGCGGCCGAGACAGTGCGGACCTGCGACCCGCTCCGCGTCGTAGTGCGGGGCGTCCGCAACCATGTGATCGTTCCTAGACACCGGTCTCAGCTCCCGACCGTCCAGCAAGCGGGTAGCGGACGCTGAGAGCCCGCTCCGAACTGGCAGCAGAATGCACGCATACCGTGCAAAACGCTGCCAATTCCCGAGCCGTCCGCAGGCCAGGCCCGAACTGGCAGCAGAATGCACGCATACCGTGCAAAACGCTGCCAATTCCCGTCGTCGGCGATGCGGTGGATCATGGGCGTCATGGCCCCGTCACCGCGCCCACGCGGTCCATCGCCTCGAGCACGCGGTCGGGGCGGTGGCAGCGGCCGTAGTCGAAGCCGGACCGTATGCAGATCTCCAGCAGCTCGTCGTGCTGGGCGGTCTGCTTCCACGGCAGCGGCAGGTAGACGGGGAGACCGAAGGCTCGCAGGGCGTCGAGGTTCTCGTAGACCCGTTTCTGGTATCGGTAGCGGTCGGCCCACTCCCAGCCGGGCGGTCCGAAACCGGTGCCCGGGTCGAGGATCAGCCGGCCGCGGTCGATCCCGGCGCTCTCCCAGCGACTGAGCGAGCGACCGAACCAGCCGCAGATGGTGTTCACCGGGTCTCCCGGAACGGGCCGGGACGACTTCGGGTCGTCGCCCCACACGAACGGCGCCACCACGGGCACCTCGCTGGCGGCCGCGAGCCGGACCATGGCCGGGTTCTGGAGCCCGTCGGCCGCGTTGATCATGGTGGCGCCGCACTCGAGTGCCCGCCGTACGATCTCGGGCTGCCACGAATCGACCGAGAGCAGCGCGCCCCGAGCCTCGCACAGCTCGGCCAGAGCCTGGACCTTGCCGTCGAGGCGGGCCCACTCGACCTCGGTGTCCACCCGGTCAGCGAACTGCGTGGAGCCGGCCCCGCCGAGGTCGATGCCGACGCAGCCCCCGTCGAGCAGCTCGCAGGCCCGGGCCACCGCGCCCTCCACCGTCGTCGCCACCGAGAAGTCGGCCAGCGAGTCCGGCGAGGCGTTCACCACGCCGAGCAGTCTCATCGGGCCGCAGACCGGGATGAACCGCAGGATCCAGCCGGAGCCGTCACTGCGCCACGGCGAGAGCCGGCCCTCGACGTCCGGTCCTGCAGGTCTTGCGCCGACGGAAACGGCGACACCGTCACCGCGCGACGCGTCCCGTTCCGACGAGCGGCGGTCTGTCTTCGGGGGCCGCCTCCAGCACTTGGCTCGACCACGCCCGGCAGTGTCGCACGGCCGGGACCGCATCCCACCCTCAGACGCTGCTGTGAGGCTGGTCCCCCACGACAGCGTCCGGCAATATCGCACGGCCGGGACCGCATCCCACCCCTGCCGGCAGGATCGGGGGTTAGAGTCGCCCGACGTGAGCGACCTGCCGCCGGCCGACTGGTACACCGACCCTGAGGACGAGTCGCAGTACCGCTACTGGGACGGATCGTCCTGGACTGAGCACCGCGCCCCCCGCATCGCCGAACCGGACACCGAGGCCGGCGATGCCCGGCACGGACTGCGCAGCCCGTCGACTCTGGTCGCGGACACGTTCTCGCTGACCGGGCGGCGCTGGCGACCGTTTGCTGCCGTCGCCCTGATCTACATCCTGAGCTGGATTGTCGGGGTCGTCCTGGTGCTCGTCTCAGCCAACGACATCCTCATGGGAGAACTCGGCGCGGTCTACGAAAGGGTCTCCCAGCCCGGCTTCAACCCGTCGGACCCCGAACACGAGGCCTACTTCGAGTCGCTGGAGCTCGATCTGGCGCCCGTCAACTTCGTGCCCGGGCTGCTGGGTCTGGTGGCCCTCTGGGTCGCGAGCACCGTGATGCAGGCGGCGGTCACACGGATCGCTCTCAGCGACCTGAAGGACCGGGCCCTGACCACCTCCGACGCGGTCCGGCAGGCCCTGGGCCGGGTGCCGCGGCTGATGGGCGTCAACCTTCAGGTCGCGGCGATCTTCGGGGTCGCACTGGTCGCGACGATCTTCGCGGCAGACGCCGCACCGGCGCTCCTGCTTGCTCTGGTACCGGCCCTCATCGTCGCTGCGGTCTATGCCGTCGCCGTGATCCCCATGGCCTACGCGGTCGCATCGGCCGGGCCGCGCCGGTGGTCGCTCCCCTACGGCGCCCGGCTCGTACGGGGACGGTACTGGGCGACCCTGGGACGCCTGCTTCTCATCTTCCTTTTGCTGTTCGCCGTGAGCCTCGCCGTCGGGATCGTGCTGGCCATAGCCGGGCTCTCAGGCGGAGCGGCATTCGACCTGGTCTCGCAACTGGTTCAGACTGTGGTGGGCGCCGGACTGGCGGTGGTGGCCACCGTCGCCGCCGCGATCCTCTACCACGACCTCGGGGGCGAGTCGGACTGACCGCCTCCCGAGCTAGCCGCCGGCCGCGTCGACCCGCTCGACGAAGTCGCGGTCGCGCGCCGACAGACCCCCTGCGTCGTGGCTGGTGACGGCCAGCTCGACCCTGTTGTAGACGTTGGACCATTCCGGGTGGTGGAAGAGCCGCTCGGCGATGAGGGCCACATGGGTCATGAAGGCGAAGGCGGCCCGGAAGTCGGCGAACTGGTACGAGCGGCGCAGCACGTCGCCGTCTCGCCTCCATTCGGGATGGGCCTCCAGCATCTCCGCGATCTCGGCCTCGGTCAGCAGGTCGTCGTTGCTCATGAGCCTCGATGCTACGCCAACCGATCCCGACCGGTCGCCTA
>JAPOQG010000342.1 GCA_026710865.1 Acidimicrobiaceae bacterium
CCGGAGGCGGTGCGGGACCGTCACCGGGCCTCGATTCCAATGGGCCGCTTCGGCCTGGCCTCCGAACTGGCCGACGTGATCGCATTCCTGTGCAGCGCTAGGGCCAGCTTCGTGACCGGCTCGGTCGTTCGGGTCGACGGGGGCGCCGTCATCGGCTACTGACCCGCGTGCCTGCAGGCCGCCTGGGATCTGGCTCCAACCCCGCGGAATCGGCTGTCTCTGAAGTCATGTTCAGCGTGTTTGCAGTCTTTTCGATCACTGTGCTACCACGCCCGATGGCAATCGGGATTGGCTTCGCCGGTGGGGGGAGGCGGCCACCCCGGCGCATTGCCCGGTGCCCGCCGGTGTGCCGTCGGATGGTCTCAGACGGTATACAGAGCGGCATGAGGATTGCGGTCCTGGTCAAACAGATCCCCGCCCCCGTCGAGTTCCGGATGCAGGACGGGCGCTTGGTGCGAGACGGCGTGCCGCTGGAGGTCAACGCCTACTGCCGGCGGGCCAACGCCAAAGCCGTGGAACTGGCCGGACCCGGCGGCGAGGTCGTGGTGTTCACCATGGGGCCGCCGGCGGCCGCCGACGCCCTGCGGGAGATGATCGCCTGCGGTGCCCACCGGGGAGTGCACCTGTGCGACGCGGCTCTCGCCGGCGCCGACACGCTGGCCACCGCGGTGGCGCTGGCCGCGGCCATCCGGCACGAGGGGCCCTTCGACTTGGTGCTGGCCGGCCTCAACTCGCTCGATTCCGACACCGGCCAGGTGCCCGTAGAGGTCGCCGAACTCTTGGGCCTGCCCTTCGCGGCCGGAGTGCGCGAGCTGGAGGTGACCGGCGGTGCCTTCACGGCGTCACTGGAGACCGACGACGGGCACTGCACCGTCAGCGGCGAGATGCCCGCGGCGCTGTCCACCGCGGAGCGGCTCTGCGCGCCGTCCAAGGCGTCGCCGGAGGAATACGCCGGGGTGGCCGATGACCGCATCCTTCGGCTCACCGCATCCGACCTGGACGTGCCCGCCGAAGAGCTCGGCGCGCCGGGCTCGCCCACCTCGGTGGGCCCCATCCGGGTGCTGACCGCCAGCCGGCGGGCTCTGCGGGCCACGTCGGTCGCCCACGCGGTCGACCTGCTCGAGGAGTTCGGCGCCTTCTCCGACCCGCCCGAACCGGACGACACCGGCGCACAGGACGCCGCACGGGCCAGTGCCGCCATGCTGCACGGCGGCGCCGACGGCGACCACCCGGTGGGCGAGCGGTCCGTGTGGTGCTTCTTCACCGAGCCTGGCGTGGGTGCCGAACTGCTGGGTGAAGCGGCCGAACTGGCTGCCTGGATCTCGGGGACGGTGACCGCCGTCACCACCACCGCCAACGCCCCGAACCCCCTGGGGCTGGGCGCGTCGGGCGCCGACCGTCTGCTGGTGATCGAGTCGGCATCGGAGCCCTCCGAGCAGGCCGACGCGCTGGCTGCTGCCGCAGCCCGCAGCCTGCCCTGGGCGCTTCTGGTGGAGGGAACCCGCTCGGGCCGGGTGGTGGCCTCCATCGTGGCCGCCCGCCGCGGCTGGGGGCTCACCGGCGACGCGGTGGGTCTCGAGGTGAGCCCCGACGGTCGTCTGGTCGCCTGGAAGCCCGCGTTCGGTGGCCGTCTCCAGGTGCCGATCCTGTCTCGTTCACCGGTGCAGATGGCCACCATCCGGCCCGGTGTGCTGGCCCTGCGGCCTCCCCGGGACGGCGCGGCGGACCCCACCGCCGAGATGCTCCCGGCTCCCGCCCCCGCCCGGATCCGCACCTTGACGGTCGAGCGCGACGACGCCGACACCGGCGAGCTGCGCCGGGCCCGGGCCGTGGTGGCCGTGGGCGTGGGGGTCGAACCCGACGGCTACCCGGTCATCGACGAGCTTCGGGCCGCGCTCGGCGGCGCCGCCCTGGGCGCCACCCGCAGGGTCACCGACCAGGGATGGGTGCCCCGCAGCCGCCAGATCGGGGTCACCGGGCACGCGGTGTCGCCCCGGCTGCTGGTGGCGGTGGGTTCCAGCGGCCGGTTCAACCACACCGTCGGCATCCGCAACGCCGGGGTGCTCATGGCCGTCAACTCGAACCCCGACGCCGAGATCTTCGACCAGGTGGACGTCGGCCTGGTGGGAGAGTGGCAGACGGTCGTGCCCGAGCTGACGGCCGAGTTGCAGGCGCGTGGCATAGCCGACCGCCTGCGCCACGAAGAGTCGGCGGCGACCGCGGCGTGACCAGCGGATCGGCATCGAGCG
>JAPOQG010000281.1 GCA_026710865.1 Acidimicrobiaceae bacterium
CGGCGCCGGCAGCCGGAGGGGCGGCGCTGTGGCCGCCCCTTGGTGCTCAGCGTCGCAGACCGAGATGGGCGATCAACGCCCGGTACCTCTCGACGTCGTTCTCCTTCACGTAGTCGAGCAGCCTCCTGCGCCGGCCCACCAGCATCAGCAGACCCCTCCGGCTGTGATGGTCCTTCTTGTGGACCCTCAGGTGCTCGGTGAGGTGGTTGATGCGGTCGGACAACAGCGCGACCTGGACCTCGGGTGAACCGGTGTCGTTGGTGGCGAGCCCGAAGGTCTCCGCCATCGATGCGATGGTGTCCGCCTTGGGGGGGAGGCTGGTTGGCATGTATTCTCCGTTGGGTTTCGGACCCTGCTGCTTGGCCCGCAATGCGAGGCCGGCAGCCTGCGTGCTGCACACAGATGCGTCCCACCTGCGGCGGGACTCCGTCAGGCTAGCGGTGGCGTGCGAAATCCGGCGACCACTCCTTGATCGCGCTGTCGAGGCTGTACAGGAGACTTCATGATGTATAGTGATGTGCTATAATATCTTGAGGAAGGAGAGAGTTGATGAAGGAGTGGATGAAGGAGAGAGTGGATGGGTGAGATACGGGTGAACGTGACCGTCAGGAACCCGGCGGAGCCGGACAGACAGTGGGAGGGCGAGTTCCTCGTGGACACCGGCGCCTACCACTGCCTGGTGCCGCGCAAGCACCTGGAGGCGATCGGCATCGAGCCGGACGGCGCCCAGGTCTGCGAACTCGCCGACGGCAGCCCGATGCGCTTCGACAAGGCTTTGGCGCGGATCGAGCTCATGGGCGATTACGCCGGCGCGACAGTGCTCTTCGCAGACGACGACGACGTCACGCCGCTGCTCGGCGTCGTCGCCATCGAAGGGCTCGCGTTGGAAGTGGATCCGGTGAACCAACAGCTCAGGCGCCTCCCGGCACTGCACCTCTGAGGGAGCGTGCCCGCGAGGTCACGGCGCGGGCTGCGGGGCGATGCAGTCCAGGAGGTCGTCGAGCATCGGGCTTCCCCAGGTGAGCAGAGCCACGCCGTCGTGGCGGTCGCACACGTCACGGTCGAAGGCGACCGCTGCGGGCGCCGTGAGCCCGGTGCCTGCGGGGTCGAGGCTCAGCAGCCACACGCCAGGGCGCTGAGGGTCGGCCTCCAGCAGGTCTGTCGCACCCCTGATCGTCAGGAGCCGGTCGCGCAGCCCGTCGAGGGTCATGGCCGGTTCGAGCCCGCCGGACGGCTCCGGGACGGCGTCGAGGTCGTCGAGCGACAGCGGCGCCTCGGTGGCGGTCCGGATCGACTCGTCGATGCGCTCGAACGCCTGCTCGGACCCGATCACGCCCATGGCCGCGTCCAGCAGCGTGTCCTCCATCGCGGCGAGCACCGGGGCACTGCGGCCGAGCACGCCCTCGAAGCTGTCGAAGCGCTCTCGCAGGCGGTCGTGGATGTCCACCTCGACCGTGTCGCGGTAGTAGAGGTTGTGCACTGCGATGTCGGGCATCCCGCCGATGCGGTCGAGGCGTCCTATCCGCTGCTCCACCCTGGTGAAGTTCCACGGCAGGTCGAAGTTCACCATCACGTCGCACGTCTGGAGGTTCAGCCCCTCCGACATCGAGTCGGTGCCGATGAGGATCTGGATCTCGCCGTTGCGGAACTTCGTCTTGATCTGCTCCTTGCCGACGGCGCCCCAGCGCTGCAGCTCGTCGTCCCACATCTCGCCGGTGCCGCCGTAGTAGCAGGCCAGCCCGGTGCGGTAGGTGCCCAGCAGCCGCTCGCGGATGTAGCGCAGCGTGTCGGCGTACTGGGTGAACACCACCGCGCTGCGGTGCCCCCGCGCGAAGCAGTCGGCGAGGATTCCCGCCAGCCTCTCCATCTTGGGCTCGTCGGGGGCCAGCGCGTCGAGGTCGGCGATGAAGCGGTCGAGGTCCTCGAGTTCGGAGGGAGAGTCGTCGATCTCCCCGAGGGTCAGCTGGACGTCGCCCGCGGCTTCGGCCCCGTCCGGATCGGGTGCCGGCACCGAGTCGTCGAGGCCGTCCAGCCGCAGAGCGCCCTCGGAGGCGTGGAAGTCGTCGTCGTCGAGCAGGCTCGCGACTCGGCTCAGCCCGCGGCGCGGCGTGGGCAGCGTCGCGGCTCGGAGGCCGTCGTCGAGTCGGCTCGCGGCGGCGGCTCGTGCGTCGAGTGCGTCGCGGCGCCGCTGCAACGAGCAGCGGATGGCGTGGAAGCTGGAGGTGAGCCTGCGGCGGTACACGGTCATGATGAAGCCCATTCCCCGAGCCCGCGAGTCGCGGCCGGCGGAGTAGGCCTCGTAGCGGGACCGTATGTAGCCGTCGATGCGCGAGTAAAGCTCGTCGGCGTCGCCGAGGTCGTCGAAGTGGTCGGTGATGCTGCGCTCGGGGATGACGGTGCCGGCCGGGAGCAGGCCCTCGTCGAGGTAGGACCTCAGCGTGAGGCGCGTGGTGCGGAACACCCGGTCGCGCACCGGCGTGCAGGCCCGCAGCCACTCGTCCCAGGCTGGTCGGTTGGCTTCCTTGACGTTCTGCGGACGATGCAGGCCGTCGTCGTCGAAGCGGCGGATGCGATGGGCCTCGGCCGGGCCTGTGCCTTCCAGCGCTGCTGCCGCCCGCTTGTCCGAGGGAGGGCCGGACGCGTCCAGCTGCGCCTTGACCATGGTTCTCAGGAAGTCCCAGGCCCGGTCGTTGAACGGTTCGCCGAGTTGCTGGTAGTAGCGCGCCATCGCCTCGGCGTCGGAGTTCCAGTTCTCGGGCAGGCCGACGACCTCGAGGAGGTCCCACAGTTCGTGGGGGTGCATCTGCATGGGTGTGGCTGAGGCCAGCAGCAGCGCCTCGAACTTGCCGTGGCGTTTGAGGTCGCGCAGCAGGGCGAGCATCTGGTTGGCAGCGGCGCCCGGCCTGGAGCCGCGGCGGCGGGCGTGGTGGGCCTCGTCGAGGACCACCAGGTCCCAGCCGGGCGCGTCCAGCAGCCGCCGGCGCTGGGCCCGCCGGCGGGCGAGATGCGAGGACGCCAGCAGCACCCGCTCGGCGGCCCAGGGATTGACGGCGGCGGTGAGGGGGCGGCGGCGGGCCGGGTCGGTGAACGCGAGGTCGGTGCCGTCGATGCGGGCGACGTCGAGGCAGAATTTCTCGCTGAGCTCCTGCTGCCACTGGATCAGCACCGACGCCGGCACCAGGATCAGCGCGCTGGTGGCCCGGCCCGACAGCAGCAGCTCGCGCAGCACCAGGCCGACCTCGATGGTCTTGCCCAACCCGACCTGGTCGGCCAGCAGGTACGACCGCGGC
>JAPOQG010000414.1 GCA_026710865.1 Acidimicrobiaceae bacterium
AGGGCCGCGGCCGGCCGGGATCAGACGGGGTTCTAGCTCCGGTACACTGTCGCCAACGTTCGATTCTCCGGAAGCGGCGTGGGCTGGTGCCCACGCCGTTGCCGGTTCGGGCCCGATCCGCGCAGCCTCTCGAGAGCAGAATCCCAACCAAGATCATGGCGATTGACGACCGCGTCCGAGAACTCGTGGCCCCACTTGTCCAAGCCGCCTCCGTCGACCTCTACGACATCGAGCACCATGGCGGATTGGTGAGGATCCTCGTCGATGCCGACGGGGGCGTCGACATCGACGTGCTGGCGAGGCTGTCGCGGTCGGTGAGCCGTGCCTTCGACGAGCACGACCTCATGGACGGTCGTTACACCCTGGAGGTGTCGAGCCCGGGCCTGGAGCGACCCCTGCGGACCCCCGACCACTTCCGCGGTGCGGCCGGCTCCGAGGTCAAGGTCAAGACCCTTCCAGGATTCGACGGGCCCCGCCGGCTGACCGGCGTGCTGGAGGCGGTGGCCGACGACGGCGTCGCCCTGCGCGACACCGACGGCCACCTGTCCCGGATCGCCTTCGAGCATCTGGCCTCGGCCCGCACCGTCTTCGAGTGGGGGCCGGTCAGCCGCCGCCCGAAAGAGTCTCAACGAGCCCAGACGGAGGAGAAGTCATGAACGCAGAGATGATGGAAGCGCTGCAGGCGATGGCCGCCGAGCGGGGTATCACCGTGGACGCCCTTTACGCGGCTCTGGCCGATGCCTTGGAGTCGGCCTACAAGCGGCTGCCCGACGCCAAGGAGTACGCCTGGGTGACGATCGATCCGTCCAGCATGGAGTTCCGGGTGCTGGCCCAGGACCTGGACGACGAGGGCAACCCTGTCGGCGAGGAGTACGAGGTGACCCCGGGCAACTTCGGGCGCATCGCGGCCCAGACCGCCCGCCAGGTAATGACCCAGCGCATCCGCGAGGCCGAGCGCGAGCTCAAGTACGAGGAGTATGCGGGCCGCGAGGGCGACATCGTCACCGGGATGATCCAGCAGACCGACGCCCGCTACACCCTGCTGGACCTGGGAAGGGTCGAGGCGCTGCTGCCGCAGGCGGAGCAGGTCCCCTACGAGCGCCCCGACTCCAATACCCGGCTCAAGGCCTACATCGTCGAGGTTCGCAAGACGGCCAAGGGCCCCCAGATCGTGGTCAGCCGGACCCATCCCGGTCTCGTCAAGCGGCTGTTCGAGCTCGAGGTCCCCGAGATCTCCGACGGCATCGTCGAGATCAAGGCGTGTGCCCGCGAGCCCGGTCACCGGACCAAGATCGCGGTGTCCTCCAACGACCCGAACGTCGACCCGGTGGGTGCGTGCGTCGGGGCCAGGGGGGCCAGGGTCCGCCAGGTCGTCAATGAACTGCGCGGCGAGAAGATCGACATCGTTCCCTACAACAGCGAGCTCGAGGAGTTCGTCACCAAGGCGTTGTCGCCCGCCAGGATCAAGGAGGTTCGCCCCAACGAGCTGACCGGCGACTGCGACGTGATCGTTCCCGACTACCAGCTGTCGCTGGCCATCGGCAAGGAAGGCCAGAACGCAAGGCTGGCCAGCCGGCTCACCGGCTGGGGGATCAACATCAAGAGCGAGACCCAGCTGGCCGAGGAGGCTGCCTACGGCGACGTGGAGTGGGCCGAGGGCGAGTGGATCACCGACCCCGCCACCGGCGAGCAGCGGTGGCAGCCTGCCGACGGCGGCGAGGCCGTCAGCGCGGAGGCCTGGGCCGCGGCCATGGCCCAGGACCAAGCCGAAGCCTCCGAGGCCTCCGATTCCGAGAAGGCAGCGTCGCCCGTAGAGCAGGCGGACAGCGGCTGAGCCCGGTTCGAACCTGTATCGGCTGCCGCGCCCGTCGCCCCAGCGCAGAGATGCGGCGGGTTCTCATGGCCGCGGGCGGCGGGCTGCGACTGGGGCCCGGCCCGGGCCGGGGCGCCTGGCTGTGCGCCGACATCGCCTGCTTCGACGCGGCCCGGCGCCGCCGAGCCTTCGGAAGGGCCTTCCGGGCTGACGTTCGGCCGGGCGAGATAGATAGGCTTCGAAGTGCGTGGCCGTCGCGTTCGGGGGACGATCCCAGGCCGGCAGACCGCGCGGAGTCCTGAAGGGGGCACTCTTTGCCAGGAAAGATCCGCGTCCATGAGCTCGCCAAGGAGCTCGGGCTGACCAACCAGGCGACGCTCGAACTCTGCGTCGCGCTCAGCATCGGGGTCAAGTCCCATTCCTCGAGCATCGTCGAAGCCCAGGCCGACCGGGTCCGGCGGAGGGCCGAGCGCGACGGGCTGTTGAAGCCGCCGCCGCCACCCGTGGTCGAGATCGAGGAGCCGGAGGCTCCGGAACCCGAGCACGAGCCTGCCGCACCTGCCCCGCCCGCCCCGCCCCCGCCTGCCCCCGCCGAGCCCGCCGCAGCCGCGGCGCCTTCCGAGCCCGCCGAGCCCGCCGCGGCCGCGGCGCCTTCCGAGCCCGCCGAGCCCGCCGCGGCCGCGGCGCCTTCCGAGCCCGCGGTGGCTGCGGTGGCCGCGGCGCCGGTCGAGCCGGTCGCCGTCCCAGCCGCAGAGCCTCGACCCGCGGTGGTGCCGGCCGAGCCCGAGCGACCGGCGGCAGCCGTCGCGGCAGAGCCGGAGGCGGCCAAGGCCCGGCCCGCTGAAGCGGCGCCCGCCGAGAAGGCCTCCAAACCCAAGGTGACGATCTCCTCGAGCGGCAGCGTCGCTCCCTCCAAGCGTGTCGTCCGCGACGACCCCCATCCGCCGGCGGAGGAGAAGGCTCCACCGCGCCCGACGGGTCAGCGGGCTGCCGCGGGCGCTCCTCCGGCCCGGCCCCGGCGAGCCGGGAGCCCGCCCGTCTCCCGTTCGGGCAAGCCCATACCGCCGCCGCCCCCGCCGCGCCGGATGCCGCCGCCCCCGCCTCCGGGCCGTTCCCCCCGGTCGGGCGCGCCGGCCACCGAGCGCCGCTCCTCCGGTCCGGCCGGCCGGCCCGCGGGACAGAGACCCGCGGGGCCGTCGGACCGCGGCCCAGGCGCCCGTCGCGGCGCTCCCGCGGGCGGTCCTCGCCCCATGGGCGGCCCGCGCCCCGCTGGCCCCGGCGGACCTGGCGGACCCGGTGGACGCCCTCCCGGCCGGGGCGGGCCCGGCGGTGCGCAGCGGCGCCCGCCCCGACGCAAGAGCCGCCGGCGCCGGGTGCGCGAGGAACTCCAGCCGATCGACATCCCGTCCTACACGCCCATGCATGCAGCTGTGCCCGAGGGCGTGATCGTCATCGAAAGGGCCTCGGCGGCTCAGGACTTCGGCCCCAAGCTGAACCGCACCGCGGCCGACGTGGTCCGCTTCCTGATGCAGCACGGCGAGATGGTCACCGCCACCCAGTCGCTGAGCGACGAGATGATGGAGCTCTTCGCGGCCGAGATCGGCGCCGAGATCCGCCTCGTCGACCCCGGAGAGGAGCAGGAGGCCGAGCTGCGCAAGCTCCTGGGCCTCGACGCCGGCACCGACGGCGAGGCCGACGAGGCCGAGCTGCGACCGCCTGTCGTGACCGTCATGGGCCACGTGGACCACGGCAAGACGCTGCTGCTGGACCGGATCCGCGACACCAACGTCGTCGACGGCGAAGCGGGGGGAATCACCCAGCACATCGGCGCCTACCAGGTCGAGCGCAACGGCCGGATGCTGACGTTCATCGACACTCCGGGCCATGAGGCGTTCACTGCGATGCGGGCCCGGGGCGCGGGCGCCACCGACATCGTCGTGCTGGTGGTGGCCGCCGACGACGGCGTGATGCCCCAGACGACCGAGGCCATCAACCACGCCAAGGCCGCCGAGGTGCCCATCGTCGTGGCGGTGAACAAGATCGACCGGCCCAACGCCGACACGCAGAGGACGGTGGCCGGCGTCGCCGAGCAGGGCCTGGTTCCCGAAGCCTGGGGCGGGGACACCATCTACTGCGAGCTGTCGGCCCTGACCGGTCAAGGCATCGAGGAGTTGCTGGATCAGATCCTGCTGGTGGCCGAGGTCGAGGAGCTGCGATCGTCGCCCGGGGGCCGAGCGGGCGGCGTCGTGCTCGAGTCGAACCTCGACATCGGGCGCGGGCCAGTTGCCACCGTGCTGGTGCAGCAGGGCACGCTGCGGGTGGGCGACCCGATGGTTGCGGGCGCGGCCTGGGGCCGCGTCCGGGCCCTGCTGGACGACCACGGCCAGAACGTCGACGCAGCCCCGCCGTCAACTCCGGTCCAGGTCCTGGGCCTGTCGGAGGTCGCCGTGGCGGGCGACTCGTTCGCGGTGGCCCCCAACGAGAAGATCGCGGGCCGGGTGGCCGACACCCGCGAGCACTGGCAGCGGCTGTCCAGCCTGGGCCGCGAGGCTCACGCCCTGTCGGGCGGGGCCAAGCTCGAGGATCTCTTCACCCGGATCCAGCGGGGCGAGACCGCCACCCTGAACGCCATCGTGAAGGCAGACGTGAACGGCTCCCTCGAAGCCGTCACCGAGAGCCTGCGCAAGCTCGAGACCGGCGATGTCCGCATCGCCATCGTGCACCGCGGCGTCGGCGGAATCACAGAGAACGACATCCAGCTCGCCTCGGCCTCGAACGCCACCATCATCGGGTTCAATGTCCGGCCCGACCGCAAGGCACGCGAGGCCGCCGACGCCGAGAACGTGGAGATCCGCACCTACGAGATCATCTACAAGCTCCTTGAGGACGTGTCCTCGGCCATGGTGGGGATGCTCGCCCCCGACATCGAGGAGGTCGTGACGGGCGAGGCCGAGGTCCGCCAGATCTTCCGCATCCCCCGCGTCGGCGCGGTGGCGGGCTGCTACGTGCAGAACGGCACCATCACCAGGGGATCCAAGGTGCGGTTCCTGCGCGACGGGGCGATCATCTGGAAGGGGACCGTCTCGTCGCTGAAGCGCTTCACCGACGATGTGCGCGAGGTCCAGTCCGGGTTCGAGTGCGGCATAGGCCTGAGCAACTACCAGGACCTCAAGGCGGGCGACGTCATCGAGACCTTCACCGAGCGTGAGGTGGCCCGGACCCTCGACGGCTGAGAGGCCGGGCCCCTCCGAGGCATCCGATGACACGACGAGCGAAACGCTTCCAGCCCGATCACCGGGCCGGCCACCGCACCGCCCGCGTGGGCGAGCTCATCAGGCGCATAGTCGCCGAGTCCATGGAGCAACTCGACGACGACCGGCTGGCGATGGTGTCGGTGACGGGCGTGGACGTGGACCGCGACCTGCACCGGGCCGTGGTGTGGTTCACGTCGCTGGGCGACACCGAGGACGGTGACGCCGACATAGCCGAGGCCTTCGAGGAGCACGCCCGCGGGCTGCGGCGCAGCGTCGGGGACCAGACCCGGCTGCGGCGCACACCCGAGCTGGTGTTCCGACCGGACGCGGTGCTCCGCTCGGCCGAGCGCATCGAGAGGCTGCTCGACGGCCGCGACGGCGCCGCGGATCCCGAGAGCCGGCAAGAGGCCGAGGGTCGGTGATGCCCGACGGCATCGCGGTCATAGACAAGCCGGCCGGTTGGACCAGCCACGACGTGGTGGCCAAGGCGAGGGGTGTGCTCGGCACCCGCAAGGTCGGCCACAGCGGCACCCTCGATCCTGACGCCACCGGCGTGCTGGTGCTCGGCATCGGCCGGGCCACCCGGCTGCTGCGGTTCCTGACCGCGCTGCCCAAGAGCTACGAGGCCGAGATCGTGCTGGGCTCCGAGACCGACACCCTCGATTCGACCGGCCGGGTGACCGCCCGCCACGAGATGGCCGGCGTGACCGGGGCCGAGGCCCGCCGGGCGGCTGCCTCGCTGACCGGAGACATCCTCCAGGTGCCGCCCATGGTCTCGGCGGTGAGGGTGGGAGGACGCAGGCTCCACCAGCTGGCCAGGGAGGGGGTCGAGGTGGAGCGCGAGCCCCGGCCCGTGACCGTCCATCGCTTCGAGGTGGCGCCGGTGCCCCGCGGCGAAGGGGTGCTGCAAGCCGAGGTGGACTGCTCGTCGGGCACCTACGTGCGGGTGCTGGCAGCCGACCTGGGCCGGGCGCTCGGAGGGGGCGCCCACCTGAGGAATCTGCGCCGCATCGCGGTGGGAGGCTTCGGGCTGGCCGAGGCCCATCCGGTGGAGTCGCCCGTGGTCCTGCCCATGGCGAGGGCGGTCGAGCATCTCGACGGTGTGCGGGTCGGCGCCGCGGTGGCTGCCGACGTGACCCATGGCCGTGTGCTGGACCGGGACCGCCTCGGCGCCGCCGGTGCCGGCCCGTGGGCGGTGCACGACGCCGACGGCTGTCTGCTCGCCGTCTACGAGCCGTTCCGGACGGGAGCCAAGCCGTCGGTGGTGGTGGCGAGCGCGGCGTCTTAGCCCGGCGGCCTCGGTAGCCTCACCCAGACCGGATCAGGGCCCGGAACACTCACTATCCGCGCTGGAGGCGTCCGTGGAATTGCTGCATGATCGGCGTGATCAACTTCCCGAGATGGTGTCGGTCGCGGCGGCTATCGGTGTGTTCGACGGTGTGCACCTCGGCCACCGCGAGGTGCTGACCCGGGTCCGCGGGACCGCTGACCGTCTCGGGGTCGCCTCCGCGGTCGTCACCTTCGACACCCATCCGGCCTATGTGGTTCGCCCTGAGAACGCGCCGAAGCTGCTCACGACGCTCGACCAGAAGCTCGAGCTGCTGGCGGCGACCGGCTTGGACTACTGCTACGTCATCGAGTTCGACGCGGCCCGGGCCGACACCCGTCCCGAGGAGTTCGTCGAGCAGGTGTTCCTCGACGCCCTCCATGCCCGGGCCGTGGTCGTGGGGGAGGACTTCCACTTCGGCAAGGGCCGCACCGGCAACGTGGACGAGTTGCAGCGCCTGGGCCGCGAATGGGGTTTCGAGGTGATACCCCTGGATCTGATCCGCCATCGCAGCGATGCCCGCGAGCCGGTCTCGTCCACCGCGGTGAGGCGAGTCCTCGCCGGCGGGGACGTGGCCAAGGCCGCGGCGATGCTGGGTCGCTACTACGAGGTGCGCGGCACCGTGATCCCCGGCGACCGTCGAGGGGTGACGGTCGGGTTTCCCACCGCCAACGTGCCCGTCCCCAAGTTCATGGCCTGGCCGGCCGACGCCGTCTACGCGGGATGGTGCACCCTGCCCGACGGCAGCCGGCGGGGCTGCGCCATCAACATCGGTCGCCGCCCCACCTTCTACGAGCACGCCGAGCAGTCACTGCTGGAGGCCCACGTCATCGACTTCGAAGGCGACCTGTACGGATGCGAGGTGCAGGTGGAGTTCGTCGACTTCCTGCGCAGTGAGCGCAAGTTCGAGGGACTGCAACAGCTCTCGGAGCAGCTGGCCGTCGACGTCGCCGACGCGCGGAGCCGGCTCGGGCTGGCGTGACAGCCGGCATCGGCACGAGGCGGCATGACTCCCACGGCCCGAGCCGGGGCCTCGTCGTCGGGACAGACTTCATGCCGGCTCCGGTGGCGTGACTGACCAGAGCCCCCGCGGGGCGCCCGGCTCGGCGCCCGAGGTGGAGCACTTCGCCGAGGCGCTGGTACCCACCCCGCACGGGGAGTTCCTCGCCCACGTGTACATCACCGCCGACGGCGAGCAGCACATCGCCTGTGTGATGGGTGACGTGGAGGACCCTCCGCCGCCGCTGGTGCGGGTGCACTCGGAGTGCCTGACCGGCGACGTGCTGCGGTCGCTGCGCTGCGACTGCGGGGCGCAGCTCGACCATGCTATGGCCGCGATCGCGTCGGAGGGGCGCGGCGCGCTGCTGTACATGCGGGGCCAGGAGGGCCGCGGCATCGGGATCGGGCACAAGATCAGGGCCTACGCCCTGCAGGAGCACGGCCTCGACACTGTGGAGGCCAACGCTGCGCAGGGCCTGCCGGTGGACGGCCGGGTGTATGACGCCGCCGCGGCGATCCTGGCCGACCTCGGCCTGCGCGGGGTGCGGCTGCTCACCAACAACCCGGCCAAGTGCGAGGGCCTCGCCGGCTGCGGGATCGAGGTGGTGGAGCGGGTCCCCATCGAGATCGACGCCGGCCCCGAGAACCTGCGCTACCTGCAGACCAAGCGCGTCAAGCTGGGCCACACCCTGAGCGATTGACCATCGCCACAACAAGATCCAGGTGTTCTGATCTGGTATATCGATCTGGTCTGATTCGGTAGATCGTATCGTCCTGATTCGGTATATTGCCGGAGATGGTGAGCAGCGGAGCGACCGACGTGCCGGCGTCAACGCTCACGCCTGCGGGCTATCGCGCCCGGATCGCTGAGACGAGCGCCGCCCGGGCGCTGGGCACAGTCCGCGCGCTGCTGGTCGAAGGACCGAAGGGCTGCGGCAAGACATGGCTCGCCAAGCGGTTCGCTCGCAGCGAGTTGCTGCTCGAACAGGATCCGGCTGCGTTCGCGCTCGCGCAAGCGGAGCCGGACCGGGTGCTCGACGGCGCCACTCCCCGGCTCATCGACGAGTGGCAGCGGGTCCCGCCGCTGTGGGCGGCAGTCCGGGGGGCGTGTGACGCCCGGGCCGGCGCGGGACAGTTCATCCTCACCGGATCGGCCACACCGTCGGACCATCACACCCGGCATTCGGGCGCCCTGCGGATTCAGCGGCTCGCGCTTCGCACCATGTCCCTCGCCGAACGGGGTCTGTCCACCGCGGCCGTGTCGCTGGCCGAGCTGCTGCGCGGCGGAGGCTGCGCTGCCGACCGGACCGGACGCGGGGTGCCCGAGGCCGTCGACGTGCTGTGCCGCGGCGGCTGGCCCGGCCTGGACGAGACCTCACCGGTGCGAGACGTGATCCGAGTCCTCACGAGTTATCTCGAGGACATCGCCTGCACCGACATCCACCAGGTCGACGGCGTGGCTCGCGACCCGGTGAGGGTCAAGGCGCTGCTGCGCTCGCTCGCACGCAACGTCGGCACGTCGGCAAGCCTCAACAAGCTCGCGGCCGAGGCGAACGCGGCCGCCCCGCTCAGCCGGCATTCGGTGCGCGCCTATCTCGACGCCCTGGAGCGCCTTCACGTTGTCGAGCCGCTCACGGCCTGGCCGACCCACCTGCGTTCGCGGTCGCCGTTGCTCACCAGCCCGAAACACCACTTCACGGACCCGTCGCTGGCCGTGGCGGCGCTTCGGGCCGGTCCTCAGCGCCTCCTCGCCGACCCCGAGGCGCTAGGCCTGCTGTTCGAGTCGCTCGTCATCAGAGACCTGCGCATCTATGCGCAGCCCTGCGACGCGGAGGTGTACTCGTTCACCGATGCGGCGGGCGCAGAAGCCGATGCCATCGTCGATGCCGGAGACGGCCGCTGGATCGCGATCGAGGTCAAGCTCGGCGGCGCCGATCAGATCGACAGAGCGGCACGCTCGCTGCTGACCGTGCGCCGCAAGGTCGACGAGTCGAGGATGGGCCCAGCAGCCAAGCTCGTCGTAATAACCGCCGCCGACGGCTACGCCTATGACCGTCCCGACGGCGTGTCGGTGGTGCCCCTCTTCGCACTCGGCCCCTGAGGCGCCGCCCGGGCCGCGCCGAGCAACGGGCCCGCGGTTCGTCACGAGGACGTCGACGCTGCACACCAGACCTTCCAGCAAAGCCCTCGAGCAAAGCCAGGGCGGCTCGCCTCGGCGGAGCGCCGGACGGCCGCCGGTCGTTCCAGTGCTTGTGACTGTGAGCGGTGTCAGCGGCTGAGGACTGCGGTCGCAAGGCGATCGGACTAGCGGGTCCGCAGAGCGACGTTCGTGCCCGTTCCCAAGTTCATGGCCTGGCCTGCCGACGCCGTCTACGCGGGATGGTGCACCCTCCCCGTCGTCGGGACAGACTTCATGCCGGCTCCGGTGGCGTGACTGACCTGAGCCCCCGCGGGGCGCCCGGCTCGGCGCCTGTGGTGGAGCACTTCGCCGAGGCGTTGGTACCCACCCCGCACGGGGAGTTCCTTGCCCACGTGTACATCACCGCCGACGGCGAGCAGCACATCGCCTGTGTGATGGGTGACGTGGAGGACCCCCCGGCTCCGCTGGTGAGAGTTCATTCGGAGTGCCTGACCGGCGACGTGCTGCGGTCGCTGCGCTGCGACTGCGGGGCCCAGCTCGACCATGCGATGGCCGCGATCGCGTCGGAGGGGCGCGGCGCGCTGCTGTACATGCGGGGCCAGGAGGGCCGCGGCATCGGCATCGGGCACAAGATCAGGGCCTACGCCCTGCAGGAGCACGGCCTCGACACTGTGGAGGCCAACGCTGCGCAGGGCCTGCCGGTGGACGGCCGGGTGTATGACGCTGCCGCCGCGATCCTGGCCGACCTCGGCCTGCGCGGGGTGCGGCTGCTCACCAACAACCCGGCCAAGTGCGAGGGCCTCGCCGGCTGCGGGATCGAGGTGGTGGAGCGGGTCGCCATCGAGATCGACGCCGGCCCCGAGAACCTGCGCGACCTGCAGACCAAGCGCTTCAAGCTGGGCCACACCCTGAGCGACTGAGTCCTCCCGCCACGCGATTAGCGGGCTAGGGCTCGGCCGTGCGCTTGCAGCCGCGTCGTTCCATCCAGTCCGCAGCGTCGTGGAGGAGCTTCGGGCCATGTCCCTGGAGTCGAAGGCTCGCCTGTAGGTGTCGTGGTCGAGCAGGCGGGGCGTCAGACTCAGCAGTACGTCGAGGCGGGTGTCGGGGAGCAGGTCGTGACCTGAGCACCTATCGGGGGTCGGAGGCGGCGCGTTTCCTTGGTTCGGCCTGCGTCCCCGGGTGCGCTGCTCTCAGCTCGAGTTCAAGCAGTGAAGAGCGGCTCGTCCTTCGGTCTCGGCGGGGGGTCTGAGCCGGGCCGTGGATGGCTGGGGTCTGTGCCGTTGGCGGTGCCACGCCTGGGTCCGTCGCGTTCGTTGCGGGCCCTTTGTAGCGCGGCTCTTGCGGATGCGGGACCGGCACGCACGCGAGGGCTGGCGTCGTGGGCGGTATCGCTGGTGGCAGGTTCTGAGAGGTTGGGCGCGGTCGGCGTTGCGGGGATGTGGCGGTCGCTTGGTCTGAACAGTGGTGGGTGCTCGGGTGTGAGCGCCGGCCCGTAGTGGATGCGGTCGGGTGGGTGGAGGGTGTGGTGTCCGTCGGGGCTCTTGTGGATCTGCCAGCCGTCGTGGTGGATCCGGTGGTGGCAGCTCCAGCATGCTGGGACGAGGTTGTCGAGCTTGGTGGGCCCGCCCTGTGAGACGGGTTCTATGTGGTGGCCTTGGCATATGGCCGGGTTGGCGCCGCAGTGGAAGCAGCCGCCGTAGCGGGCGATCAGCAGTTGCCACTGGGACTCGGTGACGGTGCGTCTCGCTACGGTGCGCCAGATGGGCTTGCCTGTGCGGTCATAGACGACGCCGCAGACCTTGGCGTTGCAGGAGAGTTGTTCGAGCACCTCTCGGGGAAGCCGCACACCGTCGGGGAGCTCCGCTATGAGTTCGCCGGTGTCGTCATCTACGTGAGCGACGACACAGATGTCGGCGAAGGCCTTGCCGTTGCCCGCGCTTGTGCTCGCGGTGAGGTTGTCGAGAGCATCGGCCATGCAATGGTCGAAGCTGCGCCGCTCAGTGTCGCTGCTGTTGGCGGTGTCGGCGTGCTTCTTGTCAGCGTCATAGAGGTGTCGGGCCTCGGCCTCGAGCCGGTTGCCGATGCGCCTGCCCGCGACCGGATCGAACTTGCCGTGCAGTTCGACGGTGCCATCCTCGCCGTCCCAGATGCGCACATAGCGCTTGGCCCGCAGACGCTTGTAGTCACTGGCGCCGCCGTCGGCTTGGCGGTCCGCGGTCCAGCGGCGGGTCTCGCGGACGAACTGCTCGGGGCGCATCGACTCGGCCCTGGCCAACAACTCGGCATCGGACTCGACAGCTTCGGCGCTGGTCTTCTCGACGGCGACGGCTAGTCGCTTGGCATTGGCCAGCGACACTCTCCCAGTCTCTACCGCGTCGCGAACCGCAGGAATCGCCTCAATCGCCTGTGCGGTCCTGACCTGGCTCTGGGCGTCGTGGCGTGTCAGCCCCACCGTGTCGGCGAGGACCTGGGCGCCGCCGTCGCCGTGGCGCTGGGCCTTGGCGATGACTTGGGCCGCGCCGGCCTGGAACGCCGAACCCGCAGCCATGAACGCCTTGGAGACTGCCAGCGCCTCGCGCACCTCCGCGCACGGCGCCGAGCCCGCACTGATGCAGGCCAGCATCTCCTTGGCGGCGGCCTCGGCCCGTCGGGCGGCTTCGATCAGCATGAAGACAGTATCCCATAGGGGTACGACATCTGTCAAGCATTTATATCATATTCTAATAATGATCAAGAAGTGTTAGGCCAGCGCTTCTGCATCAGGCCCAGCGGAGGCTAGTTCTCTATTTGACTAGAGAACTAGCAAAGTTTAGGGTGGGGTCATGAGGCGAGTTGAGGCAAACGAACTGGTGGCTCTGCGGCTTGGCATCGATCGAGCGGGGCGGACCCCGTTGGCGACACAGATCGCAGAGCAGCTGATTTCACGGGTGGCTTCCGGTGTCGTTGCGGCGGGGGACCGGCTCCCGGCGTCGAGTGATCTGGCCGAGCACCTCGGGGTCAATGTGCACACCGTGCGTGCGGCCTACGCGCAGCTTGCAGCCGACGACGTCATCACGATGCAGCAGGGCAGCCGGGCTGTCGTGCTGGGCTACGACGCGAGCGCCGCGCGGTCGGGCCGAGTCGGCGTGCCCACCTTCATGATCGGCGTCATGGTGCCGCACTGCTCCGACTACTACGCCGAGTTCCTCCAGGCAGTGGCGGAATCGGCCGAGGTCGAAGGCTGGCTCCCGGTCATATGTCAGACGCGGCAGTACGAGACGGGGGCGGTGGCGCGTCACGTCGACCAGCTGCTGAGCCGCGGCGTGGACGGCGTGATCGCCGTGCACTACGAGACGCCTGATGCCGCCGAGACGACGGCGACACTGGCGACGGCCGCGGAGCTCCTGCCGTTGGTGTTTGTCGATAGCGCCGATCTCGAATTCGGTTCTCACATTGTCGTGGATCGCGTCGCGGGCTCGCTGGAGGCAACCCGGCATCTCCTCGACCACGGACATCGACGCGTCGCCTACATCTCGACTCCGGCGGGATGGAGTTCCGGCTCCCAGCTCCGACGCGGCTATGTGCGAGCGCTTCATGAAGCGGGACTCGAGCCCGATTCCGAACTCGTCGTCGCCGCGAGCGACATGTCGCTGGGAGCCGGTGCGAAGGCGGCCGCGAGCCTGATGCAGATCCACGAACCCCCGAGCGCGATCTTCTGCGCTGGGGACATCCTCGCCTGGGGTGCCCTGCAGCAGCTGCGGGACATGCAGCTTCGAGTGCCCGAGGACGTGAGCCTGATGGGCTACGGCGAGTTGCCGCTCTCATCGCTGGCAGGTCCCCCGCTGTCATCAACGCGCCTGCCGGCGCGCCAGCTGGCTGAGCTGGCGGTTGTCACCCTCCGTGCCGCGATCGATGACGACGATCGCAAGGTTGTCGGACCGATTGAGACAACCCTCACCACCCGGCGGTCCTGCGGCTGCCGATGAGCCGCCCGACCGAAGCTCGCCGCCCAGTTGGGCCGAACGGAAGCCGAATGCGAAAGGAAACCCAATGAGTGTGCCAAGAGTCCTCACCAGATGGCTGGCGATTCTGGCCGTGCTGGCCATCGTGGCGTCGGCATGCGGAGACGATGAAGATACGTCGGCTCCGAGCGAACCTGAAGCCACTGACACCTCCAGCGAGGCTGAGCCTGAGCCGGCCGCCGAGCCCGAGCCCGAGCCCGAGCCTGAGCCGGCCGCCGAGCCCGAGCCCGAGGCTGAGCCGCCCCCTCCAGAAATGCGAGACGTCTCGCTGCGGTTGCCTTGGTTCCCGAGCGCTCAGTTCGCGGGCTCATACGTCGCGGCAGCCAAGGGCTTCTTCGCGGAGGAGGGCCTGAACGTCACCATCAACCCCGGTGGATTCGACGTCAACAGCATCACGCTCGTGGCCGCGGGCGAGGACGACTTCGGCTTGCACGATACGAACTCACTCCTCTTCGCGGCCGTGGAGGAGATTCCCCTTGTGGCGGTGGCGACCTACTTTCATGCGCACCCGGGCGCGATCATGGCGCTCGAGTCCTCAGGATTCGAGTCGTTGGCGGACCTCGAGGGAGCCACGATCGGCTTCCAGGAAGGTGGCCCCTGGCAGCTCACGCAGGCGATGCTCACTCAGAACGGAGTCGATCCAGACTCGCTGGAGCAGGTCGCAGTCGGCTTCGATCTGAGGCCGCTGCTCGAAGGTGACATCGATCTGCTGACGGTGTTCTCGACCAACGAGCCGATCCTGGCCGAGCAACTGGGGTTCCCCGTCGACGTCTTCATCCCCTACGACTTCGGAGTGCAGACTTCAGCCAATGCGCTCTTCACGACCATCGGCTACCGGCAGGACAACCCCGAGGCGGTGTGCGGCATGGTCCGTGCCCTGGCCAAGGGCTGGCAGTACGCGCTCGACAATCCACAGGAGGCAGTCGACATCGTCGTGGCCGTCGCCCCGGAGAACCTCACAGCCGAGAAGGAGCTGGCCAGCCTCGAGGCGGTTCGACCGAGCGTCCTCTCCGAGTCCGCGCTCGCAGACGGGATCGGGACGATGACGGACGAGCGGTGGCAAACCGTCGACGGCGTCCTTCGCCAGTACGGCGGGCTCGAGGCCGACATCGACCTGGAGTCCGTCTACGACGACTACTGCTTCTGATTATTCCACTGAACAGTTCGTGGTCGGTGCAAGAGCCGGCACCGACCACGCGATACCTGAGACGGCAGCGAGAGGGGCCTCCGTGGCAGTTCTGGACAAGAACGCGAGGACGCTGAACGCACGGCAGTACCACCTGCATGTGAGCCCGGGCGATGTCGCGCCCTACGTGCTACTGCCCGGCGATCCAGCCCGTGTGCTCATGATCGCCGATCATCTGGACGACCCCCGCGAGATCGCCTTCCACCGCGAATACCGAACCGTGACCGGGCGCTACAAGGGCATCGAGGTCAGCGGCACGTCAACCGGCATCGGGTGTCCGTCGGCGGCCATCGCGGTTGAGGAGCTCGCAAACGTCGGCGCAACCCACTTCATCCGAGTCGGCAGCAGTGCCGCCTACCTGCCCGGGATGGCTCCGGGCGACCTGGTCGTCAACACAGCAGCAATGCGCCTTGACGGCACCAGTGCCGCCTACGTCGACCCGAGGTTCCCGGCAGTGGCTGATCACTTCCTCGTTCGGCATCTGATCGACGCAGCTCGAGACCTCGCCGCTGAGCGCGGGTTCGGGGTGCACGTGGGCATCAACGCCTCGAGTGACGCGTTCTACGCTGAGACGCCGGAGTTTGTGGAGGAACTCCGGAAGCACCGCGTCTCGAATGTCGAGATGGAGAGTTCGGCGATATTCACGATTGCCCATTTGAGGGGCCTGTTCGGGGCCATGGTCTGCGCCGTGTCCTACAACTACATGCAGCCCGACAAGGTCGACTTCGAGAGCAAGAACCATGCGCTCGTGGCGGGTTGGGACAACGCGATCGACGTGGCTCTCGACGCAATCGCCCGTTACGAGGCGGACCATGGCACGTCATGACCACCAGCAGCGGGATCGCGATCGACGGCGTCGGCATGCAGTTCGGGGGCCGTCAGGGGGTGACCGCGCTCGAGGGGATCGATCTGAACATCTCCGCTGGTGAGTTCGTCGCGCTTGTCGGCCCTTCGGGGTGCGGCAAGTCGACGTTGCTCCGGATTGTGAGCGGGCTCCTGGAGCCAACTTCGGGATGCGTGGATGTCGGCGGGAAGACGCCGGACGAGGCAAGACGCGACATCGACTTCGGGTTCGTGTTCCAGCAACCGGCCTTGTTCCCATGGCTTCGGGTCCTCGGCAACGTCCTGTTGCCGGACCGGGTCCTTGGGCGCCGGAGTCCCAACCGCGGACCCGGCAGCGAACACGTCGCCCGAGAGTTGCTGCGCGATGTCGGGCTGGAGGGGTTCGAGGACCACTACCCGGGCCAAGTCTCTGGAGGCATGCGGCAGCGAGTCGCGCTGGCGCGGGCGCTCAGCTACGACCCCAAGATCCTGCTGATGGACGAACCCTTCGGAGCACTCGACGAGTTCACCCGCGACCGTCTCAACCTCCAGCTTCTTGACGTCTGCAAGAAGGCTGGCTCAACGGTTCTCTTCGTCACACACAGCATCCAGGAAGCGATCTTCCTCGCAGATCGTGTCGTGATGCTCAGCCCCAGACCGGGCCACGTCACCCGGATCGCCGAGGTCCCGTTCCCCAGGCCGCGCAACCTCGAAGTCCGCTACGAGCCGGAGTTTGCCGCGCTGGCGGGCGAGTTGCGGGGCCTCCTCGTGGTCGAAGACGAAGTCGAGTTGGCGAGGAAGCAGCTATGAGCATCATCCGAGAACGCAGCCGCATGGTCGACGTGGCACTGCGGTTCTTGCCTTCACTCGCGGTCTTCGTAGTCGGGCTCGTCGCTTGGGAAGTCTGGGTCAATGTCAGAGACGTTCCCGCGTATCTCTACCCGAGTGCATCCGAGGTTGGGAGCGAGTTGCTTGATGAAGGGCCGTCGCTCGCAGCTGACGACCTCCGTTGGACCATGATTGAGGCGATTCTGGGATTCCTCCTCGGCAGCTTTGCTGCCGTTCTGGCCGCGATCGTGTTCGTCCATGCCAAGTTCATTGAGCGCGTGCTCTTTCCCTGGGCAATAGTGCTGCAGACGGTGCCAATCGTCGCGGTAGCCCCGTTGCTGACGATCTGGTTTGGTTTCACGCTCCGGCCAAAGGTGATAATCGCCGCGCTGATCTGCTTCTTCCCTGTGCTCGTCAACACGACCAAGGGCTTCCGATCAATCAGCAGTCAAGCCATAGAACTCATGCGCATCCTTTCGGCAACGAAATGGTCGATCTTCTGGCGGTTGCGTGTCCCGAGTTCCCTGCCGTACGTCTTCGCTGGCCTGAAGGTGGCATCAACGCTGTCCGTCATCGGGGCGATCGTCGCCGAGTTCACCGGGGCTGATCGAGGGATCGGCTTCGTCATCATCCAGGCCAGCTATCGACTCGACACCCGGCTGATGTTCGCCGGCATCGCTCTCTCCTCAGCGGCCGGAGTGGTCTTCTTCAACATCATCGGTGCACTCGAGCGTCTCGCGCTCCGGTGGCCTGACGCCCGGCTCGAACAGTGACCCGCGTATCGGGGCAGATCCCCCAGCGGCGCGGCGTCAGGGATTCGGCAGGTTGACTCTGCCAGTTCCCCGCGCGACCATCGTGGAAACGGCAGCCGCGAGGCGGTCGGACTCGCGCTCTCTCAGGGCGACGTTGATGTCGAGGCGCTCCAGGTGCTGGGCAACCTGCTTGGCTCCCTGGGGCAGCGGGTGAGCGGCCATGAACTCGCGCACCCGAACGGCTAGCCCGTCCCGGTCGAGCGCGGTCACCCCCTCCAGCATCCGGGCCAGCGAGTAGTTGGTCGGGAAGATGGCGAGAAGTCGGTCCCAGTGCTCCGACAGGAAGTCCCAGGCCGCGGGCCCGCAGCGGCGGTTGACCAGGGCGCGGCGGATCAGATAGGGGCCGTCCTGGGTGCGCACCGAGCCGTCGAGGGTGCCCTCCAGGACGGTGCGCACCAGCCCGGCGTCGCCGAAGTCGGCCAGGGCGGCGAGGTGGCGCTGCTCGGTCTGAGGATCGGACGCCTCCTCGAAGCGCAGGCGGATCCGGGCGAAGTCGTCGGCGTCCCCGTGGGCCGCCACCACCCCCAGGGCGGCTGCGGCGAGGGTGGGATCCGGGTGGTCGAGCCTCCGGCGGCACGCCTCGATGGTGGCCGCGTGGTCGGCGGTCGCGGCCCGCAGCCGCACCAGAGTCGCCCGCAGCTCGCCGGTGCGCTCGTCCTCGCCGCCGGCTCGAGGAGGGTCGAGACCGACTTCGGCGGCCGCGGCTTCGGAGACACCTATTGCGAGCTCGCAGAAGCGCCGGGCCGCATCGCCGTCCAGCAGCCGGCGCAGGTGGGCCAGCGTCCCGGCGATGGCCTGCCACACGGTGAGGTCGCGCTCGGTGGCGAAGCCCCGCAGCACGAGGTCGAGGAAGGCAGGCGCGTCGAGGCTTCCGGCCAGGGTCGCGGCCCAGGCGTCGTCGATGAGACCGTGGCGCTCGGAGGCGCTGCGGTCGCCGGGTCCTGCCGCCGCGACGGCCGCGAGGGTCTCGGCGCCCGCCTCGTCGCGGTAGAAGCCCGAAGCGCCGCTGTTCAACGTCACCGGCGTGCCCCCACCGGTTGTCAGGATCCGGCGGGGCTGATCGAGCAGCAGGCGCAGTTCCTGCCGGTCGCCCAGGGGATCCTGGATCCGCACGCGCAGCGGGACGACCCAGCTACGCCCGTCGGCCCTGGCCGGATCGAGCGTGAAGTGGCGTTGAGCCAGTTCGAGACCGTGCTCGGCAACGGTGGCGCTCACGGCCGGATGCCCGCCCTGGAGTATCCAGCCCTCCATGATCTGCCGTACGGGCTGGCCCGTAGCCTCGGCCAGCGCGTCCCACAGGTCCGCGGTGACGGTGTTGGCGTAGGCGTGGCGCCGCAGGTACAGGCGCACGCCGGCCCGGAACGTCTCGGCGCCGAGGTACTGCTCCAGCATGCGGACCAGGGCTGCGCCCTTCTCGTAGGTGATCACGTCGAACATGTCCTCGGCCTCGGCGGGGGAGTGGACCGGGTACTCCACCGCCCGGGTGGTGCCGAGCGCGTCGGTCGAGAAGGCCGAGGCCCGGCTGCGGCAGAACGTCAGCCAGACCTGCCAGTCGGGCCGGTAGGCGTCGGTGCAGGCCGTCTCCATGAAGGTGGCGAAGGCCTCGTTCAGCCAGATTCCCTCCCACCAGGCCATGGTCACCAGATCCCCGAACCACATGTGGGCCAGCTCGTGGTTGATGACCGCGGCCACCCTCTCCAGTTCGGGCTGGCTGGCCGCGGCCTCATCGACCAGCAGCAGCACCTCCCGGAAGGTCACGCAGCCGAGGTTCTCCATAGCGCCGAAGGCGAAGTCGGGGATGGCCACCAGGTCGAGCTTGTCCGAGGGGTACCGCAGGCCGTAGTAGTCGGAGAACCACTCCAGGGCGTGGGCGGCGACATCGAGCGCGAACCCGGTCTGGCCGCTCCGGCCGGGCCGGTGGACCACCCGCACGGGCACGCCGCCGCAGTCGATCGGATCGGTGACCTCCAACGGTCCGACCACGAAGGCCACCAGGTAGGTCGACATCGGCATGGTTGTGGCGAAGCTGACCCTCACCCGGCCGTCCTCCAACGACTCGCGAGAGGTCTCGGCCGCGTTGGACACCGCCAGCAGGCCCTCGTCCACCACCAGCGTCGTCGCGAAGGTGGCCTTGAGCGCGGGCTCGTCGAAGCAGGGGAAGGCCCGCCGGGCGTCGGTGGACTCGAACTGGGTGGTGGCGATGGTGTGGGTGGCGCCGGTGTCGTCGGTGTAGGTGGACCGGTAGAACCCGTGGAGCTGGTCGTTGAGCACCCCGGTGAAGGAGATGTCGAGGCGGGCCGGACCGGGCTCGAAGTCGCCACCGCCGTCCGGCCGCGACAGGGACAGGCGCTCCGACTCCTCATCGCAGGCAGCGTCGAGCTCGACGGGCTCACCGCCGGGGGTGTCGAGCCGGGCGCCGGCGATGTCCAGCTCGGCCGCGTTCAACACGATCGCCGCCAGGGGTTCGGTGACCTCGATGTCGATGGCGACCCGGCCTGCGAAGGTCGCGGCCTCCAGGTCGGGTTCCAGCTCGATGGCGTAGTGCCGGGGAACGACGCCGCCGGGCAGTCTCGGACTCATGGCCCGACCGTACTAGCGGCTGCGGCGACCTCAGCCGTCGATGATCTTGTAGCGGTGGTTCAGGGGCCAGTACCGCCGCGCCAGCAGGTGCTCGCGCATCCGCTGGGCGACCTCGTCGGCCTCGTCGAGCAGCGCGGCCTCGTCGACGGTCAGGACACGGCCGCCGTCCACCACTAGCGAGCCGTTCACCAGAACGCTCTCGACGTCGGTTCCGGCCCCGTACCTCAGGAGGGATCCCACCGGATTGTGCCGCGGCGACAGTCTCGGGTTCTCACCGTCGAACACAGCCAGATCGGCGGCCTTGCCGACCTCGAGGGAACCGATCTCGTGCTCCCACAGCAGGGCTCGGGCCCCGTCGATGGTGGCCATGTCGAAGGCGTCCTCGGCGGTGAGGGCGACGGGGTCGTAGAACGGGATGCCGGCGGCCTGGCCGTGCATCAGGTAGGCGATCCTGGCAACGGCCAGAACGTCGTTGATGACGGTGTCGCATCCGAGGCCGACGGTCACGCCGGCAGCCCGCATGCCCACAACGTCGGTGACGGCCGACACGATGTCGGCGCACACCACCGGCGCATGGGCGAGCTTGGCGCCGGCCTCGGCCAGCATCTGCGTCTCCCGGGCGGTGGTGAGCATGGCGTGGATGGCCAGGAAGCGCGGTCCGAGCACGCCGATGCGGGCCAGATGCTCGATCGGCCGCCGCCCGAACAGCGACACGCACAGCTCGATCTCCTCGCGGTCGCGGTTGATGTGGGTCATCATCGCGGTGTCGTGGCGCTCGGCCAGGTCCAGGGCCGCGGCGAACATCTCGTCGCTGACCGACGGGACGCTGGGTGCATGGATGTAGGGGCGCACCCGGCCGCCTCCCCGCGTCGCCCAGCGGGTACAGAAGTCGTCGA
>JAPOQG010000343.1 GCA_026710865.1 Acidimicrobiaceae bacterium
GGCCTCGCCGATGGCGAGGGTGTCGTAGCAGCGGGCGAGCCCGCCGACGACGTCACCGATGCTGCGGTGGTTGACGATCTGGTCGCGGGCCACCGCGTAACGCTGGGCGTAGCGCATCGAGTAGCCGACGCGCAGGTCGACACCGTGGTCGCGGGCGGCGGCCAGCACGGTGTCGGCGTCTTCGAGGGTGAGGGTGAGCGGCTTCTCCACGAGGGTGGGCTTGCCGGTGACCAGCGCGGCCAGCAGGGGTGCAGTGTGGGCTTCCTCGGGGGTCGAGACGATGACGGCGTCGACATCGGCGCTGCCGAGCACCGCGTCCACGTCGGTGGACCAGGTGTCGGCACCGACTTCGGCCGCCAGGGCCTCGGCCGCGCCGGCGTTGACATCGGCAATGGCGAGATGGGCCACCCCGGCGTGAGCGGCAGACAGGCGGGCTCGGTGGTGTCCGATCTTTCCGGCGCCGATCACGGCCACGCCGACACGCTTCGCTGGCCGTTCCGTCATGGATCGATCATATAACATATATGTTTCCCTGGATCCGGGGCTTCTTCCTCTGACGGATCGGTCCGCAGTCTCGAGGCCGAGCGGGTGGGCGTGCGACACCGACCGGCCACTAGCTTCTGTTCGCGTGGGGAGCCGGGCACAGCAGTGAGCGGGCTGCGCGTAGGCGTGGTCGGCGGCTCCATCGGGGGCTTGACGGCCGCCGTGCTGCTGCACGAGATGGGCTGTGATGTGCAGGTGTTCGAGCGCTCCGCCGCGGCCCTCGAAGGCCGCGGCGCCGGGATCGTGGTTCTGCCCATGACCGAGCGGTACTTCACGGAGTCGGGCACCAGCCTGGACTCCAGCGGGGATGCGGCCCGGCAGGTTGCGCTGACGCTCACCTACTGGAGCTACATCGACCGTGAGGGCACCATCATCGACGCAGCCGCCACCCACAACCGCTTCACATCGTGGAACACGCTGTACCGGGCGCTGCTGGAGCGCCTGCCCCCGGAGCGGTACCACCTCGGCCGCGGCGCGGCCGGTGTGGTGCAGTCGGGCCAGTCGGCAGCGGTGCGGTTCGCGGACGGCAGCACCCACCCCTGCGACCTCGTAGTGGGCGCCGACGGGATCGGCTCGACAGTGCGCGAGACGGTGGCACCCCGCACTCCCACCGTCTACGCGGGCTACGTGGCGTGGCGGGGCACGGTCCTCGAGCGGGACCTGTCGCCGGGAAGTGCCGAGGTCTTCGCCGACGCCATGGTCTACCAAGTCCTGGACCGCTCCCACGTGCTCGTCTACGCCATCCCGGGCCCCGGCGACTCTGTCATACCCGGCGAGCGAGCCCTCAACTTCGTGTGGTACCGCAACGCCCGCGGCGCCGACTACGACGCTCTGATGACCGACCGGCACGGCGTCCACCGGCCGGCCACCATGCCACCGGGACTCGTGCAGCCGAGCTTCGTGCAGGCGTTGCACGCCGACGCCTCGGCACAGCTGGCGCCGCAGCTGGCCGAGCTGGTACTGGCCTGCCCCGAGCCGTTCATCCAGGCGATCTTCGACATGACCGCGCACCGGTTCCACCTGGGCCGCACCATCCTGATCGGCGATGCTGCGGCCGCGCTGAGGCCCCATGTCGCCGCGGGCACGGCCAAGGCGTGCGCCGACGGATGGGCGCTACGGGACTTCCTGGCCGGTGCAGGCGACCTCGACGAAGCGCTGGCGGGCTGGGAGGCCCAGCAGCTGGCGCTGGCCCAGCGCGTCGCGGCCAAGTCCCGGGCCATGGGCGAGGCGGCTCAGACGACTGGCACGATGGTGCCCGGCGACCCCAACTGGCGATTCGGTCTCTTCAGCCCGGGGAACTGAGACTCCGCAGCCTCCACGCCTCCGTTCCACGCTGATATTGCATTTTGCATGATTTGCGGCCAACCTTGGAATCGAAGCGATCCGGGGAGAGCGTCTTGCCCGCAGTGCACATCGATTCGTCGGGCTCGGGTCCGCCGCTTGTGCTGATCCACTCGCTGCTGACCGATGCCCGGGCCTACGACTCCGCAGCTGCGGAACTGTCCGGCTCCTACCGCCTGCACCGGGTCTGGCTTCCGGGGTTCGGGCCCTCGCCGCCCCTCGGCCCCGACGCCTCGCCCAACCTCTTCGACCTGGCCGCCATGGTGGCCGGGGCGCTGCCCGAAGCCGGGATCGGACCGGACGCGGCCGTGCTCGGCAACGGGCTGGGCGCCTTCGTGGCGGTGGCCATGGCCGTCGCTCACGGCTCGGACTTCGGCCCTCTGATCGTCGCCAACGGTGGTGCCGTCTTTTCCGAGGACCGCCGGGGGGCCTTCGAGACCATGAGCCGCCTGGTGTCGCAGGCAGGCATGGCCGCAGTGGTCGACACCGCGGTGCGGCGGATATTCCCCGGTGACTACCTGGCCGACCGCCCCAGCGCGATCGAGGAGAGACGCAGAGTGCTGTTGGAGATCGAACCTGCCTCCTTCGCCGCCTGCTGCCGGGCGCTGCACGCCATGGACCTGCGCCCCGGCCTGTCGCAGATCGCCAACCCCACCCTCGTGATCGGCGGGGCCGCGGACGCCACCACCCCGCCGGAGATGTCCACCGAGCTGGCGGCCGGCATAGCCGGAGCCGAACTGGTGATCCTCGACGACTGCGGTCACTGCCCTCCCTTGCAGCAGCCTGCTGCCTTCGCAGCCGCAGTCGACGCATTCCTGGAGCGTCACCTCGAACGGTGGTGATCCCCGGTGCGGTGGGCTCGCCGCTCAACCCGCAGGTCATCAAGTAGACCCGAGCCGGCCAGGCAGGATCAGAGCCGGTAGAGGGATCATGTACCATGCATGGCTCCTCCGACGGCACAGGAGGCTGAGACTGTGGCCCGCCCCAAGGTAATCGTCCAGATCTACCCGATGCTCCCGGCCGACGGGATGGAGGGCCGGATCGCGGCCGCCCCGCTGGGCCGCGACGGCGACCTCTACCATCGCGTGCTCCACGAATGGACGGACCTGGTCCGGCTCGCCGACGACCTCGGCGTGTGGGGCATCAGCACC
>JAPOQG010000226.1 GCA_026710865.1 Acidimicrobiaceae bacterium
GCCGCCCGACTCGTGCGCCTCGTGCAGGGCCACCACATGGTCCACGTTGCAGGTGTCGATCGGCGCGCCGGTGTAGGGGTCCGCGGAGCCGGCCGCCCCGCGGCACAGGCTGCTGTTGTGCGGGCCCCAGTCGTCGCGGTCATAGCCGGCTCCGTACTCGGCCACCACCGGAAGCGACACCTCAGGCACAGACACCTCAGGCACCGAGACCTCAGGCACAGACCCCTCAGGCACAGACACCGACGGCACAGACCCCTCAGGCACAGACACCGACGGCACAGACCCCTCAGGCACAGACACCGACGGCACAGACCCCTCAGGCACAGACACCGACGGCACCGACCCCTCAGGCACAGACACCGACGGCACCGACCCCTCAGGCACAGACACCGACGGCACCGAGACCTCAGGCACAGACGCCGACGGCACAGACACCGACGGCGCCGAGTTCGCAGGTACGGACGTGGCTGGCACAGACACAGCCGGAACCGCTGTCGACGGCACAGACACTGACGGTGTCGGGGTCTCAGTCGCTCGAGAACCGTCGAGCGAGCCGCAAGCAGCCGTAGCTACCAGCGCCAGCACTGCTGCAAGTCGGCCGGTCCAAGCGAGCCGGGACCCCGAACTGCGTTCAGACTCGGACCACATCTAGCTCTTCGACGAGCGGAAAATCGTGATCCTGGGTGACGACAGCGACTCCGAGCGCCATGGCGGTCGCGGCAATCCACGAGTCGTTGACCGGCATGCTCAGTCCTTGGTCGCGCAGGACGAGACGGAGCCTCGCCCAGGCCGAGGCGACGCCGTCATCGACGGGCACCGGTTGAAGCGAGAGCGCAGCCGCGAGAGTGGAAAGTCGCCGGTCACGAGCACGCGTGTCGCTGGCGGCAAGCACTCCGGCGCGCAGTTCGCCGATGGTGATCACTGAGACGGCTAGTTCTTCGGGGAGCAAGTCCTCAAGAATCGGTCGTTCAGCCTCTTGGGCGATGAAGACCGACGTGTCGGCGAGGCCGCGACTCACGGCCACGGCATGTCGTCGGTCGTGTCGCCGGCCAGCGAGGCCAAGTCGGCAGCCAGTGCCGCGTCGGCTTGATGAGCTAGGACATCTCGAACGAAGCGCCCCCTGCCCATCCACCGCGGCCTCGCCGCTACCGGAGCCAGTTCGGCTACAGGCCGTCCGTTCACGGTGACAGTTATGCGCTCCCCACTAGCCACCCGGTCCAGCAGGGCGCGAGTTCGGTTACGCAACTCGCGAGACGCGATCTCAGTCATGCAACGAGTGTAGCACTATTGCTACAACAGCCGCACTCCTACCTGGAGCCGCCCCGCGACCCGCAGGCCGCGGCACCGACCACTGCGAGCACAACCGCAAGCGGTGCCGCCCAACCGAATCCAGAACGCGACGTCGGCCCGGTCACACCCCGGACACCGCCCACGGACTCATCAACTCGACCCCCATGCCATCGATGCCCGAACGCAGCAGGCGGCCACTGGCATCGAATGAGAGCCCGCGGTGGCGGCGACCGGCGTGGCTGATCACATCCCGCCGTCGGCCCGCCGCCATTGGGCCTGCGACAGCGAGGCTGTATTGCGCCGCGTCATTCCTTGATCTCATTCCAATTCAACTATGCACATGTATTGGACGTCGCCGGGGTCGATGTCGTCGACGTACCAGACGGCGGTGATGCCGTTGTCCCCGGCATCGGCGTAGACAATCGCCAGTCTGGAGAATCGGACGGATCCTGATCGGCAGTCTCTTCTTCGGCTACCTCGACGCCTACCAGTTGTCGTTGCAGGCCCGGGGCGGTATGTGTAACCCTATTGTGTAGAGCAACGTTGGAGAATCGGTCTCATCTGTATAATCGCTGTTTGTGTCCAACCTCTCCCTGAGGCGTGGGGCGCTGGCGCTGGCGCTGGCTGCGGTCGGGTGCGCCGGGGGGGGGGTTCGGTTATCCGGACGCCGCCAACGGCTTCTCGCCGCCGGTGAACGCCTCGACGGCAGACCGGGCCGATGATCGCTCCGTGGTGGAGGTCGCATCCGACGCTGCCCCGCAGCGGCTCCTAAACCCCGATGCGGCGCCCGGCGCGGTGGGCGAGGCCGCGGTCCTGGCCGAGTCGGCCGACGTGAGACCCTCTACCGCGGTGGGCACCGCCGACGACTGCCCGGCGGCGCCGTTCCCGTTCGTGCCCCACCCCGAGGACGCCTCGCTGTGCGTGCTGGAACTGCCGGCGTGCCCGCAGAGCGTGTTCGACCCGACCACGCTCATGAGGCTGTCGATGCCGCCCCCTGACGTCCTGGAGAAGTTCGAGGCCACCCCCTATCAGGACGCCACCTACGAAGTCGTCGACGGCTATGACCGCTACCCGGAGTTCTGCGAGGAGCGGATCGAGTCCACATCGCCCGACTACGCCGCCTGCCAGAACTTGACCGGCTACACCGTCAAGGACGACGGCTCCGTGTGCCGCGTCTTCTATCCGATCCGCTGCGTGGCGGGGCTCCACCAGGACGGCGCCCACACCTGCAGGGCGGTGCAGCGCCGCTCGTGGACCTGCGCCGACGGCTACCTGCCGGGCAACCAGTTCCGGACCTGCTTCCTTCCCGTCGAATACCCCGAGGGCGCGACGGTGCCGGCGTGCGCCACAGGAGCGCCGGACTTCGGCGTGTTCCGCTCCGCGGCGCGGGCCTGCGAGGCCTACGTCGGCAGCGACGTGCTCCGCTCACCGGGCGAGCGCGGCTGCTCGGCCTACACCACCGGTGCGATCCCCCACAGCCGCTGGGAAACCGGGTTCGGGCTGGCGGCCCGCACCGCCAACTCCTACTGGTGCCAGTTCGACGCCGCCGGGCTGGACGCCGGATGCCACGACCCGGCCCGCAGCCCCCGGTGCTCGCCCAGCCCGTCGCTGTGCCTCAAGCGGGCCAGCCGGACGGGGGGATGCGACCAGGTCATCGAGACCGTGCGCTGCCGCGGCCATCAGGACGCGTTCCGGCGCAACCAGCTCGACACCGCCGCCGTGCGCGAGGCCGACTGCACGCCGTGTCCGGACCTGCCCTTCGAGCCAACGACCTGCCAAGCCGACGACACCGCCCTGCCCTCGACTCGCGACGGCGACAGCTACGGGGCGCATCGCGCGCTCCTGCGCTGCCGCCTCGACTATCCGGCACGCCCGATGGCGTGGCCCCGCTTGTTCGATTTGGATCCCCGCAGGCGCGACCCTGAGCCTTGTCCGACGACACCTCCGTCCCCGAGAGACGTCTTTTGCGCCGACCCGCCGTCGGGCGCGGTCGAATGGTCGAGCAGCCACCAGTCGCAGCTTGCGGTGGTCAACTCGGCAGTGGTCCTGCGCGTCGTCGACATCCCCATCGAGTTCCGGACCATGCGCCGCCTGCAATACAACAACTTGACTGGGGGCGACGGGGCACTCTTTGTCCGCACCGATCCGGTAGCCGTATATGGCGGCAGCAGCCGGCTGGACAGCTCGGTGCGGCAGCTCTCCAACGTCGTCCCCGGCAGGACCTACCAGAACCTGTTCGACATGGTGACCGGCGAGTGCAGCCTCCTGAACCCGCCGCTGTTCAACATGAAGATCGAGGAGCTGTGGCCCGGCTCGCCCGACGCGCGGCCAGCAATCGTCGAGCTGTTCGGCGCCGGGTCGCTCGACTGGTGGGACGCCCTGCCGGACGCCGAGAAGCAGCGCCGCACCGAGGCGCGCCGCGTCGGCGCCGCCCTGGAGAGCGTGGTCGAATGCCATGAGAGCACCCATTCGTGCGTGTGGCGGCCCCAGCGTCCCGGGTACTACCGCGTCGTCGGCGCCGGCGCATGGCCGACATTCGCGGTTCCCATCGAACGAAGGTGGGGTGAGGGTTCCCACAACTCAGCCGGTACCCGCTTCCTCACCTTCAGCCAAGCGCTCGACGAGCTCGTCGAGAACCACCTCAGGACGCGCGGGCTGATGCAGCGGCTGTACAACCTCGCCGTCAACAGAGACCTGCATCGGCTGCAAGCCGGCGATGACGGGCGGTCCGACGGGATGTTCGTCTATGGCGACATACTCGATGTCGTCGGGATGCAGGAGGGCGAGCTGGGCTCGCCGCCCCGGCTGCGGGCGCCCAACCCGCACGACGGCAGCGGCGGGAGAGACGACTGGCTCTACAGCGAGCACGCCCGGGGCCTCACCGGCTGCCCGTTCCCCGTCGACTTGAGGGTCAACTGCCCCGGCGGCGGCGTGGCGGGCAACTACACCGAGACCGCCCCTGTCGGGATCATCGTCCACGAGGTGCGCACCCGAACGGTCGCGCCCGTCCAGAACCGCTAGAACCGTTGACAACAGCTGGGAGCGCCGCCCGGGGGCGACCCTATGTCTGTGTGGGTGGCATGCGGTAGCCGACGCGGGGCTCCGTGAAGATGTACTTGGGGGTCTCGGCGGAATCGCCGAGTTTGCGGCGGAGCCGTTTGAGGTGACCTCCTGGCTGGGCCGGGGCTGGAACTGGGGGACTCCTTCACGCGAGGTCTGCCTGCTGCTCGCGAACGCCCGCCCCGCCGGCCGACGCTAGCCCCGAATCCGAGACCGCCGGGCGGGTGGAGCGCCATGCACAGCCTGGCCCACGACGCGGCCACGCTCTCATCGATGGGCACCGGCCAGACATCCCCCGGCCAGACATCCCCGACCACTAGTGGTATTCGGTGCCGCCTTTGCGCAGGAGGTGGCGCTCGCTCACGGACTTGAGGATCATCCGGCCCGGGCCTCGGCCGCTGGGATGGTCGATGCCGGTGTCGTAGCGGGTGGCGACCGGACGGACCACTATGCCCTCGCGGTGGTGTTCGGCCAGGGCGGACGAGCCGTCGGTGTATGCGGCCAGCAGGCGGTGAGACCACGGGCCGCGCCACAGTTCGGGCACGGTCGGCGCGCCGACCCGCTCGGCGGCGGACCGTACGTCGTCCCAAGATGCGTAGCCGTGGTCGAGGCGGAGGTCGAAGACATGGAACCTCGGCTGCTGCAGCCCGTAGGCGAGATCCTGAACCTTCGGTCCGCAGATCTCGCCGAACATATACATCGCCAGCGCATCGTCGCCGAGACGGGCGAACTCGCGGTGGGCCGCCGCGGCGTGGTCGCGCCAGGCTCGGACGTACAGGTTGTCGGCGTTGGCCTCGGCGCCCACGTCGAAGCGCAGCCCCTGGCCCAGTTGGCCCTTGGAGGACACCACCGGCTCGGGCTCGGCCCCCGGCGATTCGCGGCGCATGCCCAAGCAGCAGAACGAGCCGTGCAGCTTCTCTGTGACCACCGCCTCCTCGCCCTCGACCATCCGATCCGGCCACGACTTGATGTCGTCGATGTCGTAGCCGATCTTGGGACCGGGCACCATCAGCCCCGACATGTGTACCGGCACCGGCGGCACCCACTTGACCACGCCCAGCCGATCGGCCGCGTCGTCGCCCGCCGACAGGCCGGCGATGCGCTCGCCACCGTAGACGATGCCCTGTGACAGCACGCCCCGCAGCCGGATCGCCTTCACCCGGTTGTGGTCGGGTCCGGCCAGGCGCGGCGGGTCGTCGAGCCCGAGCTCCACGACCAGATCCCACGGCAGCAGCGACCCCTCAGGGATGTAGGCCACCGTCTGGCCGGGCTCGAACTGCCCGATCCGGCAGGCGGCCCGCCACCCGCCGACCACCGCCATCTCCAGCGCGTCGGCGTTCGGGTGGGGCTCAGCGGCGTACTCGACAACCGGGACTGACAGAGCGCTCATAGACAGCAGGATAGCAGAGAATCATCCATAACAACAGCAATATGATGCTCTTCTTCGCACAGGGAGTCGTGATGCCGAAGCTGCAACGCCGAGTTGTCCCTGGCGGACGGCCTCCAACTGACCGCGGTCGAAGGATCGTATCGACGGAATCGACCCGCACTGGCCGCTGGGTGCCTACTGGGCGGGCGGGACGGTCTCCACGGGTTCGCCGCTCAGGGCGGCCAGGACCTTGGCCACCACCTGGACCGACACGTCGCGCTGGGCTGCGCCGGTGCTGGCTCCCAGATGGGGGGTGTGCACCAC
>JAPOQG010000080.1 GCA_026710865.1 Acidimicrobiaceae bacterium
GGAGATGGGCGAAGCCTTGCGGTCCTCCCCGGCGGTGCTGATCGAGGGCCCGAGGGCGAGCGGAAAGACATGGACCGGGCGCCGGTTCGCCTCCGGGGAGGTACTGATGGACGCGTCGGTCAGGGCCAGGCTCGCGGCCGACATGGATCCGGCGGTGCTGCTCGGCGGGCCGTCGCCGCTGCTGCTCGATGAGTGGCAGTTGGCGCCCGACATCTGGAACCCGATGCGGCGCGCCTGCGACGACCGGGGACAGCCCGGCCAGTTCATCCTCACCGGATCGGCGGACCCGCCCGACGACATCACTCGGCACTCGGGTGCCGGACGGGTGCTGAGGGTGAGGATGCGTCCTATGAGTCTGGTCGAGTCGGGCGAGTCCGACGGCAGCGTGTCGCTGGCAGGACTCTTCGAGCCGGGGCGGCGCTCGGCGCAGGACTCAGGGCGCGGTCTCGGGGACGTCATGACGATCCTCTGCCGGGGCGGATGGCCGGCCCTGGTCGCCGGAGGCGCCGACCCGCCGGCTGCGCTACGGGTCTTGCGAGGCTACCTGGACGAGATCAGCCGAACCGACGTCTCGAGGGTCGACGGGGTGGCTCGCAACCCTGCCGGTGTGCGCAGGCTCCTGGAGTCGGTGGCGCGCAACATCGCGAGCGAGGCCAGCTTCGCCACCCTGGCGGCCGACACCGCGGGCGACGATCCCGGCATCGACCGCAAGACGGTGTCTTCGTACATGGCGGCGCTGGCGCGCCTGTTCGTTGTGGAGGACCTCCCAGCATGGCGACCCCACATCACGTCCCGCTCAGTTCTGCGCAGCGCGCCCAAGCGGCACTTCACGGACCCTTCGCTGGCAGCTGCCGCGTTGGGAGTGACGCCCGAGGCGGTGATGTCGGACCTCAAGTTCGCGGGGCTGATGTTCGAGTCGCTGGTTGTGCGCGACCTGCGCGTGTACGGCCAGGCCTGCGGCTGCGAGATCTCCCACTACCGCGACAGCGACGGGTTGGAGGTAGACGCCATCGTGAGACGCGCCGACGGCCGATGGCTGGCCGTGGAAGTGAAGCTGGGAGGCGCCGCCGCCATCGCCAAGGCGGTGGCCACTCTGACGCGCCTGCGCAGACGGGTGGACGCCAGCCGCACAGGCGAGCCGGCCCGTCTAGTGGTGGTGACCGCGGGAGGGTACGGCTATGAGCACCCCGAAGGGGTGACCATCGTGCCGATCACCGCCCTCGGCTCCTAACCCCGATCCACAAGCCCTCCCGAACGCTCGGACCATGGTCCCAGCGAGCGAGCAATCCCCGGCGCGCCGTGCGGCCACCCCGCTGCTGTGACGGACAGGGAATCTAGCGATCAACTAGGGGGAATCTCGCTGATCGGCGCCACCCGCGCACGCGGCCCCCCGGCCGCCGGCCGCCCGAATCCGAACAGGCCTCCGCCGTCTCGGCCTGGGATGGAACGGCGGCGGGACCGGCCGGCCGCACGGTTCCAGGCAACCGACACCCCCGATCCACGGGACCGCCGCAACAGCCGACGCAGCCGAACAACTACAGGAGGCCCCCGCGACGCTTCAGCCGCTAAAGGCAAACGAACTGTCCGAGAAGGCCCCGGGTGCTGGGGCACTGCAGGCGGTCAGCCCGCCCGGCCGGCTAGAGGCTCCGCCGACAAGGGGCGCTGGAGGGCTGTTACGAGGGTCGCATTCCTGGCCGTTCGGGGCTCGGTTCGGGTGCGTTCGTGGTTGCCGGCTGCCGGGACTTCTGTGCCGGGGTGGCGGCGCGGTGGCCGGTGCAGAGTCCGCTGGCGGCCGCTGTTGGTGGGGAGCGTTCGCGATGGCGTTCTCGGGTCGGTTTGGCCGCCACACGTTTGCACTTGAAGTGCCGCCTTCAAACACCAACGCCGTTCGATAGCCACACAATCAGGCGTTCGAGCATCAAACGGCGCCTCTTCGGGCCGAGGAACGCACACGAACGCACGCGAACGCGGCCCCGATAACAGCCCATTTCGATGCTTGTCGCTGTCAGGGTCGCGCCCGGCGCCGATGCCGTGGGCACAACGGTGACCACAAGCGAGACCCGCCCACCACCAGTGCGAGATCAGGAGCCTTGACGGCCGCCTTGTGTGGGGGCCGACAGCCGAAGTAGGCGGGTCACTTCAACTAGCAGACTGCCAGGTCATTGGCCGACAGACACAGGCCCCCTTGCAGCCCCAGGCGGCGGTTCAGCTGTTGAGTTGCCGCGAACTGATCCTCAACGCTGTCGATGGCGCTATGTGGGCGATCTCCGCCACCGTGCGCACGCTGTAGCCCGCAGCCAAAGCGGCCTGCACGGCGTTGGCGCGCACCCCCTTGGCCTGATCGAGGCGAAGTTGGGCTTGGCGCACCATCTCGGCGCTGTCGCCCAAAGCGGCCATGGCCGGCACTGTCGCCACCAAATCAGCCATCTCTGCAGCCTTGTGGCGCACAGCGGCCCGGCGAGACAACTCATCGAGAACCTCGCGCTCGCGGACCAAAGACATGCTCTCGTCACCAAAGCAGCGTCTTCAGTTCCCCGGTGCTCACATCAGCCAACCGCGATGCGTTCGCCACCCCACAGACCATAGCCGTTCGATCCTCGAACACCAAGATGTATGACTGTCGAACAACCCCGATGTTCGAAACCGGCACTTCAAGTGCAAACGTGTGGCGGCCAAGCCACCCAAATGGACCCCGGGAACGCTCCCGCCAACAATGGAGCCCGAACGACCGCCGACACCGCCACCCTCGCCCCGACACAAGGCCACGAACCCCAGGGCACTCCACGACCAAGCACGCGACACGAACGCACATCCGACACGGCCAGGAACGCACCTTCTCAACGACGCCAACCGGCACTCGTAGAGCATCCGGCCGGCCCGGCCGGTCGTGACCGCGACCCGGCCCTGGTGTCAGTCGCAACACCGAGGGCTGGTCGAGGAGTTCATGGCCTGTAGCGGCCGATGCATCGCCGAGGCCTCCTGTAGGCACCCATCGGGGCGACGCACCCCTGCGCCACATCGTCGAGCACGCCCGCATCTACCCCGCTACAGCACCTCTTGGCGCACCACTGCGGCCAGTTCCGGCGGTGTTCCGCCAGGCCAGTCTTGGGGCTTGTACCTCAGCGCGAACAGCGCCTGACGCCCCGCCTGCACCCGCGCGGCAGGTTCTACTGTTGTTTGGGTCACGTTGCGAATGTTCTTAGGTTTGCCTAACATCTAGGTATGTTTACCTTTACCCGATCGAATACACCGCGCCGAACTGCCGTACTGCTCCTGTCGGGAGTGGCCGTGGTGGCCCTGCTCGCATCCGCGTGCGGCGACGACGAGCGGACGGTCGACAGCGTCATGCTCAACGACGCCGTGGCCACCTACGCAGCCGGCGTGCACTCGGCCTATGCGACAAGCGCAACGTCGGCCCGGGCGATGGACGCCTCCATCGACGCGTTCCTGGCCGCGCCGTCACAAGCTTCGCTGAACGCGGCGCGCCAGGCCTGGCTGGTGGCCCGCGAGGACTACGGACCCACAGAGGTGTTCCGCTTCTACGGCGGACCGATCGACGACGAGGAGACGGGCACCGAGGGACTCATCAACGCCTGGCCGCTGGATGAGGGCTACATCGACTATGTCGTGGGCTCCGCCGATGCCGGCATCGTCAACAACCCGGGAGACTATCCCGAGATCGATGCGGGTGTGCTGCTCGAACTCAACGAGCTGGGCGGCGAGGCCAACGTCTCCACCGGCTGGCATGCTATCGAGTTCCTGCTGTGGGGTCAGGACCTGAGCGAGGATGGCGCCGGTGATCGGCCCGTGGAGGACTACACCACCGACGCCAACGCAGACCGGCGGGCCGAGTACCTGCGGGTGACCAGCGACCAGTTGGTGGCGCACCTCGATGAGCTGGTGGCCGCTTGGGCGCCGGGCAGGTCCAACTACCGGTCGTCCTTCGAGGCGATGGCTCCCCTGGGCGCACTTCAGTTGGCCTTCACCGGGATCGGCGAGATGTCGCGGGGCGAGCTGGCCGGTGAGCGTATGAGCGTGGCCTACACGGAGCGCTCCCAGGAGGACGAGCACTCCTGCTTCTCCGACAACACCCACAACGACATCATCGGCAACGCCCGGGGAGTGGAGATGGTGCTGCTGGGCAGCTATCCCGGCGGCGTGTCGGGCACGGGCCTGCTCGACATCGTGTCCGAAGTCGACAGTGACTTGGCCCGCAAGCTCCGCTCCGAGGTCTCCACCAGCCTCATGGCCACGCGGGCAATCCCTGCCCCCTTCGACCTGCACATGCGCGACGGTGTGTCCGACGAGGATCCCGGGCGCCGCTCGGTGCTGACAGCCATCGAGGCTCTCGAGACTCAGACCGACACGATCGTCGACGCGGCAGACGCTCTGGGGATCGTCCTGAATGTGAGTTAGGGAGTGGCGTTTCGGGCGAGAGCGGTGCGCCCGACGGATCTGGTCCTGCCAGCGTTGGTGGTGCTGGCAGGACTGATCCCGCTGGTTGGAGGCTGTAGCGGCGAGAATCTCGTTCTTGATCCCAACCTTGGGGGCGGCACGACTAGGGCCGAGACGTCGCGCAACTCCTTCGGCCTGCCCGCCCCGGAGCTCACCAACGAGCAAAGGCGGACGTTCGAGGTCGGTGACAGCTTCTTCACCCAGAACTGGGTGAGCGCTCCGGCCTCGACCGAGGCTCGCGACGGGCTCGGTCCGACCTTCAACGCCCAGGCCTGCTCATCGTGCCATTTGCTCGACGGCCGGGGCGCGCCGCCCGATCCCTTCGGCGAGGAGGCGCGCCTCGGTCTGTTGATCCGCCTCTCGATACCGGGAATGGATCCGGTGACCGGCGCTCCGCTGCCCGACCCCGTCTACGGGGGCCAGCTCCAGGACCGGTCCGTGCTCGGGGTCCCCGCCGAGGGTGTGCTCGACGTTCACTACGAGACGATCTCTGGCGCCTACGGGGACGGCACGGCGTACGAGCTGCGGTCACCGATCTACGAGATCGGCGATCTGGCGTTCGGACCGATGTCCGACGATGTTCGCACCAGCCCGCGGCTGGCTCCCCAGGTGATCGGCATGGGCCTTCTGGAGGCCATTCCCGCCGAGTCGATCCTCGCTCGCGCCGACCCCGAGGACGTTGACGGCAACGGCGTCTCGGGTCGGGCCAACACGGTCTGGGACGCACGAGCCGGGGCACCCGCGCTGGGCCGGTTCGGCTGGAAGGCCAACGTCGCCACCGTGGAGCAGCAGGCGGCGGGCGCGTTCCACGGCGACATCGGCATCACTTCGGCGCTGCATCCCGATGAGAACTGCCCCAATGCGCAATCCGAGTGCGCGACGGCTCCCGACGGGGGTTCTCCCGAACTCACCGACTCCAGGCTGGAATCGGTGGACCTCTATATTCGGACCCTGGCCGTGCCGGCCATGAGGGGTCATGACACCGCTGAGGTGCTTGCGGGGGCCCGGCTGTTCGAGAGCTTCGGCTGCACGTCGTGTCACACCGTCACCCATCGCACCGGACCCTCGGACATCGCAGCCCTGGCCGATCAGGTGATCCACCCCTACACCGACCTGCTGCTGCACGACATGGGGCCCGGCCTCGCGGACGGGCGGGAGGACTTCGACGCCGGCGGCCGCGAGTGGCGCACCCCGCCGCTGTGGGGCATCGGGCTGGTCGACGACATCAACGGACACCGGTTCTTGCTGCACGACGGGCGGGCCCGCACTCTGGAGGAGGCGATCCTGTGGCACGGCGGCGAGGCCGAAGCGGCCAAAGAGGCCTTCCGTCTGGCTAGCGCAGAGGAGCGGGCTCGGCTCGTGGCGTTCTTGGAGGCGTTGTGACACTTCGACGAGCCGTGGGCGCAGTCGCCGTGTGCTTGCTGTTGTCCACGGCATGCGGCGGCGGGCCGGACCGTCCGAGCGTGCTCACCGATCTGGCCGATGAAGTCGTGATCCCGGCCTATGAGAAGTTCCAGGCCGATTCCGGAGCGTTGGACGCCGCGGCGAGCCGCTTGTGCTCCGGTCCGAGCGACGGCGCCCTCTCGGATGCTCGGGCTGCTCTGGCCGAGACTCGCCGCAGTTGGTCCTACCTAGAGAGCATGTGGGTCGGTCCGGTGATGGACCGGCGCTCCTGGGCGGTGGTCCGATGGCCGGTCGCGGTAGACGAGATCGAGGATCTCATCTCCGACCCGTCCATCGAGCTGGATCGTGACCGCCTGACCAACCGGATCGGCGCCGACCAGCGCGGTCTGGGTGCCGTGGAATATGTGCTCTACGAGAGCGGCGACCCCAGCACGTCCGATGTGCTTGGAGCCCTGGGCGATCCCCGGCGCTGTGCCTACCTGACGGGCGTGGCCGAGACCATCGCCTCCGAAGCCTCGGTCGTGGCGGACGGATGGACCAGCAGCTGGGACGGCGGAGAGCCCTACCGCGGGCAGTTCGCCGCGGCCGACGGTGAGGGCCTCGACTCGGTGGTCAACGACGTGTTGTTCCTGCTGGAGTCCGTCACCGACCTCGAACTCGGCGCCGCCCTCGGAGCGATGGGGTCAGCACCGCGACCGGAGGCCATAGACGAGGGACCTGCAGGAGCTGGCGTGGAGGACCTGGTCCACCGGCTCGACGGCGCCAGGGCGGTTCTGATCGGCGGTCGCAGCCGGCCCGGATCGGGTCTGGCCCCACTGCTCGGCGAGGACCTCCCCGGACGGCTGAGCGATCAGTTCACCGCGGCACTTGCCGCGGCGCAGGCTCTGGAGCCGCCGCTGCGGGCCGCGGCGGTCGATTCGCCGGCGGCCGTGGCGGCGGCGCGGGACGCCATCAAGGCAATCCAGATCATGGTCGCCACCGAGGTTGTAGGCCGGCTCGGCGTGACGATCGGGTTCAGCGATGCTGACGGCGACAGCTCGGGCTGAGTCCCGCCCCGCGGCCCCGGCGGCGCCAGCGCAAGGCGCGACGTCCGGCCCCGAACGCGTGTGGGCGAGGCTTGGAACCGCAGCCCGGCGCCCGGTGGCGGCCGACGCGGTCGCTCTGTTCCGCATCGGCTTCGGGATCGTGGCCATGCTCGGGTCGCTGCGGTTCCTGGCCCGTGGCTGGGTGGACAGCCTCTACCTAGCCCCCGAGCATCATCTGACCTATCCCGGCTTCGGCTGGGTGCAGCCCCTCCCGGCACCGTGGATGCACGTTCACATGGTGGCCCTGGCTGCGCTGGGAGCCTGCATCGCCCTCGGATATCGCCATCGACCGGCCGCCGTGCTGTTCACCGCGGGGTTCGCCTACACGGAGCTGATCGACGCCGCGCTCTATCTCAACCACTACTGGTTCGTGACGCTGGCCGGTCTGTTGATGGTGTTGTTGCCGGTGCACCACCGATGGTCCCTCGACGCCCGGGCCGGGCGGGTCGCGCCGTCGGGGTTCGTGCCCGCCGCGGTGCTGTGGGCGCTGCGGTCCCAGGTCGCGGTCGTCTATGTCTTCGCGGGGTTGGCCAAGCTCAACGGCGACTGGCTGCTACGAGCGCAGCCGCTCCGTCTGTGGCTGGCCGACCGGGCCCATCTGCCGGTGATCGGCGAACTGCTCGACAAGCCCCTGGTGGCCTACGCGGCCAGCTGGGCGGGCACGCTGTTCGACTGCACGATCGTGGGCTGGCTGCTGTGGCGGCGCAGCCGACCCTGGGCCTACGGCGCGCTGGTGGGGTTCCACCTGGTCACCGGGGCGCTCTTCCAGATCGGCGTGTTCCCATGGCTGATGATCGTCGCTGCGACGGTGTTCTTCGATCCGGACTGGCCCGCCCGGCTCGCACGAACCGTCCGAGCACGGGACCGCATCGGGGGCTCCGCTCCGACTCAGGGCATCGCGGCGACCCACGCCGCCTCAAGCGGTACGGCAGCGAGGATCTCGCGGCCCGCGGCCGCAGCGCTCGTTGTGTTGGCGGTGGTACAGCTTCTGTTGCCTCTGCGCCACTACGCGTACCAGACGAACGTGCGCTGGAGCGAGGAGAGCTACTACCTGTCCTGGCGGGTGATGATCACCGAGAAGGCCGGGCATGTGGACTATCGCATCACCGACCCGTCCACGGGCCGAACCTGGACCGCCGGACCTGAGTTGGTACTCGCCGACTGGCAGGCCGAGCATGCGGACACCAGACCCGGCCTCATTCATGTGACTGCGTTGCTGATCGCACAGCACTATCGCGAGGCTGGACTGCCCGACGTCGAGGTCCGGGCCGACGCCTGGGTCGCGATGAACGGAGGGCCCGCTCACAGGATCATCGATCCCGCCGTCGACCTCGCGGCACAGGCTCGCACACCGGCTCCCGACCGGTGGATACTGCCCGCGCCCTAGAGGAAGTCGTAGCGTGCGAGCCGGGCCGCTGCTAATGGGACGTCATCTCGTCGGGGTGCCCGCGGCTGTGGCGCTGCTGGTGATCGTCGCCGGGTTGAGCCTGCGCTACGGCGCGCTCGACATCGACACCGCGACGGTCTGGAACGCCGTGTGGGACTACGACCGCGGCGACCACGCCCAGATCGTGGTACGCGAGCTTCGGCTGCATCGCACGATCATCGGGATAATCGCCGGGGCGTCGTTCGCGGTCGCGGGTGCGCTCACCCAGGGCGTGACCCGCAACCCGCTCGGTGCGCCCGGGATCCTGGGCACCAACGCGGGCGCGGCGTTCGCGGTTGTGACCGCGATCTACATCGCGGGCATCGCGACCCCGGCCGGATACGTGTGGTTCGCCTTCGCGGGTGCTCTGGGTGCGACGGTGCTGGTGTACGCGATCGCCTCAGCCGGCGCGGGCGGGGCCTCACCGGTCAAGCTGGCTCTGGCCGGCGCGGTCATCAGCGCACTGCTGGGCTCGTGGACTGCGGCTCTGTTGCTTCTCGACGTGGCCACACTCGATCAGGCCCGGTTCTGGCTGGCGGGATCGATCTCGGGCCGCGGCACCGCTGAAGCACTCCTGCTGCTGCCGATTGTCGCAGTCGCGATGATCGCGGCGTTGGTGCTGGGGCGTCACGTCAACGCCCTCAGCCTCGGCGCGGAAGTGGCGGCCGGTCTGGGCCAACGGACCAACGTGGTGCGGGCCGCCTCGGGCCTGGCCGTGGTGGCCTTGGCTGGGTCGGCGGTTGCGCTGGCGGGTCCGGTCGCGTTCGTCGGGCTGGCGGTCCCCCACATCGTGCGGTCGCTGGTTGGACCGGACTATCGCTGGATCATCCTCTACTCGCTGTTCGCCGGACCGTGCCTGCTGCTGGGCGCGGACGTGATCGGCAGGCGGATTGTCGCGCCGCAGGAACTGCAGGGTGGCAACCCAGAACTGGCGGCCGCTTCTGGTGATTTACGCGGTGGTCGCCGTCGTGTTCCTGGCCGGTGAGGAAGCGATCGCAAGGGGCTATGACGATGTGTTCGGCGACACGCTGGGAACTCTGGTCAACGAACTGGAGGCACTCGAGGCCGGCGACGACTCCGAGGAGGCCATCACCGTGTTGGAGGCCCGCTGGAGCGACTTGACGGACCGCATCGCAGGCCTCGGCTCGTTGACGCTGGCCGCTGGGGTGCTGTTGATGGTGGCCGGCGGCGCCGCTGTGGTCGCGATCAACATCGTCGAGTTCGCTGCGTTCGGGCAGTTCACGATGGCCCGGCTGGACGGCCGACCGATGGGCGCGGCCCGGGCGTTGGCCGCCGGCCTGGGGCGCCTGCTGCGCATCACCGGGGTGGGCTTGATGCTGTTGGTGATGTGGTGCGCCGCGATGATGGTGGTCTCGATCGTGGCGGGATTGCTGATCGTGGCTTCAGGTGTGCTGGGGGCGGGCCTGAGCGTGGCCGTGTGGGTGACGGCTCTGCTGGTGTTGGTGATGGGCGGGCTTCCTCTGGCGCTGCTGGCCGTTGTGACTGCTGCCGCGGGTCCGGCCACGCCTTCGATGCGTTATGCCCGCGGCCTCCTGAGAGGCACCTATTGGGCGACCCTCGGCCGCGTCGTGGTGCTGTTGGTCCTGTCGATGGCCGCGACCATCCCGGTGGTAGTCGCCAGCGAAGCGGCCGGACTCTTCAGCGACCGGCTCGCAGGTGTGGTCCTCGTCGTGTTGAGCGTGTTCCCCGAAGTGCTGTTCACCATTGCCTTGTTCACCGTCTATCGCGACCTCGGCGGCGAGTCCACTCTTTGACTATGGTCCAAC
>JAPOQG010000344.1 GCA_026710865.1 Acidimicrobiaceae bacterium
CGGCGTGATCGGCATCGCCGGCGTGATGGGCGGGGCGTCCACCGAGATCCACGCCGGCACCACCGACGTGCTGGTGGAGATGGCTTGGTGGGAGCCGCCCTCGATCTCGCCCACGGCCAACACGCTGAACCTCTCCAGCGAGGACGCCACCCGCTTCCGGCGAGGGGCCGACTGGGGCTAAAGCGTCGAGTGCTGCATGAACCGCTTCGTGCAGCTGGCCGCGCAGCATGGTGCCGAGGTGGCGCCCGGCCTGATCGACGAGCGCGGCGACCTGCCCGATCGCCGCCCGCTGCGTGTGCGCGCCGCCAGGGTCAACAGCCTGCTCGGCACCGGCCTCAGCGCGGACGAGATGGCAGGCCACCTGCGGTCCATCGGCTTCGGCGCCACGGTCAGCCGAATCGCGGAGACTCCCGTTGGTGACCGGGCGAAGCGTGCTGGCTTCGATCCGAACGTCGAGCTGTACAACCTGGAGGTGACCATCCCGACCTGGCGCTGGGACACCGAGACCGAGACCGACATCGCCGAGGAGGTGGCCCGGCTCCACGGGTACGAGAACATCGAGCGCACCGTGCCCACCGCCAACGAGGCCGGCGGGCTGTCGTCCTACCAGAAGGACCGGCGGCTGGTGCGCGACGTTCTGGTGGGTGCGGGCTGCTACGAGACCCAGCCCATGCCGTTCGTGGCGCCCGGCGCGCTGGCTGCGGTGGGCCTGCCCGAGGACGGCGTCACCCTGTCCAATCCCGTGGACGACAGCGAGTCCGTGCTGCGAACCTCGCTGCTGCCCGGTCAGCTGCGGGCCCTGTCCTACAACCAGCGCCACTTCAACGGCGACGTGCGGCTGTTCGAGATCGGCCACGTCTACCTGCCCGCGCCGGAGGGCCAGCTGCTCCCCGACGAGAGGGAGTTCCTGGCCGTGGCCCTGTCGGGAGAGGAGGCGCCGGCAGCGGTGGCCGTCCTCGACCTGCTGGCCGAGGCGCTGTCGCTGCCCGCGGTCGAACTGCGGGAGGCGTCCCTGGCGGGGATGCACCCCACCCGCGCCGCGGAAGTGGTGGTGGCCGGACGGGTGCGGGGCGCGGCGGGGGAGATCGATCCCGAGGTGCTCGCGGCGAGCGGGGTGTCGGGCCGGGCGGCGTGGCTCCAGGTCGATCTGCAGGAGGTTCTGGACGGGCCGAGGGCCCGGCGCCGCTACCGGCCGGTCAGCAAGTACCCGCCCAGCGATGTGGACCTGGCCTTCGTCGTGCCCGAGAGCGTGGCCGCGGCGCAGGTGGAGCGGGCGCTGCGGGCCTCGGCCGGGAAACTCCTGGCCCGCATCGAGCTGTTCGACACCTACCGGGGGCCGGGCGTGCCCGAAGGGTCTCGCAGCCTCGCCTACCGGCTGCGGTTCCAGGCCCATGACCACACCCTCACCGACGCCGAGGTGGCCGAGGCCCGCCAGCGCTGCATCGACGAGACCTCCCGCCGCACCGGAGCCACGCTCCGAGGGTAGTTAGGCCCGTGCGAGTACGCCGCTGTTCGAGCAGGGTGAGCTGAAGCCGACGACCTGCAGTCCGTTCCAGCCTGCCAATTCACCAGCCGCGTCCTTCACCGCCAGATCCAGCGAGGCTGCGGGCCTGTCGAAGTGGATGTAGTGGTGCCCGTTTCTAGTGGCGTGGCCACTGGCTCCTGCGCGTGAGGCGACCCACTCCGAGAAGGCTTCGTCGGAGTATTCGGGGCCCACGGCCTCGAGAGTGAATCGGTACTTGGTCATATGCGACTCCTAGCTCCACTCATAAGGGTACTCCTCGTGCGGGCATTGGGCCATGTCGTTACGGATAGCGGCAGCGTGATCGTCCGCGTTGCGCGGTGTCGAATAAACTCGGATGCGGCAGCCATCCCGGTCGTCCTGCGGACACAACAGGAATCCCCATACGTGGCCTCTCGGTCTGCCCTTGCGGAATCGCCAGCCAGCATCCAGAGCCGCGGACACAGCATCGGCGATCTGCTTCTTGGGGTGCCTGGGCGGCACGTCGTTAGCTGGCGACATGCAACCAATATACGATCATCAGAGTAATTACAGTATATTTCACAGTGCAAGTATTTTCTAAGTATTGAGAAAGGTTGCAGTTTGGCTTTGAGCTGGTAGCTTCGCGGGATGCACAGGGTGGCGGTCATCGGCGCGTCGGGGTTCACCGGAGCTGAACTGCTGCGCATCGGCGCGTCCCATCCCGACCTGGAAGTGGCCGTGGCCACGGGCGACTCGATGGCCGGCCGGGCGGTGGCCGACCTGTACCCCAGCCTGGCCGCGGCCTACGGGGGCACCGAATTCGTGCCCTACGAACCCGGCATCGCCTCCGGCTGCGACCTTGCCTTCTGCGGGCTGCCCCACGGCGCCTCGCAGGCACTGGTCCCGGAACTGCGGGAGGACGTGAAGCATGTCGTCGACCTGGCCGCGGACTTCAGGCTCGACGACCCCGGTCTCTACCCGGCGTGGTACGGCGCCGAGCACAGCGCGCCGGAGCTGCTCGACGAGTTCGTGTTCGGCCTCCCGGAGCTGTTCCGCAGCCATATCCGGGGCGCAGAGCTAGTGGCTGCCCCCGGCTGCTATGTGACCACGGCCTCGCTGGCCCTCGCTCCGCTTGTGGCCGCCGGTGTCGTCGAACCCACCGGCATCATCGTCGATGCCGCCAGCGGGGTGTCCGGCGCGGGCCGGCCGCCCAAGGCGAACACGACCTTCTGCGCGGTGGACGAGGACTTCACCGCCTACGGCCTGCTGAGCCACCGGCACACGCCCGAGATCGAGATGGCGCTGTCACGACACGCCGGCACCGACGTGCAGGTGCTGTTCACCCCGCACCTGGCCCCCATGAACCGGGGGATCCTCGCCACTTGCTACGCCAGGCCGACCGTGGCGACGAGCACCGACGAAGTCCTCGGCGTGCTCGGGGACGCCTACCGCGACGAGCCGTTCGTGGTGGTGAGCGAGCGGTCGCCGTCGACCAAGGCGACGCTGGGGTCGAACAGCGTCCACGTCACCGCGAGGGCCGACACCCGCACCGGATGGGTCGTGGCCATCGCCGCGCTCGACAACCTGGTCAAGGGAGCCTCCGGTCAAGCCGTGCAGTGCGCCAACCTCGCGCTGGGAATCGACGAGACCGCCGGGCTGGCGTCGGCGGGGCTCTACCCCTAGAGACCGGCATGCGGATCCCAGGGTTCCACTCCGAGGCCCGTCGGCCGAACTGGCAGCGTTTTGCACGGATGGCGTGCATTTTGCTGCCAATTGCCGGCGACCACCAGAGGCCCGCCCATCCACTGGCCGAATTGGCAGCGTTTTGCACGGATGGCGTGCATTTTGCTGCCAATTCGAGGTGACAGCAATGTCTGGGACTTCGGTGTCGCCGCTGGCCCCCGCCGCGTTCCCGGCCATGCTGGCTGTCGCCGGTGTGCGGCTGGCCACCGCCGCGGCCGGGATCCGGTATTCGGGCCGGGACGACCTGATGCTGGCCGAGATGCCCCCGGGCACCAGCGTGGCCGGCACCTTCACCCGGTCACTGTGCACCGCCGCGCCCGTCGACTGGTGCAAGCAGGCCCTGGCCGCGAGCTCGGGGCGGGGCCGGGCCATCATCGTCAATTCGGGCAACGCCAACGCATTCACCGGCGCGGCCGGGTACCGGGTCGCCGAGCACACCGCGGAAGCCGTGGCCCGGGCCCTGGGCGCGCCCGCACACGAGGTGCTGGTCGCCTCCACCGGCGTCATCGGCGAGGACCTTCCCACCGGTCGTATCGACGGCGCGCTCGGAGGCCTCGTAGCCGGACTCGCACCTGCGGGTCCGAGAGCCTGGGAGGCCGCCGCCACCGCCATCGGCACCACCGACACGTTCCCCAAGGGCGCGTCGGCGCCGGTGGCCGGCACCAGCGCCCATGTGGCCGGCATCGCCAAGGGCAGCGGCATGATCGCCCCCGACATGGCCACCATGCTGGCGTTCGTGTTCACCGACCTGGCCGTGGACCCGCCGACCGCCCAGGAGTGTCTGGCCGCGTCGGTGGAGAAGAGCTTCAACCGCATCACCGTCGACTCCGACACCTCCACCAGCGACACGGTGCTGCTGGCCGCGACCGGCACCTCGGGACAGTCCGCCGCCCTGCACATGGCCGACTTCCAGGCCGCCCTCGACGCGGTGACCCTGGATCTCGCCCACCAGATCGTGCGCGACGGCGAGGGCGCCACCAAGTTCGTCGCCGTCAGCGTCACCGGCGCGGCCGACGATGCCGCGGCGCGGGCCATCGCCCGGGCGGTGGCCGACTCCCCGCTGGTGAAGACCGCCCTGGCCGCCTCCGACGCCAACTGGGGCCGGATCGTGGCCGCGGTGGGCAAGGCCGGCCAGCGGGCCGACCGGGACCGGCTCGCCATATGGATCGGCGACGAGCAGTGCGCCGACGGGGGGATGCCCAAGCCCGGCTACAGCGAGGAGAGGGCCACCGCGCACCTGCTCGGCCAGGACGTCGCGCTCCGGGTCGACGTGGGCGTGGGTCACGGCGAGGCCACCGTGTGGACCTGCGACCTGACCCACGGCTACATCGACATCAACGCCGGGTACCGGACATGACCAAGGCGCCTCAACGGCCTCGATCCGGCTATACGGTCTCATCCGACTCTCGCTCGCCGAAGTGCTTCACCATCGTGCAGGGGTACCGGACATGACTGTCGCGACCGGAATCGAGGGCGCCCACGACGCCGCCGAGGGCTTCGAGCCCGACCGGCGGGCCAAGGCGCTGGTGGAGGCACTGCCCTACATCCGGCGCTTCCGGGGGGCGGTGGTGGTGGTCAAGTACGGCGGTCACGCCATGACCGATCCCGCTCTGGCGGCGTCCTTCGCCCGCGACATCGTCCTGGTGCGCTCGGTCGGGCTGCATCCGGTGGTCGTCCATGGCGGCGGCCCCCAGATCGGCGAGCACCTGCGGAAGCTGGGCAAGCAGAGCGAGTTCCGCGACGGCCTGAGGGTGACCGACGAGGAGACCCTCGAAGTGGCCCGGATGGTGCTGGTCGGCAAGGTCGGCCGCGACATTGTCAGCGCCATCAACGCCAACGGCGGAGCGGCCCTGGGGCTCTCCGGCGAGGACGGCCGCCTGGTCACCGCAGTTCCCAGGGACCCCGCGCTGGGCTTCGTGGGCGACGTGGCCGAGGTGAACCCCCGCATCATCGAGCGTCTGGTGACCAGGGAGATCATCCCCGTCGTGTCGTCGATCGGCGCCGACGCCGGCGGACAGGCCTACAACATCAACGCCGACACCATGGCTGCGGCCCTGGCCGGCGCGCTCGGCGCGGCCAAGGTCGTGTACCTCACCGACGTGCCCGGCCTGCTGGCCGACCCCGCGGACCCGTCCTCGCTGGTGAGCCGGGCCACGGTCACCGACGTGGAGGCCATGATCGTCTCCGGCGCTGTCAAAGGCGGGATGATCCCCAAGGCTCAGGCCTGCATGGACGCGGTGCGGGCCGGGTCCGGCTCTGCCCACATGCTCGACGGCCGCATACCCCACGCGGTGCTGCTCGAGCTGTTCACCGACGCAGGAATAGGAACGATGATCACCGACAGCACCGACAGCACCGAGGACCAGCCATGAGCCGGGCCGCGCTGATGAACAACTACGGGACCCCGCCGGTGACGTTCGTGCGGGGCGAGGGAGCCGAGCTGTGGGACGACCGCGGCCGGCGCTACCTCGACTTCCTGTGCGGCCTGGCCGTCACCGGGCTGGGCCACGCCCACCCGGCGGTGACCGAGGCCGTCGCCTCCCAGGCGTCGACGCTGATCCACACCTCCAACCTGTTCGCCAACGAGCCGACGGCCGAGGTCGTGGAGACACTCGACCGGCTGATCCGGTCCGGGCCCGGCGGCGACGCCGAATCGGGCCGGATCCTGTTCCAGAACTCCGGCGCGGAGGCGGTGGAGGCCGCCCTCAAGCTGGCTCGCAAGCACTCCGGGAGGGGCCGCCACGCGGTGGTGACCGCCTACGGATCGTTCCACGGCCGCACGCTGGCCGCGCTGGCCGCCACCGGCCAGCCCGAGAAGCATGAGCCCTTCGCGCCCATGCCCGACGGCTTCCGTCACGTGCCCTTCGACGACATCGACGCCCTCGTGGCCGCGCTCGACCCCTCGGTGGGCGCGGTGCTGTTGGAGTCGGTGCAGGGCGAGGGCGGCGTCGTGCCGGCCGGCGACGGCTACCTGCAGGCAGTGCGCGAGGTGTGCGACGAGCGCGGCATCCTGCTGGCACTGGACGAGATCCAGACCGGACTGGCCCGGACCGGTCGGTGGTTCGGCTACCAGCACGCCGGGATCCAGCCCGACATCGTGACCATGGCCAAGGCGCTCGGCAACGGCGTCCCGGTGGGCGCGGTGTGGGCCCGGGCCGAGGTCGCGGCCGCCTTCGGTCCCGGCGACCACGGCTCCACCTTCGCGGGCCAGCCCCTGGCTCTGGCCGCGGTGCGGGCCGTGCTCACCGAGCTGCAGGCCATGGACGCGCCGGCGGTGGCCGGCCGCCTCGGGGCCGCTCTCAGAGACCTGCTGGAGAGCCTCGACGGCGTCGGCACCGTCAGGGGCCGTGGCCTGCTGCTCGCCGCCGAGCTGTCCGAGGAGGCCAGGGCGGGACGCTCGGCCAAGGACATCGCCTCGGCCTGCCTGGAGGGGGGCCTGGTCGTCAACGGCGTGACCCCCACGGCGCTGCGGCTGGCGCCGCCCTTCGTGGTCTCGGCCGAACAGCTCGCCGAGGGATGCGCCATCCTGGCCGCCGCGCTCGAGAGCCGCAGAAGCGGCCCGCCCACGAGGATCGATCCCACACCCGATGAAAGGAGCTGAGATGCGCCACTTCCTAGATGCAGACGACTTGCAGCCCAGCGAGCTCGCACGCATCCTCAACCTGGCTGCCGACCCGAAACCGCCCCAGGTGCTGGCGGGCAAGGGCGCGGCGCTGCTGTTCGAGAAGCCCTCGGCCCGTACCCGCAGTGCCACCGAGATGGCCGTGGTACAGCTGGGCGGCCACCCGATCTACATCGGTCCCGCCGAGGTCGGCCTGGACCAGCGCGAGACCGTCGAGGACGTCACCCGCACGTTGGCCGGCTACACCGCGGTGATCGGGGCGCGGGTGTTCGCCCACAGCACCGTGGAGCGGATGGCGGCGGTGAGCAGCGTCCCGATCGTCAATCTGCTCAGCGACCAGGCCCACCCCACCCAGGCCGTAGCCGACCTGCTGACGATAAGGGCCGAGCTCGGCCATCTCGAGGGCTTGACGCTGGCCTACGTCGGCGACGCCAACAACATGGCCCGCTCGCTGGCCTACGCGGCCGGCCTGTCGGGCATGGCGCTGCGAATCGCCAGCCCCGAGGGCTACGGATTCAAGGAGTCCGACCTGCGGCCGATGCGCCGCCGCGGCTGCGAGCCGGTGCAGGTGAGCAAGCCGGCCGAGGCGGTGTCGGGAGCCGACGTGGTCTACACCGACGTCTGGGCCTCGATGGGTCAGGAGGCGGAGGCCGAGAAGCGTCGCCAGGATTTTGCAGGGTTCACCGTCAACCGGGCCCTCATGGCCCGGGCCGCGCCCGGCGCGCTGTTCCTGCACTGCCTGCCCGCCCACCGGGGCGAGGAGGTCGAGGCCAGAGTGATCGACGGTGACCGCAGCCGGGTGTGGCCACAGGCCGCCAACCGGATGCACGCGGCCAGGGGCCTGCTGTTGTGGCTGATGGAAGAGGTCGATTGAGCCCGGCCATGAGCAAGACCAGCCGCCAGCACCTGATCGCCCGGCTGCTCGCCGAGCACTCGGTGGCCAGCCAGCAACAGCTCGTCGACCTGCTGTCGGACGCTGGCGTCACCGCCACCCGGGCCACCGTGTCGCGTGATCTCGACGGCTTGGGCGCGGTGAAGGTTCGAGTGCCGGGGGGCAGCACCGTCTACGCCATCCCCGAGCACCCGACGGAGCGGATCGCTCCGGAGGAGCATCTCCGCCGGGTGATGGGCGACTGGGTGGCCGATGTCGGCTCGTCGGGCAACCTGGCGGTGGTACGCACGCCGCCGGGCTCGGCCCATGTGGTGGCGTCCGCCCTCGACCGGGCCGGCCTTCCAGAGGTGCTAGGCACCGTGGCCGGCGACGACTCGCTGATCGTGGTGGCCACCGACGGGACCGCGGGCTCGGACCTGGCAGAACGCCTGAGGGACTTGGCCGGCTTGAGCCGGTGACTACTAGAACGAATCGGGAGAGCAACTCAAGATGAGCACAACCCATGCCGCCCCGGCCGGAGCCGCGCCCGTCTCCAAAGTGGTGCTGGCCTACTCGGGCGGGTTGGACACATCCATAATCCTGCACTGGCTGCGGGAGACCCATGGCTGCACGGTGGTGACGTTCACCGCCGACATAGGCCAGGGCGACGAATTGGAGCCGGCCAGGGCCAAGGCACTGGCCATGGGCGTCGCGCCCAGCGACATCTTCATCGAGGACCTGCGTGAGGAGTTCGCCCGCGACTTCGTGTTCCCCATGTTCAGGGCCAATGCCCTCTACGAGGGCGAGTACCTGCTCGGAACCTCCATCGCACGGCCCCTGATCGCCAAGCGGCTGGTGGAGATCGCCAACGAGACGGGCGCGGACGCCATCAGCCACGGCGCCACCGGCAAGGGCAACGACCAGGTCCGCTTCGAGCTCGGCGCCTACGCGCTCGAGCCGGACATACGGGTCATCGCTCCCTGGCGGGAGTGGGACCTGGGCTCCCGGGAGTCGCTCATGGCCTACGCGGCCACCCACGGCATCGGGATCGAGCGGAAGCGGGGAACCGAGTCGCCCTTCTCGATGGACGCCAACATGCTGCACATCTCATACGAGGGCGGTCCGCTGGAGGATCCCTGGTATGAGCCTCCCGCGGAGATGTGGCTGTGGTCGGTGAGCCCCCAGCTCGCCCC
>JAPOQG010000346.1 GCA_026710865.1 Acidimicrobiaceae bacterium
AGCCGGATTCGCCGACGTGCCCGAGTCGAACCCCCACACCGCCAGCATCGACGCGCTACGCGCCGCAGGCATCACAGCAGGCTGCTCACAACAGCCGCTGCGATACTGCCCCAACCGGCCCGTCACCCGAGCAGAGATGGCAACCTTCCTCACCCGCGCCCTGAACCTGACATGAGGGCTGCCGTCCATCTTCATCCAATCAGAAGCGTGACTGCCGTCCAATGAGTACGACAAGAGCCATCCGATCTGTAGCATACAGATCATCCAATCGGTATCGTTGCCTGCTATGGACAGGTACATCGCCAGAATCGTCGATGACGAACTCGGCGAACTGGTCGCCGGGCTGCCCGCGATTTCCATCGAGGGTCCGAGGGCCGTGGGCAAGACTGAGACTGCGCTGCGCCGAGCCCGGACCGTTCATCGCCTAGACGATGCCAGGCATCAGGAAATCCTGCGAGCCGAGCCCGAGCGGCTCGTCGCCGGCGAGCCCCCGATCCTGATCGACGAGTGGCAGCGGATGCCGTACTCCTGGGACCTGGTCCGGCGCGCCGTGGACCGCGATCCCGCAGCCGGGCGATTCCTGCTGACCGGCTCGGCCGCACCGGCGGAGGCCCCGACCCACTCGGGCGCAGGACGGATCGTCACCGTCAGGATGCGGCCCCTGTCTCTGGCAGAACGCGGCACAGGACGCGCCACCGTCGCCCTCTCAGGCCTGCTCAGCGGCAGGCGTCCCCCGCTGGAGGGCAGCTCGGATCTGCGACTGGCCGACTATGCCGACGAGATCGTCCGGTCGGGTTTTCCCGCGATGCGAACCCTCTCGCCCCGCCTGCTCGGAGTCCAGCTCGACGGCTACGTCGATCGCATCGTCGAACACGACTTCGACGACCTCGGCCGAAACGTTCGCGACCGTCGAGCGCTGCGGAGCTGGCTGACCGCGTTCGCGGCCGCGACCTCCACCTCGGCGTCCTACGCCACGATCCGGGATGCCGCCACGCCGGGGGAGCCGGACAAGCCGGCCAGGTCGACGACGATCGCCTACCGCCGCGTCCTCGAACAGCTCTGGATGATCGAGGAAGTGCCGGCCTGGCTCCCGACCAGCAACCGGCTCACCCGCCTGGCCGCCTCCCCCGTGCACCAGTTGGCCGATCCCGCCCTGGCCGCGCGCCTGCTCGGCGTCGATGCGGGCGCCCTCGTCGACGGAGCCGACGCCGGTCCCGCCATGCCCCGCGACGGCACGCTGCTCGGCGCCCTCTTCGAGTCTCTCGTAACGCTCTCGGTGCGGGTCTACGCGCAGGCCAACGAGGCCCGCGTATCGCACCTGCGGACCCGGGCCGGAGAGCGCGAGATCGACCTGATCGTGGAGAGGGCCGACGGCCGGGTCGTGGCGCTCGAAGTGAAGCTCTCAGCCCTCATCGACGACAACGACGTGAGACACCTCCACTGGCTCGCCGGCCGGATCGGCCCCAACCTGCTCGACGCCGCGGTCATCACCACCGGCCAGCAGGCCTACCGCCGCCACGACGGCATAGGCGTCATTCCCGCAGCCCTCCTCACGGCCTGAGCCAAGCCCGCCCCCGGCGGCGCTTGCGCAGCGCCGCGATGTCGTAGTCGCTGGTCTCGACCTCCTCGGCGATGGCATCGAGATCAGAATCGGTGAGGATGTGGCCAGACGCAGTCCTTCTTGCAGTCATGGCGAATCGCCTCTCACCAGGAGCGCGTGGAACGCTGGGCGCAGC
>JAPOQG010000085.1 GCA_026710865.1 Acidimicrobiaceae bacterium
CCCGGCTCGAACACGCCCTTCTTCGAGAACAAGGGCCCGGCCTACCTCGACGCCATCCGCTGGACGGTCATCACCGAGGAGGGCCAGCGGGCCACCCAGCTCGAGAACGGCGACATCGACACGCTGATCAACCCGGCCCACATCGACATCGGCCGGCTGGAGAACAACCCCGACCTGACCGTGATCCGCCATCCCGAGTGGTCGGGCTTCCACCTGGCCATGAACCGGGACTACGACGAGCTGTTCGGCGACGTGCTCACCCGCCAGGGGCTGTCGCACTCGCTGGACCGCGAGGGCATGGTCAACGCCATCCTGGCCGGCAACGGCGCGGCCACCTACGGGCCGTTCCCCACCACCGACCGCCAGTACGACCCCGCGGTGGAGCAGTTCAACCAGTTCGACGTGGATCTGGCCAACGAGAAACTCAACGAGGCCGGCTGGGAGATGGGAGACGACGGCGTGCGGGTGCGCGACGGCGTCCGCTTCGAGTTCCGCTACCTGGTCGAGGACGAGTCGGTCCAGAAGAACGTGGCCGCCGCGGTGTCGGCCCAGTTCGCCAAGGTCGGAGTGAGGGCCAACCTCAACGTCGTCGACCGCGGCCTCGCCTTCACCGAGCAGAGCCAGCCGGGACGCGACTCCGTCGAGATGTCGCTGTTCTTCTGGCTGTGGCCCATCCCCCTCGACGTGCTCATCCTGTTCGGCTGGTCGGCCACCATCCCGGTGCCGAACTTCTCGCACGCGGTCGAGCCCCGCATCGACGCCGCCATCGAGGCGTGGCAGCAGTCGGGCACCGAGGACGAGGCCCAGGCCGCGTCGTCGGAGTTCCAGCTGGCGTGGGCCGAGCAGCTGCCGTACCTGCCGATCATGAACCAGAACGCCACCTTCGTGCACAACAACAAGGTGCACGGCTGGCAGCCGTTCGTGTGGAACCTCTACCCGTACTACAACGACACGTGGATCGAGGGGTAGAGGGCCCTAAGGCTCAGAGCCTGCATCCAACCGCGGCGGCGCCGTGACCGCCGCCATAGAGGGCGCAGAATCGGCCGTCGCCGCCCGGCGGCTCGCCTGGGAGGACCAGCTCCTCGCGCTGGAGGAGGCCCAGCACGTCACCGGGCTGCAGCGCAGCCTGAGCCGCATGCGCCACAACCGGCTGCTGCTGCTGGGCTCCGCGCTGGGCGTGATCGTGCTGGCCGCCGGGATCCTGGGGCCGTGGATCACCGGCGGCGACTACGTCACCCAGGACTTCCAGGACATCCACCTGCCGCCGCTGAGCGACGGCCACATCTTCGGAACCGACGCGCTGGGCCGCGACATGGCGGTCAGGGTCTTCGTGGGCATCAGGGTGAGCCTCACCGTGGCCGCCGGGGTTACCGTGCTCGCGCTGGTGGCCGGGATCGTGCTGGGCATGGTGGCCGGCTACCTGCGGGGCTGGACCGACCGCACGATCGGCGGGACCATCGACTTCATCTGGGGCTTCCCGCTGATCCTGCTGGCCGTGCTGTTCGTGGGAGGGATGGGCGGCGGCCTGTTCCCGGTGATCCTGGCCGTGGGCCTGGTCAACACCGCGGCCATCGCCCGGGTGGTGCGGGGCGAGGTGCTGACGCTGTCGCAGCGGGAGTTCGTGGAGGCGGCCCGGGCCGGGGGCTACTCGTCGATGCGCATCATGTGGCGCCACATCTTCCCCAACATCCTGGCCCCGGCGTTCGTGCTGGCGTCCTACTACGTGGCGGTGGCCGTGATCGCCGAGGCCGCGCTGTCGTTCATCGGCCTGGGCGCCCAGCCCCCCACCCCGAGCCTGGGCCAGCTGGTGGCCGACGGCCGCAACTTCCTGCGGCTCAACCACTGGGAGTCGACCATCCCCGGCATCGCCATCGTGCTGGTGGTGCTGTCGGTGAGCCTCATCGGCGACGGGCTGCGCGACGTGTTCGACCCGCGCCTGCGCCACGAGGCCAAGTCGGTGGACGAGCAATGAGCTGTCGAGGCCTGCGGACATGAAGCGCATCGCGGCGCGCAGCCTCTACACGCTTGAGCGCGGCGTGACGGCGGGCGTCGGCGGAGTCACGCCATGAAGCGCATCGCGGCGCGCAGCCTCTACACGCTGATCGTGCTGTTGCTGTCGTCGATCGCGGTCTTCTACGCCATCCGGCTCTCGGGCGGCGACGCGGTCTCGGCCCGGCTGCCCGCCTCGGCCTCCTACGAGGAGCGCGAGGAGTTCCGGGAGCTGCTGGGCCTGAACGACCCGGTCCACGAGCAGTACTTCCGCTACATGGGCCGCCTGCTCACCTTCGACCTGGGCAAGTCGCTCACCAACAACGCCGACATCTTCGACATGCTCACCGAGCACGGGAAGAACAGCCTGATCCTGGGGGCGGCGGCCTTCGCGCTGGTCTTCGTCATCGGCGTGCCGCTGGGCATACTGGCCGCGGTCAAACGCAACAGCTGGGCAGACGGCTCGGTGATGACGTTCTCGGTGGCCGGCATGGCCGTGCCCAACTTCTGGCTGGCCCTGCTGAGTGTGTGGCTGTTCGCGTCCACGCTGGGGTGGCTGCCCTCGGCGGGCTGCTGCAGCACCAAGCAGCTGATCCTGCCCGCGGTGGTGCTGGCCATGGAGGGGATCGCCCTGACGGTCCGGATGACCCGCTCGGCCATGCTGGAGAACCTCGGCCAGGACTTCGTGCGGACGCTTCGGGCCGGCGGCCTCTCGGAGACGAGCATCGTCGGCAAGCACGTGCTGCGCAACGCCATGGTCCCGATCATCTCGCTGGCCGGGCTGCGGATCGGCCAGATCGTCGGCTACGCGCTGGTGGTCGAGACGATCTTCGGCTGGCCAGGACTCGGGCAGGTGCTGGTCAACGCAGTGCTGAGGCGGGACTATCCGGTGGCCCAGTTCTTCTCGCTGGTGCTGATCGCCATCGTGGTGCTGAGCAACTGGCTCGCCGACGTGGGCTACACCGTGGCCAACCCCAGGCTGCGCAGGACATGAGCCCGCCATGAGCCCCGATCCCGCCATGAACTCCGATCCCGCCATGAACTCCGATCCCACTGCTGCCGCCGCCAACGGCGCCGGCCGCGCGCCGGTGCTCTCGGTCCGCAACCTCCACACCGCGGTGGCCACCCCGGACGGCTCCTTCGACGTGGTGCGCGACGTGTCCTTCGACATCAACCCCAACGAGGTGCTGTGCCTGGTGGGAGAGAGCGGGTGCGGCAAGACCATCACCGCGCTGTCGATCATGCGGCTGCTGCCCACGCCACCGGTGCGGATCACTTCCGGCGAGGTCGTCTTCGACGGGACCGACCTCACGCAGCTGCCCGAGCGTCGGGTGCGCGACGTCCGCTCCGAGCGCATTTCGATGATCTTCCAGGACCCGCTCACGTCGCTGGATCCGGTGTTCACCGTGGGCCAGGTGATGACCGAGGTGATCCGCACCCACCGCGACGTCACCAAGGCCGCAGCCCGGGAGATGAGCGTGGACATCCTGAGGGCCGTGGGGCTGCCCGCCCCCGCCGAGCGCTTCGACTCCTACCCCCACGAGCTGTCGGGCGGGATGCGCCAGCGGGTGATGATCGCAACCGCGCTGGTGCTCGACCCCGAGATCCTCATCGCCGACGAGCCCACCACCGCGCTCGACGTGACCGTGCAGGCCCAGATCCTGGAGCGCCTCCGCTCCGAGCAGCAGGGCCGCCACATGTCCATGCTGCTGATAACCCACGACCTGGCCGTGGTGGCCTCGATCGCCGACCGGGTGGCGGTGATGTACGCCGGCGAGATCGTGGAGGAGGCCCCGGTGGACGAGCTGTTCGCCGATCCTCGCCACCCCTACACCCAGGGCCTGCTGCGGGCTCTGCCCCATGTGAGCCGCAAGCGCCGGGAGCTGGTGCCCATCGCGGGCCTGGTCCCGCCCGCGCAGATGATGCCGCCGGGATGCCGCTTCGCACCCCGATGCCCCCACGCCCTGGAGCGGTGCTGGGACGAGCACCCCGCGTACGAAAAGAATCACGGCGTCGGGTTGCGCTGCTTCAACCCGCAGCCGTTCTGACCGCCGACAGCCATGGCATCGTCGAAGCCGTTTCCCGTCGAGGTAGCCCTGGCCGACGGCACCGTCCTGCGGGGCCTAGAGCATCCCGCCGACGGCCCGCCGCTGCTGTTCGTCCACGACCTCGGCGACGACCTCGACGCCTGGGGCTCGCTGGCGGCCACCGTGAACGGGTCGGGGTTCCGGGTGATCCGCCTGGAGCTGCGGGGCCACGGCCTGTCCGACGGTGACGCTGACCCGTCGGCCACCATGGACGACCTGACCGGCGCCCTGGCGGAGGTCACCGGCGCGTTCGGCCCCGTTGGTCTGGTGACCTACGGCGCCGCGGCCCGCACCGCCTTCGACCTCGGAACCGACCAGGGAGCGCCGGTCCATGCGCTGATAGGCCCCATGCCCGGCTCCGGCGACGACGCCGACGCCAGCGGGGGCACCCGAGGAGTGCCCGCCATGCGGGTGCTGTTCACCGGCTCCCACGACGAGACGACCCACGACTATGTGCGGGCCGTCCATTCGGGGCTGCGGGGGCAGAACATGTGGATCTCCACCGGGACCGTGCTGCGGGGCCCGGCCCTGCTGCGCGAGCACCCGCACCTGATCGAGCAGCTGGTGATGTACATGCGCCGCCACCTGACCGCCCACCACCTCGCCTGGATCGCCGAGCACGGCTCCGGCCGGCAGGACTCCGACCAGCAAGACTCCGACCAACAAGACCCTGACACCTAGCAGCGAACCGAAAGGCCGAACCATGGACGTAGTGGACGCCCACCTGCACCTGTTCAAGGCCCTCAGCGACGACTACCCGAGAGCGATCTTCGAGGGCATGACCCCGCCCGAGCGCGAGGAGTCCGCCGAGCGCCTCCTGGCCGCGATGGACGCCGCGGGGGTGGACCGGGCCGTCTACTGCGCCCTGTCCGAGCACGACCACTACCTGGCCGAGGTGCTCAGCGACCATCCGGGCAAGTTCGCCGGCGTCTCCGTGTACGACTTCGCCGACCCCGATCCGCTGGCCACCCTCCAGCGCCGCATCGACGCCGGCATCGAGGGCGTCCGCTTCTACGGGCTGGAGGGCGAGCCCGGCGCCGACCCGGAGTCGTTGGCGGTGTTCCCCACCCTGGCCGCCATGCGCGACGCCGGAATGAAGGCCTGGTTCTACGGCCCGGCCGACCAGGTGGCCCTGCTGGACGGCTGCCTGGAGCTGCTCGGCGGCCTGAAGGTGGTCATGAACCATCTGGGGTTCCTGCCCAACATGCATCTCGAGTTGAAGGTGGACGACCACGCTCGGCCCCAGTTCGACATGCCGCTGCCCCCGCCGGGCCTGGAGATCGTGGAGGCGCTGGCGGCCAAGCACTCCAGCGTGAACGTCCACTTCTCGGGGCACTACGCCTTCAGCGGGGCCCCCTACCCCTACCGGGACCTCCAGGAGACCACCGACCGCATCTACGCCGCCTTCGGCGCCGACCGAATGCTCATGGCCTCGGACTGGCCCTGGATCCGCGAGGAGCCCGGCTACCCCGAGACCCTCGGTGTGGTGGATCAGCTCCTAGGCGGCATCGGCGCGACCGAGCGCGACATGATCCGCGGCGGCACCGCCATGTCGCTGTTCAACTTCTGACGCCGATCCGAGACGGCGAGGACGAGGAGCGGCTCGGCCTCTTGGGTTTGCTGACATCCATGACGATCACGGAGATCTTGAGCCTCTCCTCCTCCGTCAGGTACTGCACGAGCCGCTGCTCGAGTTCCTCAGGGGTACTGGGGCGACTGCCGTCCGGGGGCGTCTGAACCCTGCCGTCCCCGAACCACAGCACCAGATAGACGCCGTAACCAAAGGTCGCCGGATCGGTCGTGTACTGGCCGATGAGCTGTGAGCTGATAACCGAGGAGTGCGGCGAGGTCCGCTGGGTTGGCGGGTGTCTTGTTGGCGAGCATGCTCTGGACCTCCTCCACGCTGGGGTGTCGGGTAGGAGGCGTCTCGCTGAGTGAGCCTATTGAGTAATGTTGCTCAATAGGCTCACTCACAGGGCACCGAGGCCGAGCCGCCGCCGTGGAGGGCGAGCCGCGCCGACCCGAAGTCGCTGGCAGTGGTCTAGCCGCTCTATTCGTCTCTACTGACGACCGGCTTGTCGCTGCTCCTACGACGGTGCTGTCGTGCCCCAGCGGCGGGCGATTACTTGGTCTCTGTGCTTGGGGTCGGTTATGGCGATGGTGGAGGTCGGGGTTCGGAGCCAGAAGGTGTCTTGGCGGTCTTTGTGGTCCTGGATGGGGTGGTTGGAGGGGGCGATGCTGATGCGGGCGAGGTGGTGGCTGTTGATGGTGTGGAACTCCCAGGTGACGAGCGACATGGCGGAGTCGCCGAGTCGGGAGCGGATGAGGTTCTGTAGGTGCTGGCCCCAGAGGTCTTGGTCGCCTCGCCGGCCTCGTTTGGAGAACGTGGCGTAGTCGTCTTCGAGGCCGTGGACGGTGCCGTCGTCGGCTGCGCCGATCAGGAGGGTGCCGCCGTAGTCGGAGTTGGCGAACCCTGCGATGGTCTTGATGGCGGCGTCCTCGACGGCTCCGCCCTTGCGCTGCTGGTGGATGTCCCAGCGCAGGGTGGACTTGTACTCCAAGAACTCCGACTCCCGGTCGTCGCCCAGCAGGTCGCCGATGGGGCATGTCCGTTGGCGGGCGACCGTGGCGCGCCTTTGCACTTCGACGGCGAAGATGTCCATGACCTCGGCCTGGAGGTCGTCGCTGTCGAGGTAGCTGAAGATCAGGTCGCTGTTGCGGTCGAGCCGTGAGAGCAGCGCCTTGAGGTAGCGCTCGGGGAAGACGTGGTCGCGGAAGGTGGCCTCGTCGTTGTTGACGGCCTGGTTCTGGATCTCGGTGTCGGCTACGAGGTCTCCGGCGGCGGCCTCGAACACCAGGCGGTCCTCGTCGGTCCAGTCGGTGCCGAAGCGCTCGTTGATGCGGGCGATGATCTGCGACAACCGTTCGTGCTCGGGATCGGCGGCAGGGCCTGTGCCTGAGAAGATTGTGGTGACCTCACCCTCGCCGCCAGGCAGCTCGATGGCGCCCTCGAAGGTCAGTTCGTGGCGCAGGTGGGTCAGTTCCACCTCGGAGCCCAGGTCGATGCTGTGGCCGTGCTCGCGGTCGCGGATCAGTGCGGCCAATGCTCGACAGAACAGGTGGTCGCGCTCGAGTCCGGGGTTGCGGAACGGCACTACCAGCGACAGGAACGCGTACACTCGCACGAACCGGCCGAGAGCGTCGCGGAAGGACTCCTGGTCGTCGTTGCCCAATCCGTTGAACCGGTCGACCGCGGGCTGCAGGGCGGCGTCGATCTGGGCGTGGGTTCCCTCGGCCAGCAGCAGGGCTGCGGCCCGCTCGATCTCGCCGGCGTCGAGCACATCGAAGCCGTCGAGGTCGTGGCGGGTGTCGAACAGCAGGTTGGGGTCGGTGGGCGGGGCGACGGTCTTGCCGTGGTACACCGCGAACGCTTCGCCGACCTCTTCGGCGTCGTTGACGAAGTCCATCACGAACGTGGCCGACTTGTCGGGGTGGATGCGGTTGAGCCTCGACAGGGTCTGCACCGCGGCGAGTCCGGTGAGGGTCTTGTCGACGTACATGGCGGCCAGCTTGGGCTGGTCGAAGCCCGTCTGGAACTTCTCGGCAACCACCATGATCTGCCACTGGTCGGTGTCGAACTGCGCGGCGGTCTGGGATTCCCCGAAGCCGTTGGCCCGAGACTCGGTCAGCCCCTCGACCTCCCCCGAGAACGCCACCAGCACCCCCAGGTCGTAGCCCAGGTCGGCGGCGTAGGCCTGCAAGGCTCGCCACATGCGCACCGCGTGGGGCCGCGACGAGCACACCACCATCGCCTTGGCCTTGCCGGTGATCTGGTGGGCGATCTTGGTGCGGAAGTGCTCCACGATGATCTCGGCCTTCTGGGCCAGGTTGTCGGGGTGCAGGGTCACGAAGCGGGCCAGCGCGCTGCGGGCCTTGGCGGTGTCGTAGGCCGGGTCGTCGAGGATCGCCTTCTCCAGGTGGTAGTACCGGTTGTAGGTGACGTAGCCGGCCAGCACGTCGCAGATGAAGCCCTCCTCGATGGCCTGGCGCATCGGGTACAGGTGGAACGGCTCGTGACGGCCGCCGGCGCCCACCTCGCCGAACAGTTCCAGGGTGCGGCCCTTGGGGGTGGCGGTGAACGCGAAGAACGACAGGTTGGGCTGGCGGCCCCGGGCGGCCACCGCCTCCGCCAGCAGCGCATCGACCTCAGCCGGCTCCACATCCGTGTCGGCGTCGACTTCGGGCTCGGCCGAGCCGAGGACGCCGCGTAGTTCCTTGGCTGCCTCACCGGTCTGAGACGAGTGGGCCTCGTCGACGATCACCGCGTAGTCGCGTTCGGGCAGCGCCCCGATCTTGTCGAAGATGAACGGGAACTTCTGAAGCGTGGTGACGATGATGCGGGCCTGCTCGCCGGCCAGGGCCTCGGCCAGCTGCGCCGAGTCCTCGTCGATGCGCTGCACCACCCCGATGGCGTGCTCGAACTGGCTGATGGTGTCCTGGAGCTGGCGGTCGAGCACGACCCGGTCGGTGATGACCACCACCTTGTGGAACACCTTGGCGTCGTCGTCGGAGTGCAGCGACGACAACCGGTGCGCCAGCCAGGCGATCGAGTTCGACTTGCCAGATCCCGCCGAGTGCTGCACCAGATAGCTGCAGCCCGGGCCGCGCTGTCTGGCGTCGGCCTCCAGGCGCCGCACCGCGTCCCACTGGTGGAACCTCGGGAACACCACCTCCGGGCGGGCCCGCGACCCCTTCGCCGGCCTCTCCACATGCACGAAGCGGCCCAGGATGTCCAA
>JAPOQG010000154.1 GCA_026710865.1 Acidimicrobiaceae bacterium
CGTTCCGTGGTGGCTGGTGGTGCTCACGCTCGCCCGGGAGGGCATCGTGGCCATTGTGGGGCTGGTGCTGCTGTCGCTGGGGGCCAAGCCGATAGACGTGACCTGGTGGGGCAAGTGCGCCACCTTCGGCCTCTACTTCTGTTTCCCGCTGCTGCTGGCCGGCGCCTCCGACATCGCGGCGGCCGAGGGCTTCCGGGTCGCTGGATGGGTGTGCGCCGTACCCTCGCTGGTCTACAGCTACCTGTCGGCGGTGCAGTACATACCGTTGGGACGCGAGTCCCTCCGTCAGGGACGAGCCGAACGGGAGGCCCAGTGAGCACAACCGCCGGATCCCGGCCGGAGGTGTCCCCGTGAGCGTGCGGTGGGGTGTCTGGTTCGAGCCGACGCAGCCGGTGAGGCGCCTGGTCGAGCTGGCCCGCCTGGGAGAGTCGCTGGGCGCGGAGGCGTGCTACGTCGCCGACGAGGGCACCGAGCGGGACACCTACGTGGCCCTCACCGCCATCCTCGGGGCCACCGGCCTGACGGTCGCGCCCGCCATCACCAACCCGTTCAGCCGCCATCCGGTCGCCACGGCCGCAGCCATCGCCACCCTGGCCGAGCTCGCCCCGGGACGGGTCATGCACGGCCTGGGAGTGGGCGGCAGCCGGGTGCTCAAGCCGCTCGGCATGGACCCCGAGCGCCCGTTCACCGCCCTGCGGGAGACGTTCGAGATCAACCGGCGCCTGCTGGCCGGTGAGACGGTGGGGGAGGCGTCGCTGCCCTGGTTCCGCCCCGAGGAGCCCGTGCCGATCGCGGTGGCCGGCAGGGGGCCGCGGGTACAGCGACTCGCGGCCGAGCACTCCGACTGTGTGATCCTGTCGGCCGCGCCGCCGGCGGAACTGCCCGCCTTCGCGGCCCGCATACGCGCCGCGGGCTCGGCCGAGATCGCCTGGTCGGCCTACATGGCCTACAACGCCACCGAGCGGCGCCGGGTGCTGCCCCACTTCTCCTATATGGCCGTGGACGCACCCGCCGAGGTCCGGGCCGCCGACGGCCTCGACGACGCCACCACCGACGAGGTCCGCCGCCTGATGCTGTCCGGTCGGATGCACGACGCCGCCAAGCTCCTGCCCGACGCCCTGGTGGACCGCTACGGCCTGGCCGGCACCCCTGAGGAGATCTCGGCGCGGATCGGCGAGCTGCGCGCCTGCTTCGACATCTTCATGCTGCCCATGAACGACGAGCCCACCGCAGCCGACCACATCCGGGCCGGCGCCGAGATCTTCGACGCCGCCGGACCATGACCGAATCCCTGCAGGCAAGGACCTGTGAGGGCCTCGACTACGGGGATCTCGGGTGGGGCGGGGGCTAGGCCTGGGGGATGGCGGAGTAGGCGGGGAAGTCGGGGTCCACGACGGAGTGGATGCCGAGCCCCATGGCCACCCGGTTGACGTAGTTGAGGTGAGCGCACTGGGCGTTGACGTCGACGATGTCGAGGTCGTCGAGGCCCGCGGCCCGCAGCGCCTCGACGTCGTCCGCGGTGATCGAGCCCGGCGAGCGGGTGAGCTTCACCGCGTAGCGCACCACGGCCGCGTCGGCCGGTTCCAGGCCCAGAGACTCGAAGCAGCCGGGGTCGGCGGCCAGCTTGGCGATGGCCTCGTCGTCGAGACCGGTCTGGCGCAGCTTGATCGTCACCTGGCTCATGCAGTGGACGGTGCCGTTGATGGCAGAGGTCACGAAGCTGATCAGGTTGCGCTGGTGGGCGGTGAGGCGGGACGGGCACTTCTCGGTGGCCGCGTACAGATCGAGGCGGGCCGCGACCAGCGCCGGGTGCAGCGAGCCGGCCATGGTCATCTCTGTCGGCTCGCCGAGCGCCCTGGCCTGGCGGTCATAGTGGGACCTCAGCTCGCCCTCGGCCTCGTCGTATGGAATCGTGGAGATCCACATTCGCCGCTCCTGTCGCCGTGACGATCGTGAGGAAGATGACCGGATTCCAGGGTCTAGGGCTGTCGCTGTCGAACGAGGATCCCGTCGCCGACACGCTAGCCGTGGTGGCCGCGGCCGAGCGCCTCGGCTTCGACGAGGTGTCGCTGCCCGAGAGCAGGCTGTTCAACTCAGTGATGGCCGTGGCCGCGGCCGCGCTGCATTCCACCGAGCGCATCACCGTGCGCATCGGCGTGGCCAACCCCGTGTTCCGCCATCCGGTGCTGCTCGCGCTCGAGGCGGCCACGCTGGCCGACATCGGCCCCGGGCGGGTGCGCTACGGGCTGGGCGCGGCCGAATGGACGGTGAGGCGCTTCGGCATGGCGCCGGACGGCTGGCGCCCTCTCACCAACACCGTCGAAGCGGTGCGGGCGGTGCGCCGGCTCACCTCGGGCGACGAGCTCGACTTCGAGCCGGCCACGTTCTCGGTGGCGCCGGGGCTGCGCCTGGACCGGCCGCCGGCCTCGCCCGTGCCGGTCGACGTGGGAGCGGTCAGCCGGCGGATGATGGAGGTCTCGGGCCAGTACGCCGACGGGGTGCAACTCGGCGCCATCACCAGTGTCGGCTACACCCGCTGGGCCCGGGCGCGGCTGGCCGACGGTTCGCAGCGGGCCGGCCGCAATGTCGACGAGCTGCTGCTGAGCGCCAACGTCCTCACCAGCGTGGGCCCCGACCGGGCCGAAGCCCGCAACGCCGTGAAGGAGGTCCTCGCCTACTACCTGGCCCGGGTCGAGGGTGTGGTGGTGGACGAGGCCGGTGCCGATCCCGAGGCGGTGGCCGCAGTGCGGGCCGCAGTGGCCGAAGGCGGCGAGCAGGCCGGCGCGGCGGTGCTCAGCGACAGCCTGGTGGACGTGTTCGCGGTGGCCGGCACTCCCGACGACGTGATCGAGGGGCTGAGGCCCTTCGCCGACGCCGGCCTCGATCTGCCCCTGGCCTGGTACACGTTCGGGCCCGACCGCGACGAGGGAGTGCGGCTGCTGGCCGAGCAGGTCCGCCCAGCGGTCGTCGAGGCGTGACCACCGGACGCTGCGCCCGGACGTGACGCCCACGCCAGAGTCTGCGAAGCTGGACCCTTGATGGCACGAGGACCCCTGGTATCGACCCGGTGGCTGGCCGATCACCTCGACGATCCCGGCGTGCGGGTGGTGGACTGCCGCTGGTACCTGCGCCCCTTCGACACCCGCTGCGGTGACGAGGAGTACGCCAAGGCCCACATTCCCGGCGCGGTCCACGCCCGTTGGGACACGGAACTGGCCGACCCGGACCGCCCCGACCTGTGGATGCTCGCCGGACCGGAGCGCTTCGCGGAGGCCATGGCCGAACGGGGCATCGGCGACGGCACCTTCGTCGTGGCCTACGACGACCAGCACGTGACCGCGGCGGCCCGGCTGTGGTGGGCGCTGCGAACCTACGGCCACACCGACGTGGCCGTGCTCGACGGCGGCATCACCAAATGGCAGGCCGAGGACCGTCCCACCACCAGCACCGTGCCTCGCTACCCGCGGGCCCGCTTCACACCCCGCTTCAACCCCGACCTCTACGTGACCCACCAGCAGATGCGGGCCGCGGTGGGCACCCCGATCCGTCTTGTCGACGGACGCATGGCCGGGGCCCGCCAGCAGGACGGCGGCGCCATCCCTGGAAGCATCGTCGCTCCCGGCATCACCTTCACCGGTCCCGACGGCACCTGGGCCGACCCCGACGAGGCCTCCCGGCGGCTGGCCGACGCCGGCGCCTGCATCCCGGAGGCGACCATCGCCTACTGCCGGGGCGGCGTGGGGGCCTGCGGCACCGCGCTGGCCTACGCCATCGCGGGCCATGGCGACGTCGCCGTGTACGACGGCTCCTGGACCGAGTGGATCACCGATCCCGAGTCGCCCCGAGCCCTCGACAGCCCGCCGCCCGGCCGGGAGGGCGAGCGGGTGGACGACGATTCGTGAGGACTCCGGCGAGCGTTCAGCGGGGCCTTGGCCCCCGCGGGAGTCACCCGTAGTCTCCTCGGCATGACTCCCCAGCGCGATCCGATCGCGGCGGAGGCCCGGGATCGGCACCTCGACCGCCTCACCGCGCAGGGCCACGACGCGCTGGTCGTGGGCGGAGGGATCAACGGCGCCATCTCGGCGCTGGCGCTGGCCTCCCACGGCGTGAGGGTGGCGCTCATCGAGTCCGAGGACTTCGGCTCAGGCGTGAGCCAGGAATCGTCCAACCTCATCTGGGGCGGCTTCAAGTACCTGCAGACCTACGAGCTCGGACTCGTCGCCGGCCTGTGCCGCTCGCGCAACCTGCTGGCCCGCTCGTACGCGAGCCGGGTCCAGGAGGTCCGATTCCTGGCCGCGCTCGGCCCCACGTCGCCGTATTCGCCGACCTACGCCACGCTCGGAGCGCACGCCTATTGGGCTCTGGGGCGCTTCGCCACCGGCCGCCCGCGGCGGCTGTCGGCACGGGCGCTGGCAACCGTTGAGCCCGCCGTCCACTCCGAGGGGGTGCGGGGAGCGGTCGAGTACTCCGACTACCTCCTCGTCGACAATGACTCCCGCTTCGTGCTCCAGCTGCTGCTCGACGCGGTTGCCAAGGGAGCGGTAGCGGTGTCGCGGCTGCGCCTGAACCACGCTGAGCGGGCCGGCGAGCACTGGCACGCCGAGGTGACCGACCAGTTGACGGGGAGCAGCCACACCGTGTCGGCGAGCGTGCTGGTCAACGCTGCAGGCACCAGGGCGACCGACCTCGCGGAGCTGACGGGATCGACGCTGCGATCGGCTCTGTGCTTCTCCAAGGGTGCCCACATCGTGGTGCCCAAGGTGACGGAATCGGGACGGATCCTGGCCTTCTTCGATGACGATCAGCGGCTGTTCTACGTGATTCCGATGGGCCATCGCTCTGTGATCGGCACCACCGACACCCGCGTCGAGAGCTCGGACGTGTCGATCACACACGACGACCGCCACTTCCTGCTCGATCAGGCCAATGCGCGGCTGCAGCTTTCTTCGCCGCTGCGCGACGACGACGTGATCGCGTACCGCTGCGGGGTTCGTCCCTTGGTGATCGGCGCGGGCGAGGACACCGATCGTGACTGGACCGAGCTGTCGCGCCGCCACGCAGTCGAGGCCGATCAGGGCCGGGGAACGATCTCCATCCTCGGGGGGAAGCTCAGCGACTGCCTCAACGTGGGCGAGGAGGTCGTGGCGGCCGCCCGCTCCTGCGGTCTCGAGCCTGCGCCTCCGGAGCGGGCCTGGTTCGGCGAGCCCCCCGAAGGGGTCCGGGCTCGCTTCCAGCGCAGCGCGACCCGGGCCGGCATCGACGAGCTGGCAGCTGCGCGGCTCTGGCGGCGCCACGGCCGCCGGGCTCTGGAGATCGCCGACCTGATAGACGAGTCGCCGGAGCTCGGCCTGCCCCTCAGCGAGGTTGTGGACTACTCGGTCGCCGAGGTCATGGTCATGGCCCGCCACGAGCACATCCTGACCATGGAGGACTTCCTGCGCCGGCGCACCATGCTGGCCATGCTCGAGACCGCGGAGACGCTCGAGAGCGACCCGGGGGTCGAGCGAGCCTCGAGCCTGCTGTTCGGATCGGCCGCATGAGCGTCGTGCTGGCCATCGATGCCGGGACCACCAGTGTGCGCACCATCGCATTCGACGACGCCGGCCGCATCGTCGGCTCCGCGCAGCGCGAGTTCACCCAGTACTTCCCTGAGCCGGGACGGGTCGAGCACGACGCGTCGGAGATCTGGGACGCAGTCCAGGCGACGCTCGGAGAGGTGGTCGGCCGCCTCGATGAGCCGCCCGCGGCCATCGGGGTGACCAACCAGCGAGAGACGGTGGTGGCGTGGAGCCGGCGGAGTTCCGAGCCCCTGCACCCGGCGATCGTCTGGCAGGACCGCCGCACCGCAGCCCGGTGCGCAGAGCTCGAAGAGGCCGGCCATCTGCCGCTCGTGCGGGAGCGCACCGGCCTGGTGCTCGACCCGTACTTCTCGGGCTCGAAGCTGGAGTGGATGCTCCGCGACGGCGGCGTGGCTGCGAGTCCCGATCTGGCCCTCGGGACCGTCGACAGCTGGATCATCTGGAACCTCACCGGCGGCGAGGCCCACTCGACCGATGCCACCAACGCCAGCCGGACCATGCTGTTCGACATCGGCTCGCTGCGATGGGACCCCGACCTGTGCTCGATGTTCGGGGTTCCCGCAGAGTCCCTCCCGGAGGTGCGGCCCTCCAGCGGCAGATTCGGCACTACCGCCCCCGGCGCTGCCTGCGGTGCGGGGATACCGATCGCCGGGGTTGCCGGCGACCAGCATGCGGCCCTGTTCGGGCAGGCCGCCTTCGCTCCCGGCGACGCCAAGAACACCTACGGCACCGGGTCGTTCGTGCTGATGAACGTCGGCCCCGATGTGCCGCCGCCGGCAGACGGCCTGCTCACCACCGTCGCCTGGCTGCTGGACACCCCGCAGGGCCCGGCGGCCACGTACGCGCTCGAGGGGGCGATCTTCGTCACCGGAGCGGCCGTGCAGTGGCTGCGTGACGGCCTGCAGATCATCGATGAGGCCTCGCAGATCGAAGGCCTGGCCGCCCAGTGCTCGTCCACCGGCGGCGTGTACCTGGTGCCCGCTTTCGCCGGTCTCGGCAGCCCTCACTGGGACCCCTACGCACGCGGCACCATCGTGGGCCTCACTCGCGGCACCGGGCGTCCCGAGATCGCCCGGGCCGTGGTGGAGGCCATGGCCTTCCAGACCCGCGACGTGGTGGAGGCGATGGCGGCCGCCACCGCCACGCCGGTACGGAGCCTGCGTGTGGACGGGGGAGCCTGTGCCATGGACTCCATGCTGCAGCTTCAGGCCGACCAGCTCGGCGTGGCGGTGCAGCGGCCCAAGCTCCAGGAGGCGACCGCGCTCGGCGCCGCCTACCTGGCCGGGCTCGCCACCGGTGTCTGGCCCTCGCTGGAAGCACTCGGCCAGCACTGGGAGCTCGACTTCGAGGCTGCCCCCCGCGGGGACAGCGCCTCAGCGGACGCCGCCTACGCTGACTGGAGGCGGGCGGTCGAGCGCAGCCGGGAGTGGGCGGCGCCGGTGACATGACGTGGGCGGTGCGATGAGATGGGCGGCGCCATGAGCCGGGTAGCGGTCGTGACGGGCGCGGCCGGAGCGATCGGTTCCGCGGTGTGCCAGCGCCTGAGCGCCGCCGGAGACACAGTGATCGGGCTGGACGTCGTGGCAGCGGTGGACACCGCGAACGGCGTGGCGGAAACGATCGGCTGCGACGTCGCTGACGAGGAGTCCGTGGCGGACGCCTTCGAGTCGGTCCGGAGCCGCTACGGGCACCCGACTGTGCTGGTGAACAACGCGGGCCTGACCGGGGCCGGGGGAGTGGAGGGCGAGAGTCCTGCGGACTGGCGCCGCATCATCGACGTGAACCTCACTGGTGCCTACCTGTGTGCCCGGCAGGCGATCGCCGGCATGCGGGAGCAAGGGGGAGGCCGGATCGTCAACATCGCCTCCGTGAACGGCCGCTTCGGCGGGTCGCCCCTGTCGGGGCCCGCCTACGCGGCCAGCAAGGGCGGGCTGATCACCCTCACCCGTTTCATGGCCCTGCACCACGCCGCCGACAAGATCACCGTCAACGCGGTGGCACCCGGCCCCCACGACACACCCATGTGGGATGCGCTGGACCCCGAATGGCGCGAGCGCATCCTCGCCACGGTCCCCGGCGAGGCTCCCGGAGACCCCGACGACCTGGCCGCGATGGTGGCGTTCCTGTGCGGACCGCACGCCGGCTACATGACCGGCGCCACCATCGACGTCAACGGCGGCCAGTGGATGGGCTAGCCCAGAGGCCGAGCAGGCGGGCGAGCGAATCCGGCTGACACGGGCGCGCCGTCTAGCGTTGCTGTCGAGTTTGCTGTGACACTTGTGGCGAATCGACGGCGGTCGAGGCACCGCTCGGAGGCAGACGGATCAGTGGCGAACAGCCGGCCGACCATCAAGGACATCGCACGGGTGACGGGAGTGTCCGTGGCCACCGTCAGCCGCGCCCTGCGAGATCTTCCCTACGTCGCGCCGGAGACGCGTGCGCGGGTGATCGAGGCGGCGGCCGAGCTCCAGTACGAGGCCCATCCCCAGGCTTCCAGGCTCGTCTCGGGACGGACCTGGACCATCGGAGTGGTGGCGCCCCAGTTCGGGACATGGTTCCCGTTCCGGGCGTTGGGCGGCATCAACTCGGTGTTCGCCGAGGCCGGCTACGACGTGCTCATCTCCATGATGAGCGCCCCAGGCGACCGGCGGCGCTTCCTCCAGGATGCGCGCTCCTTCTGCCGGCGAGTCGACGGGCTCGTCCTCATCGACACGTTCGTCAGCATCGAAGGCGACTCCGCCGACGCATTCTTCGACCGGCCCGCGGTGGCCGTGGGCGAGAGGCTCGACGGTGCCTCATCGATCACCATCGACAACCGCTCTGCGGCCCGGCGCGCCGTCGAGCACCTCGTCGAGTTGGGCCACGCCCGCATCGGGCTGGTGTCGGGGCCGCCGCTGCCCGACCTGCCGACGCCGGTCCCCGAAGAGCGACGCCTCGGCTACGAGGACGCCCTGCGAGCCGCCGGGCTGCCGGTCGACCCGGGTCTGGCGGTGAGCGGCGAATGGACCGCGGCCGGCGGCGCCGCCGCGCTGTCATCCCTCCTTGACGGCCCCGACCCGCCCACCGCAGTGTTCTGCATGTCCGACGAGATGGCCTTCGGCGTGCTGCGAGCGGCCGCCAAACGAGGCCTGGCCGTGCCGGAGGACCTCTCCGTGGTGGGCTTCGACGATCACGATCTGGCCGGCGCGATGGGGCTCACGACCATGCGCCAGGCGGTGGACGAGATGGGGGTCCGGGCGGCAGCATCGGTGCTGGGCCTCATCGACGACGATCCCGTCACCGACATCACCTGGGATGTGCCCCTCATCGTGCGGGAAACCACCGCCAAAACGGGTTGATTCTGAGGGTAGAGCACGCTACTGTCCAATCTGTAAACGTTTGCATCCCTGGGAGGGAACAATGAAGAATCACTCGCGCCTATGGCTGATCCTCGGCGCACTGCTCGCTTTCGCCCTGGTGGCCACGGCCTGCGGTGACGACGAGCCGGCAGTGGTGGACACCAGTGCTGCCGATGCGGCCGAGGCCGCGGCGGCTGCGGCTGCGGCTCAGGCCGAGGCCGCCCAGGCTGAGGCCGCGGCGGCTGAGGCTGAGGCCGCTCAGGCTGAGGCCGATGCGGCTGCCGCTCAGGCTGAGGCCGATGCCGCTGCCGCCAGAGCGGCCGAGGCCGAAGCGGCGCTCGCGGCTGCCATGGCAGAGGGCGAGGGGGCGGTAGACCCAGAGGTCGTCGCCGAACTCGAGGCCCAGATGGCCGCGGCTCAGGCTGAGGCCGATGCCGCTGCCGCCAGAGCGGCCGAGGCCGAGGCGGCGATGCAGGAGATGGAGATGAGCCTGGCCGGCAGCGTCGTCACCATCCTCGGTCCCGAGACCGGGTCCGAGGCCGAGGGCTTCCTGGCCGGTTTCGAGCCGCTGCGTGAGCGCACCGGGATCGTCGTCCGGTACTCGGGCACCCGCGACGCCACCACCGAGCTGAACCTGGCCGTGGAGGCCGGCGACCCGCCCGACATCGTCATAATCCCCCAGCCCGGCCGCATCAAGCAGTTCGGCGAGTCCGGCGACGCCGTGGCCCTGCCCCAGTCGATGCTCGACAACATCGGCGGCTCCTACGACCCGTTCTGGTTCGATCTGGCCTCGACGGGCGGCAACGTGTACGGCGTACCCAACAAGGGCGACGTGAAGAGCCTGGTGTGGTACAGCCCGCAGGCCTTCGCCGACAACGGCTACGCAATCCCTGCGACCTGGGCCGAGCTCGAGGCGCTCATGGAGCAGATGAAGGGCAACGGCCACACGCCGTGGTGTGTAGGCATCGAATCGGGTGCCGCCACCGGCTGGGCCTTCACCGACTGGATGGAGGACATGATGCTCCGCGTCCACGGGCCCGACGTGTACGACCAGTGGGTCAGCCACGAGATCCCCTTCAACGATCCCAGGGTCGTCGAGGTGGCCGAGTTCGTCGGCAACATCTGGTTCACGGAAGGCAACGTGAGCGGCGGCCGCGACCTGATCTCCCAGCGCAGCTTCAGGGAGATGGCGGCGGCCCACCTCAACGGCGAGTGCATGATGCACCGCCAGGCCAACTTCGCGGGCGCCCACTACCTCGAGGCCGGCGCCTCGTCGCTCGGTCCCGACGGCGACGTGAACGTGTTCTACCTGCCGACCATCAGCGACGAGTTCGGCACGGTGGTGCTCGGAGCGGGGACCCACGCAGTGGCCTTCACCGACAAGCCGGAGACCCTGGTGGTGCTGGAGTACATCGGCACGGCCGAGTACGCCAACTCCCGCATCCTGGCCGACAAGGGCGGCTTCCTGTCGCCCAACCGCGACCATGACACGTCGCTGTACAGCTCCTCCTTCGACCAGGGCCTCGCCGAGATCCTGGTGAGCGCTGACCCGTTCCGCTTCGACGCATCGGACCTGATGCCGGGCGAGGTCGGCGCAGGCGAGTTCTGGCGGTCCGGCACCGACTACGTGTCCGGCTCCAAGACTGCCGAGGAGTTCGCCGAGGACGTCGAGGACGCCTGGCCGTCCTGACGGCAACAATCCCCCCGACAGCCAGCTGTTCCGGCACCGGGCGGGAGGCACTCTGCGTGTCTCCCGCCCGGTGCTGCCGGAACTGACAACATGGGGGCAACCACACACGTAGGGGGACCGTGGGCCAGTTCCTGACCATGCTGGTGAGCGTCGCCGGCGCGCTGGCCGTGTCCGCGGTGCTCTTCATCGGCGCCAACCGGGCCGTGGACAATGTGCGGGCCCGCTGGCCGGCGTTCACGGCCGCCATCGGCGGGCTGGTCGGTCTCGCGGTGGGGGCGGTCGCCCAGCACAACGGCTGGCTGCCGCGCGGCCCCGCGGTGGGCGGACCGCTCAAGGAGGGCTGGCTGGTCCTCCTCGCGGGCGGGGTCGCGGGCGCGGCGATCGCCGCGGTCGGGGGCCGGCTCGCCGTGCCCTCACTGGGCCTGCGGTCGCGCTGGTCGGACTCTCTGCGGCCCTGGGTGTTCGTAGGCCCGGCGCTCCTGTTCGTCGGGGGCGGTCTGGTGCTCCCCGGGCTGCGCACCGCCTTCCTGTCGCTCAAGAACGGGTCGAGGGGACGGGAGCCCGGCTTCACCTTCGACCACTACAAGGACATCTTCACCGACGACACCTACTTCACCTTCGAGGGCTGGTCGTCCATCTTCACCGGGCGGCTGTTCATCGTCGGGCTGGCTGCCGCCGTCGTCGCCGCGGCCGCGGCCTGGGCCAGCTCATCGCTGATCGTCGGCGGGCGGGCGCGGGCGGCCGCAGCCAAGGGCCTGCTCCGGGGGCTCAAGATCGCATCCGTCGTGGTCGTGGTCCTGGTCGCCGCGGCGTTGATCGAGGGCGTGGCGCGCGAGCCGAACCGGTCCGCGGTCATGGACGTGCTCACAGTGGTGGTGTCGAGCCGGATCACGCTGGGCATCGTCGCAGCCGCCGCCGTGCTGGGGATCGTCTTCTGGCTGGCGGCCAGGGCCCGCGGCCGCGAGGTGGAGATGGACTGGGGATCGCCGGCCGCTTCCTCGCTGTTCGTCGCGGCCGCCATCCTGCTGGTCTTCGGGGCACTGTCGACCCTGCGGGGCGTGGTCTGGAACAACATCTGGTGGGTGGTCACCGTGGCCGGGCTGTCCACCGTCCTGGGTCTGCTGCTGGCCGTGCTGGCCGAGAAGTCCCGCGGGGAACGGATCGGCAAGACCCTGATCTTCATGCCCATGGCCATCTCGATGGTCGGGGCCGCGGTGATCTGGGACTTCATGTACGAGGTGCAGCCCATGGGCAACCAGACCGGATTGTTCAACGCGGTCCTTCAGGGAATCGGCTTCGCCCCCCGCGGCTTCTTCATCAATGCCTCGATGATCCCCTGGAACAACTTCTGGATCATGTTCATCATGGTGTGGATCCAGACCGGCTTCGCCATGGTCGTGCTGTCCGCGGCCATCCGGGCCGTTCCCGAGGAACTCACGGAGGCGGCCCAGGTGGACGGGGCCGGCGAGGCCCAGGTCTTCTGGCGGGTCGTGATACCCCAGATCAGGCCGACCATCATCGTGGTGGTCACCACCCTCATCGTGATCGTCACCAAGGTCTTCGACCTGGTCAAGGCCACCACCAACGGCGCCAACCGCACCAACGTGCTGGCCAACGAGATGTTCGACCAGCTCCGCGACCGCAACTTCACGTCCAGCAGCGCCTTCGCGGTGGTGCTGTTCGCTCTGGTGCTGCCAGTCATGGTCTACAACATCCGGCGACTCCAGCGGGAGCTGGCATGACCCCGGCGCAGACCGCGGCGATGCCCACCGGTCAGCGGCTGCGCCGCCTGGCCGCGGAAGTCCCCACGTGGGTGATGTGGCTGATCGTGGTCCTGTGGACGGTGCCCACCCTCGGGCTGTTCGTGTCGTCGTTCCGCAAGGTCCCCGACATCGAGTCCTCGGGCTGGTGGACCGCCTGGAACGACTTCGGCAACCTGACGCTGCAGAACTACCGGGACGTGTTCCGCGAGTCGGCTGCGCAGCCGTCGATGTGGGAGTTCGGACTCAACTCCATCGCCATCGTCATCCCGGCCACGATCATCCCGATCGCGGTGGCCGCCTTCGCGGCCTACGGGTTCGCCTGGATGGAGTTCCGGGGCCGTAACTGGCTCTTCATCGGGCTCGTGTCGATGATCGCCCTGCCCAACCAGATGGCGTTCGTGCCCCTCCTGCAGCTGTTCAACAACGGCGCTCGGTTCACCGTTCCCGGCCTCGACTGGACCCTCGTGCTGCTGCCCGACCTGGGCATCGGCAACACTGCGGCCGCGGTGTGGCTCACCCACACCGCCTTCGGCCTTCCGCTGGCGGTGCTGCTGCTGCACAACTTCGTCAGCCAGCTGCCCGGCGACATCTTCGAGGCGGCCCGCATCGACGGCGCCAGCCATTTCACGATCTTCTGGCGCCTGGTGCTGCCGCTGGCCCGGCCCGCGCTGGCCGCGTTCGCGGTGTTCCAGTTCCTGTGGACCTGGAACGACTATCTGATCGCCTCGGTGTTCCTCAATGAGAACGAGCCGATGACGGTGGCGCTGGTGAACCTGGTCGGCGAGCGCGGCCAGAACTTCCAGCTCCGCTTCGCCTCCGCGTTCGTGATCATGGTGCTCCCGCTGATCGTGTTCTTCAGCCTGCAGCGACACTTCGTGCGAGGCCTGCTCGCCGGCTCCGTCAAGGGATGAGCGTCACATCACCTCGGCTAGGCGCACCGGCGACCCGGTGGCGAGCGAGCGGCTCCCGGCCACGCCCATGGCCACCGACACCAGCCCGGCCCGAAGGCTCGCCTCCGACGAGGCCCTCCAGCGGTCCGGGTCCAGCGTCCTGATCTCGTCGAGGAAATGCTGGTGCTCGATGTAGCTGGAACCGTGATGGAGCCCCTCATAGGCGGCGGTGCTGGCCGCCGTGACGCTCTCCACATTGCCGATGCCGTGAGTGCCCCTGCGCCCGATGTGCACGATCCCCGACGGGACGAGCGCCTCGACCTTGCCGGCGTCGCCCATCACCGCGAACTCCTGCTGGTCGTGGGTGGCGTCGGCGAACATGCAGAGGTCGAGCATGGCGCGGGCACCGTCGTCGTAGTCCACGACCACATAGGCGCTGTCGATGATGTCGGGAACGCGGCCGCCGTAGGTCTCGTCGAGATGGTTGACCATCTGGCTGCCCGAGGCGTAGACCCGCTCGGGACGCCCGGGCATCACCTGGTTCATCAGGTCGAAGAAGTGGCAGCACTTCTCCACCAGCGTGCCGCCGGTGTTGGCCCTGAAGCGGTTCCAGTGGCCGACCTTGTGAAGGAACGGGTCCCGGTGCTCCCGCATCGACGCCATGCGAACCCGCCCCGCCGTGCCCGCCCGCACCTCGTCGATCAGGCGGGCGAACGGCGCCATGTAGCGGTACTCCAGCCCGACCCGGATCAGCCGCGGATGCTCGCCGGCAGCCTCGAGAACCCTCTGGCAGTCGGCGACGGTCGTGCACAGCGGCTTCTCCACCAGCACATGGACGCCGGTGCCGAGCACGTCGTCGAGCACCGCTGCATGGGTCATGTTCGGGGTGGCCACCACCACTACGTCGCAGAGGCCGCCGGCCAGCAGGTCGCCATGGTCGCTGAAGCGGGCTGCGGCCGGTGCGAGGGCCGCGGCCGCGTCGAGCGACCCCGGATCCGGGTCGGCCACCGCGCTCACCCCGGCGCCGGGCAGATGCAGGATGTTGGCGATGTGCTCGCGGCCCATCATCCCGGTGCCGATGATCCCGTAACGGAGCTCAGGAGCGTTCATCCGGCCTGTTCATCGCAGTCGCCGGGCGGCCCGGGGTCTCGAGCGTGTCGGCTCTCACAGATAGCGTGATCTGGTGCAACCTGGACTCATAGACCCCAATCGTCGCCCGCTCGGACAGGAATTCCAAGTGGGGCCCCTCGGGGTGGGCTGCTGGCGGTTGCTGGCCCGACCCGACGACGAGCTCAGAGCGGTGCTCGAGACCGGGCTGGACCTGGGCATGAACCTGGTCGACACCGCCGACATCTACGGGCTCGGGTGGGGCGGCCAAGCCTTCGGCGAGGCCGAGGAGAACCTCGGCCGGATCCTGGCCGGCGCGCCGCACCTGCGCGACCGGATGGTGCTGGCCACCAAGGGCGGCATCGTCCCCGGAGTCCCGTACAACTCGGGACGCGACGCCATCACCGCCGCATGCGAGGCATCGCTGCGGCGCCTGCGCTCCGACGTCATCGACCTGTACCAGATCCACCGGCCCGACATGCTCACCCACCCCGCCGAGCTCGCCGAGGCCCTCAGTGCTCTGCGGACTGCGGGCAAGATCCGCGAGGCCGGCGTCTCGAACTTCACGCCCAGCCAGCACGAGGCCCTGGCCGCGCACCTGCCGTTCGCGCTGGCCACCACCCAACCCGAGTACTCCGCCGCATGTCTCGCGCCCCTGCGCGACGGCACCTTCGACCTGTGCATGCGCGACGGTGTGCTGCCGCTGGCTTGGAGCCCGCTCGGAGGAGGCCGCCTGGCCGAGGGATCCGGCGCGCGCCCCGAGCTTCTCGCAGTGCTCGACGGCCTGGCCGAGCGTGAGAGCACCGACCGGGCCACGGTGGCCATCGCGTTCGTGCTGGCCCATCCGTCGAGGCCGGTGGCGCTGTGTGGCACCCAGCGGCCCGAACGGCTGACCCGGCTGGCGGCCGCGACCGGGGTCCACCTCGACCGCAACGACGTCTACGACGTGATCGAAGCCTCCGAGGGCGCACGGCTGCCGTGACCCGCGGGATGCCATGACAGGTGCGGACCCGGTGGAGGTCGCCTGGTTCGGCGCTCTCTGCGACGACGACTACCAGTACCTGGGGGTCCCCGATCCGGCCCTGGCCAGCAGCTGGGAGCACTGCCGCGACATCACCCTGGCCGCGGAGCGCAACGGCTTCGACAACATCCTGCTGCCCTCGGGTTACACCCTCGGCATAGACGCCACCGTGTTCGCGGCCGGGATGGCGCCCCTCACCGAACGCATGAGGCTGCTGCTGGCGGTGCGGATGGGGGAGCTGTGGCTGCCCCAGCTGGCCCGCCAGATCGCCACCATCGACCGGATGCTCGACGGCCGGCTCACGGTGAACATCATCTCCAGCGACATTCCCGGCGAGTCGCTGGAGTCGGCTCCCCGCTACCGCCGCACCCTCGAATGGATGCATGTGCTGCGCACGCTGCTCGACGGCCGGCCCGTCGACTTCCACGGCGAGTTCGTCGACCTGACCCTCGACCCGCCCAGGGCCCGGACGGTGTCGGGCCGCTGCCCGCTGTTCTACTTCGGCGGCTTCTCGGAGGCGGCCAAGGACACCGCGGCCGAGGCCGGCGACGTGTTCCTAACCTGGCCCGACACCGTCGCGGGCGTCGCGGCCACGGTCGCGGACATGCAGGCCAGAGCGGCTCGCCACGGCCGGGAGCTGCGCTTCGGTCTGCGGAGCCACGTGATCGTGCGGGAGACGCCCGATGCCGCCAGAGCGGCGGCATCATCGCTGGTGAGCCGCCTCGACGACGATGTCGGCGCCGCCATCAGGGGCCGGTCCCTCGACGCGGCGTCGGCAGGGGTGCGGCGACAGGCCGAGCTCCGGGACCTGAGCGACGGCGACGGCTACGTCGAGGCCAACCTGTGGACCGGCATCGGGCGGGCCCGCTCCGGCGCCGGCGCGGCCATCGTCGGCGATCCGGACGAGGTGGTGGCCAAGCTCCAGGCGTACCGGCAGGTCGGGATCGACGCCTTCATCCTGTCGGGGTACCCGCACCTCGACGAGTGCGACCGGGTCGGGCGACACGTCCTGCCCCACCTCGACCACGGCCACCTGCCCCGGCACTAGAAAGCTCTCAGCCCGACCGGGCGCGGGTGTGGCCCTCTCAGTAGAGTTGCCCGACTGTAAACGTTTGCGGAGGCTTGCAAGGTGAAGGTCAGCATGTTGGAGCAGCGGACCGGCGATCTCGACGGAACCATGCCGTGGTGGCGGGGTGCGGTCGGGTATGAGATCTATGTGCGCTCGTTCGCCGACTCCAGCGGCGACGGCCTCGGAGACCTGGCCGGCATCACCAGCAGGCTCGACTATCTGAGCTGGCTCGGGGTCGACGCACTGTGGCTCACGCCCTTCTACCCGTCACCGGGCCACGACCACGGATACGACGTCAGCGACTACTGCGCGGTCTCGCCTCGCCACGGGACGCTCCAGGACTTCGACGTGCTCGTCAGCGAGGCCCACCGCCGGCGTCTGCGGGTGATGGTCGACATCGTGCCCAACCACACTTCGATAGAGCATCCGTGGTTCGCCCGGGCCCGCAGCAGCCCGGACGGGCCCGAACGGGACCGCTACCTGTGGGCCGACCCGGCCCCCGACGGGGGACCGCCCAACAACTGGCGCAGCCACTTCGGTGGACCGGCCTGGACCCTCGATGAGGCGTCCGGCCAGTACTGGTGCCATCTCTTCCTGCCCGAGCAGCCCGACCTCAACTGGCGCAACCCCGAGGTCGCGGGCGAGTTCGACTCGATCCTGCGCTGGTGGATGGACCGGGGCGTCGACGGCTTCCGCGTCGACGTGGCCCATGGCCTCGTGAAGGACGCCGAACTGCGGGACAACCCCCAGGTCGCGCCGCTCGTGGCGGACATGGATCCCTTCGACGCCTTCTACGCCTTCGAGCACCGCTACGACCTGGACCAGTCCGAGAACGTGGAGATCTTCCGACGCTGGAACCAGGTCTGCGCGCCGCGACAGGCGATGCTGCTGGGCGAGGTCAACGCACCTTGGCCGGAACGCCAGTCCCGCTACGTCGAACCGGGCGCCCTCGACCAGGCGTTCTTCCTGCAGGCCGCGTTCCTCGGCTGGGAGCCGGAGACCCTGCTGACGATGGTGCGGGCCATGCACGACGCAGCGCCCGAGGGGATCTCCTGGGTGCTGAGCAACCACGACCGCCCCCGGCCGGTCAGCCGCTTCGGCGGCGGCGAGGCCGGCGTGCGGCGATCCCTGGCCGTCAGCACTCTGTTCATGGCGCTCGGGGGCACGCCCTTCCTGTATCAGGGCGAGGAGCTCGCCCTGTCCGACGGCGCGCTGCGGGCCGGCTTCCACGATCCGGTGTCGGTGAGGAACGAGGGCGCGACCAGCGGCCGTGACGGGTGCCGGACGCCGATGCCCTGGGACAGCAGCCCGAACAACGGCTTCTCGGCCGGCGACCCGTGGATCGGTGCCGAGCCTCGCCGGCCCGAGGAGACGGTCGCCGGTCAGCAGGCCGACGCCGACGCTCCCGTGCACCGCTACCGCGACCTGCTGGCCGTGCGCCGGCAGCACCCCGACATGTGGCGGGCACCGCTCGAATGGATCGACACCCCGGATCGGCGGGTGGCCGCCCTGCGGCGAGGCACGATCGCGGTGGTCGCCAACCTGTCCGATCGTCGCACGGACGTGAACCTGGCCTCGCCCGGATGGGAGCCCGTCTTCGTCACCCAGCAAGGCTGCCGCCTGGACGGAGCGGCCCACGACGCCGTCTCAGTCCCAGCCGAGACCACCGTCGTGCTGTCGAGCAACTACCGCCAGCCGCCCCCGACGAGACGGCTTCCATCTAGCCGCTCGACATGGGCGGGCGCGTAACTGGCTCTTGTCTTCCTAGCAGCATCATCTTTATATTTCTTGTGCATGGTATGTCATACACGAGAGATATGATGCGCCCATGGATCACCATGGGCGCATCAAGGGCATCACCACCTGGGAGCAGATGGCCGAGGCCGTGCGCGAGTTGCGTCGTGCCGCGGGACTCACGCAACAGCAGCTCGCTGATCGGGCTGGGGTCTCTCGCCCCTGTGTAAGCGACCTTGAGCGGTCTGCTCGGCAGACGGGCCTCGGCAGCCTTCTGCGCATCGTCGCCGCGCTGGGCTATGAGTTCGACCTGCATCCAAGGGCTGAGCGAACCGACAGCCTCGCCGACTATGTGGCGTCGTTCACGGGGCCATGAAGTCCGAACTGCTGGTGTTCATGCATGGCGAGCCCATCGGGCGGGTGGTCGAGGGCAGAGAGCGCGCATGTTGGTTCTCCTACCTCCCCGAGTACACCGAGCAGCGCAACCGCGTGCCGCTGTCCCTTACGGTGCCAATCGGCACCAGCCGCTACGACATATCCCACTGGATGGACGGCCTGCTGCCCAATCGTCTCGATGTCCGTGAGCACTGCATGCGTTCATACGGCGCGCGCTCCACGCTCGCGATGGACATGCTTGCGACGCTCATGGGGTGGGACTGTGCAGGTGCTGTCCAGTTCTGCCCGGAGGATGCGGCATCCGAGATGCTCGCGCGCAGGCCAAGAACCGAGCCACTTGGCGAGACGGAACTTGCCCGTCACCTTGAATCGGTCCGCCGCAACATGCCAGACCTGCTGGGAGCACCGCAGTGGGTGCCCTTCAGCCTCGCTGGCGCCCAGGCGAAGACGGCACTGATCCACGATGCGTCCGGTTGGGCCAAGCCGACGGGCGGACATCCCTCCACCCACATCCTCAAGATCGCGCTCTCCAACTTCGAGGACAATGATCTTGTGGAGTATGTCTGCATGACCGCCTTGCGACTGTGCGGCGTGGCCGCACCGCGCGTGGAGATCGTGCAGGCCGAGGGCGAGCGAGCGATCGCCGTGGAGCGCTTCGACCGCATAGTCGACGCCGAGGGACGAACCTCTAGGGTGCACCAAGAGGACGTGTGCCAGGCACTCGGCTTCGAGTCGCGGGACAAGTACCAAGCCTCGTTCGGGCCGTCGCCCGTGGATATTGCCGAGCTGCTTGATGGTGCTTCCACCAAGCAGGCGTCCAAAGCGCTATTCCGCGACGCCCTCGTGTGCAACTGGCTGTTGGCTGCACCCGACGCTCACGCCAAGAATTACAGCCTGCTGATGGGTCGGGAGGGATATTCGCTCGCGCCCCTGTACGACGTGTGTTCATCGGCTCCCTACCACCAGCCCGTAGATCAGATCACAATGGCCATGAAAGTCGGAGACGCGTGGGGTGTGGAAGAGGCGGGCGACGCAGCGGCCTGGATCGCCTGTGCCCAAGATCTCGGCCTAGACGCCGAGGAAACTCTCGCTCGCGTCGAAGAACTGAGCGAGATGATGCCTGCTGCCCTCACTGCGGCCGTGGACAGCCTGCCTGAGAACTGTGCCGACTCACCGATGGTGGTGAGTCTGGTTGATTCGCTTGTGCGTGAACGCCTTGGGCACCTCCCGCAGCGATGGATCCGCAGCAGAGACAGCGAACTGCTCCGCGATGGGTTGCGGGCACTCGCCAGCGGCACCAGGCGCGAGCGCACTCGCACGAGGTGTCCGCACTACGGAAAGCGGACGGGCCGGCGCTGCAACAGGACGTTCAGGCACAGGGGGCCGCACCGCTATCGGTAGTGGGGGCTGGCGCGCAATCACAAACTCTTAGCTGATCAAGGACAGTTCCATCCGGTCAAGGCTGGTCCATCGGGCGGTGGGTCCGCCTTCGACGATCAGGGGCGGAAACGGAACGCCATGCTGGGGTTGTCGGGCAGCTCCGTGAGCGGCTCGGCCACCTCGGCGACCGTCGGCCCCACGCCCACAGTCGCCAGCGCGTCGATATCGAGGTTGTAGACCTCCGCGGCGGTTCCGCCGAGCAGCTTGCGGAGGTCGTTCTCCGACCAGTCGCAGAACACGTGGCGCAGCGACGCCACCGAGTCGGGGAACGTGCCCTCGCTGTGGGGGTAGTCGCTGCCCCACATGAACCGGTCGACCCCGATCTGGCGGATCGCCTCGGCCTCGTCCCGGCCCGGGAAGCTGGCTCCCATGTAGCAGTTGGTCTTGAAGTAGCTGCTCGGCGGGTTGGGCAACTGGCGGGCGTCCGCCGTCATTTCCCCGACGGTTCCGTCGCCGGTGAAGAGTCGCCAGTACGCGTCCATCTTGGACAGCGTCGCGGGAACCCAACCGACGCGCTGCTCGGTTATCACGAAGCGAAGCCCCTTGAACCGCTCGAACACGCCGCTCACTATGAGGTACCACAGGCTGCGGTTGGCGAAGAACGGCACCTCCATCAACATCAGGAAGGCACGGTTGGGGGAGTCTTGAAGGTCGGGTATGCCAGCGCCTCCGTGCTGGTTGACCGGCAGTCCCGTGTCCTGACAGGCGGCCCACAGCGGGTCGTAGTAGTCGCTCCACAGCGGCGGCACACCGGAATCGGGCGGCACGGCCGGCACCAGAACGCCGCTGAGCCCGTGCTCGGCGGCCCATTCGACCTCGCCCACGGCCGCACCGATGTCGTTGGGGAAGACCTGGGCCAGACCGGCCCGGCGCCCGGCGAGCTCGCCGCACCAGTCCACGAGCCACCGGTTGTGGGCCTGCAGGCCCGCCCATCTCCGCTCGAACTCGGCCGCGGATTCCGGCGGGCGGGCCACCAGCAGCGACGACGGGAAGAACGGGGGCACGGTGTTGGGGAACACGACCTCAGGCTCTGATGGCGAGGCCTGTCTCCAGGTCGAAGAAGTGGGCGTTGCCGACGGTGACGGCCACATCGATGGCGTCGCCGGCGCGCACGCTGGTGGAGGGGTTGAACCGGGCGTTGACCCTGGTGGTTGAGCTCTCGGCCGCGCTGATCTCCTCGTCGCTCAGCTCCAGGGCCTCCTGGGAGATGATCGGCTTGGCGTCCACGTCGAAGTAGGCGATGATCTCGAAACCGAGTGCCTCGGTGTGCAGCACCTCGGCGCGGAGCCGCTGGTCGGCAGGATGGTCCGAGGTGATCGCCGCGTCCTCGAAGTCCTTGGGACGCAGACCCACGGCCACCTTCCGACCGAGGTAGCCCTCCAGAGCGGGTCTGCGCTGCAGGACCTCCTCGGGCACGGCCAGCGACTGGCGGCCCAGCGTCATCTTCAGGCCCTGGCCGTTGCGGTCGACCACCCCTTCCATGATGTTCATCGACGGCGACCCGATGAAGGCGGCCACGAAGATGTTGTCGGGCTCGTTGAACAGCGTCATCGGAGTGTCGACCTGCTGCAGCACGCCCTGGCTGATGACGGCCACCCGGTCGGCCATGGTCATGGCCTCCACCTGATCGTGCGTCACGTAGATCATGGTCGCTCCAAGCTCTTTGTGAAGCGTTTCCAGTTCAATTCGCATTTGCACGCGAAGCTTGGCATCGAGGTTCGACAGCGGCTCGTCGAATAGAAATACCTTGGGGTTCTTGACGATCGACCGCCCGATCGCAACGCGCTGGCGCTGGCCCCCGGACAGCTGCGCGGGCTTCCTGTCGAGAAGTTCGGACAGCTGGAGTATCCTCGCAGCTTCGTCGACCTGGCGGGCGCGCTTTTCCGGCGGCACGCCGTTGACCTTCATGCCGAATTCCATGTTCCCGCGCACGGTCATATGGGGGTAGAGGGCGTAGGATTGGAAAACCATCGAGAGGTTCCGGTCGGCCGGCTCCAGGTGGGTAACGTCGGCGTCGCCTATTATGATCGATCCGCTGTCGACCGCTTCCAGCCCCGCAATTGACCGCAGCAGAGTCGACTTGCCGCATCCCGAAGGACCGACGAATACAACGAAGGATCCTTCTTCGATTTCCAGCGATACGTCCTGAAGCGCCTGAACGGAGCCGTAGAATTTGTTGATTTTAGAAAGCTTGACCTTGGCCACGTCGTAGGTCCTCCCCGGCTGTCAAAAGGCGGCTGTCCCGGATTGTACGAAATTTGATGTTGACTCGCATCCAGATTTTACATTTATATCGCGCCGCTTACAATTGTATGCTACCTTTTCACAAACGGAGAATAAAATGAAGTTAAATCGTTTACCGGCAGCGGCGGCGGCAGCTGCGATCTTTGCTACCGGGGCGCTAGCCGACGGCCACGGCTGGAGCTTGAAAAAGGCGGCCGAGCCGTATGCCGGAACCACGGTCGACGTGGTTTTCCTGCTTAGGCCGGGATACGAGGCCATCGAAGCGATGCTGCCGGCCTTCGAGGAAGAAACCGGTATCAACATCAACATCATCAAGCATCCCTACGAAAACGCTCTCGGCGAGCAGGTTCGCGACTTCGTCGCCGGCGGCGATCTCGATATCGCGCTGATCGACCTGGTCTGGATCGGAAACTTCGCCGAGAACGAGTGGATCCTGCCCATCGACGAATTCACGTCGAACGAGGCTCTCGTCGACCCGGATCTCGATATCGACGACTTCTTCCCGCTGGTCCTTAACGCGTTCGGCGGCTGGAACGGAACCATCTACGGCCTGCCGTTCGACAACTATTCCGGGCTCCTGTTCTACAACACCTGCATTCTTGAAGAAGCCGGGTTCGACGGTCCGCCGCAGACGTGGCAAGAGTTGAAGGATGTTTACGGGCCGGCGCTGACCAAGGACGGAAAGCACGCATTCGCTCTTCAGTCCAAGCGGAACGAAACCCAGTCAGCCGACAGTTTCGCCCGAGTTATCTGGCCGTTCGGCGGATCGTTCCTCGACGAGAATTTCAGGTCGAATCTTCTTAGCGAAGAAAGCCAGGCCGGTCTTATGTTCCGTCAGGACCTGATGCAGTACATGCCCGACGGCATCGTTGCCTACGACCACGCCGAAACCGTCAACGCGTTCGCGCAGGGCGACGTGGCGATGATAACCGAATGGTCGGCCTTCTACTCCACAGTAGTAAGCCCGGAGACCTCGAAGGTCGCTGACTGCGTTGCGATCGCGCCCGAGCCGACAGGCCCCGCCGGACGCAAGCCGGCGCTCGGCGGCTTCTCGCTCGCCGTGGCCGCGCAAGCCGACGACGACGAACGGGCCGCGGCATGGCTCTTCATTCAATGGGCCACGTCGAAGGCCAACGCCGGCGAATATCTGGAGCGCGGCGGCGTTCCCGCGCGCGTTTCGGCCTACGCGGACCCGGCTCTTGCGGAAACCTTCAAGTTCATCCCGGCTCTGGTCGAGTCCTGGCAGGACGGCGTTCCGGAATTCCGCCCGCGTTTCGCCGAATGGCCGGAAATCACCGAGATCGTTCAGGAATGGGGATCCAAGATAATGCTTGGCGAGGTTTCAACCGAAGAAGGTGCGAGGATTCTAGGCGAGCGCATGGAAGCCGTTCTGGAGGAAGCGGGCTATTACAGTGGTGACAAGCCCCTCGCGCAGTAGTAGATAGGACTTGATGGCGGGGCCGCTTCCTACGCGGCCCCGCAAATCGCCATCGACGGTAGGGAGGCAGGCGCTCTGTGCGAGGCAAGGTTTCAAGAAAGACCATATTCGCCTTCATAGGCCCCGCCGTCATCGGGCTCGCCCTGGTCGGAATTGCTCCGCTCGCCTATGCGATCTGGACCAGCCTCCACTTCTTCAATCTGACAAAGCTCCGGAAGGTCAAATTCATTGGCCTGGACAACTACGGAAGCGTTCTGAGCGATCCTGTTTTCTGGGAGGCGATGGGACGCACATTCTTCCTTCTCGGAACTGCTTTGCCGCTTCAGATCGCTTTCGGCCTATGCATTTCACTTGTTCTGCATCAGCCCGGGCTTTCGCTTCTGAAGTCGCTGACCCGGCTAAGCCTAGTCCTGCCCATGGCCACCACCTACGCGGTTGTCGGCCTGCTTGGGCAGGTGATGTTCAACCAGAAATTCGGCGTCGTAAATCAGCTGCTCGGCGGCGCCGGCATCAATTGGATCGGCGATCCGACGAACGCCTTCGCCATGATCATCTTTTGGGACGTCTGGCAGTGGACCCCCTTCGTCGCCCTGGTTCTTCTGGCCGGACTAACCATGGTGCCCGGCGAAGTAGAAGAAGCCGCGCGGCTGGAAACAAAGAAAAAGTGGATCGTCCTTAGGCACGTGCAGCTGCCGTTCCTCGTTCCGGGGCTGGTTGCGATCCTTATTCTGCGCACCGCCGACACTCTCAAGCTCTTCGACATGGTCTTCACTCTGACGAGAGGAGGCCCGGGCGCGTCGACGGAATTCATATCGCTCATGATTCAGCGGGTTGGGTTCAGGGGCTTCGACCAGGGACTCGCGTCGGCCCAGGCGATCATACTGCTCATTATAACCATCGTGCTGGCGCAGGTTTATATCCGCGTCTTCTACAAGGAAGTCTAGGATGGCCGGTCGCCCGAGAAAGCCGCTTTGGGGCCAGGCCGCGGTGCTGATAGCAATTCTGCTTCTATGCGTTTTTCCCTTCTATTGGATGGTAACGACGTCGCTGAAGACGCACATCGTCGCCCTCGAGGCGCCGCCGGCCTGGCTCTTCGAACCGACGATTGAAAACTACCGCGAGGCGCTTTTCGAGGACGGCGTATTCAAGACGCTCGCCAATTCGCTGATCATCGCGGTGTGCACGACGGCGCTGGCGCTGGCGCTCGGAGTGCCGGCGGCGTTCGCGCTCGCCCGCTTCGAGTTTCGCGGCAAGAGGGATCTCTGGTTCTGGTTCATAACCAACAGAATGGTGTCGCCGATCGTTCTGGCGCTTCCATTCTTTCTCATCGCCCGAAATCTCGGGCTTCTGGACAAGCACATCACTCTTATACTGATCTATCTGACCTTCAATCTTCCGATCGTGATTTGGATCGTTACCGACCAGTTCCGCGGCGTGCCCTACGATTTGGATGAAGCCGCCAGGCTGGAAGGCGCGTCGCAATTCCGCATCATGCGCTCGATCTGCCTGCCGCTCGCAATGCCGGGCGTCGCGGTTTCCGCGATCTTCGCGTTCATTTTTTCATGGAACGAGCTGATGTTCGGGCTGATCCTTACGCGCAACGACGCGAAGACAGCTCCCGCCATGGCGGTTTCGTTCATGGAGGGCTACAATCTTCCCTACGGAAAGATCATGGCGACCTCGACCTTGATCGTCGTTCCGGTCTTGATTTTCGCCCTTTTGGCATCGAAGCAGCTTGTCCGCGGTCTGACGATGGGCGCCGTCAAGTAAGCGGAACCCATGGTTAGCCGGCGCCCGAAATCCGAATTCTTGAATTCCGAGGAGCTGCTTCTCGTCAGGCTTGCGTGGGCTTGCGAAATCCAGGGCATGACCCAGGCCCAGGCGGCCGAATCGTTCGGAATTACTAGATTGAAAGTCAACCGCACCCTTGGCGAGGCAAGAGCTCGGGGAATAGTCAGGGTGTCGATCAATTCGCCGCTAGGGCCGTGCGTCGAGCTGGAAAGCGTTTTGCGCGAGCGATTCAACCTCGAATCCGCGACGGTTGCTCCCTTGCAGGGGGACGATTTCAACCTGTACGCGATACTCGGAGCGGCGCTCGGCCAGTTTCTTTCCAAATTTCTGCAGCGGGAGGATGTCAAGCTGTTCGGAATGTCCTGGGGCCATACGCTGCACATGGCCACTCGGTTCATGGAGCCCCTCGACCGCCCCGAACTCGAAATCACGTCGGTAATGGGCGCGCTAACCAAGCGCTCGGAGGTCAACACCTATGAAATCACAACTCAATTGGCCGACCTATGCAATGCCTCCCAAAGCTATTTTACGGCCCCTATCTACGTGTCGACGGCGGAAAGCCGCGAAATCCTGCTTCGGCAGCCGGAATTCCGCCGGTCGATCGAGAATATCCGGTCGGCGGACGGGCTTGCGCTGGCGGCGGGCGACATGCGAGGGTCGTTGCTGCTGGCCGAC